>NZ_LT629788.1:4262500-4567490 GCF_900105805.1 Pseudomonas moraviensis | reverse complement strand
GATGAAGCAGTTGGCGGTGGAGCCGGTGCCGACGCCGACGATGCTCTTGTCGTCGAGTTTCGGCAGGATGAAGTCGACGGCGGCCTGGGCCACGGCCTGTTTGAGTTGATCCTGGGTCATGCGGGCTCCGAAGCGGGCAAGGGGTGGGCAGAAAGGCCGGCATTATAGCCGCAAGCGTGGCTAAAACCTCTGGATTCGTGTGGTCGTGCGCCCGAAAGCCGGGTTAGACTCCTTGGCCCTGCCCAACCCGCTCAGTGATGCTTTCCGATGCTCGAACAGTACGTCAAAAAGATCCTCACCTCGCGCGTTTATGACGTTGCCGTAGAAACCCCGCTGCAGAACGCTCGCCAGCTCTCCGAGCGACTGGGCAACGACATCTGGCTCAAGCGCGAAGACTTGCAGCCAGTGTTCTCGTTCAAGATTCGCGGTGCCTACAACAAGTTGACGCAACTCAGCGACGAAGAGCGCGCCCGTGGCGTGGTCACCGCGTCGGCGGGCAACCATGCGCAGGGTCTGGCCCTGGCGGCGAAAGTGCTGGGCGTCAAAGCCACCATCGTCATGCCCAAGACCACCCCGGAAATCAAAGTCGAAGGCGTGCGTTCGCGCGGCGGCAAAGTGGTGCTGCACGGCGATTCGTTCCCGGAAGCGCTGGCCTATTCGCTGAAACTGGTCGATGAAAAAGGCTACGTCTACATCCATCCGTACGACGATCCGCACACCATTGCCGGGCAGGGCACCGTGGCCATGGAAATTCTCCGTCAGCACCCGCAGCCGCTGGACGCGATTTTCGTCCCGGTCGGCGGCGGCGGGCTGATCGCCGGTATCGCGGCGTACGTGAAATACCTGCGGCCCGACATCAAGGTGATTGGCGTCGAGCCGGACGATTCCAACTGTCTGCAGGCCGCGATGGCAGCGGGCGAGCGCGTGGTGCTGCCGGCCGTGGGCATCTTTGCCGACGGCGTGGCGGTGGCGCAGATCGGCCAGCATACCTTTGAGATCTGCAAGGATTACGTCGATGAAGTGATCACTGTCAGCACCGACGAGATCTGCGCGGCAATCAAGGATATCTACGACGATACCCGTTCGATCACCGAACCTGCCGGCGCGCTGGGCGTGGCCGGGATCAAGAAATACGTCGAGCAGCGCGGCGTCAGCGGCCAGACATTCGTCGCCATCGACTCTGGCGCCAACGTCAACTTCGACCGCTTGCGCCACGTTGCCGAGCGCGCCGAGCTGGGCGAAGGTCGCGAGGCGATCATCGCCGTGACCATTCCCGAGCAGGCAGGCAGCTTCAAGGCGTTCTGTGAAGCCATCGGCAAGCGCCAGATCACCGAGTTCAATTACCGCTACAACACCGGTAGCGAAGCGCACATCTTCGTCGGCGTGCAGACCCATCCTGACAACGACCCGCGCAGCGCCTTGCTGGCGAGCCTGACCGAGCAGGGTTTCCCGGTTATCGACCTGACCGACAATGAACTGGCCAAGCTGCACATCCGCCACATGGTTGGTGGCCGCGCCGCGCAGGTGGTCGATGAAGTGGTGCTGCGCTTCGAATTCCCGGAACGGCCGGGGGCGCTGTTCAACTTCCTCAACAAGCTCGGCGGGCGCTGGAACATCTCGATGTTCCACTACCGCAACCACGGCGCGGCGGACGGCCGTGTGGTCGCCGGCCTGCAAGTGCCCCATGACGAGCGTCATCTGGTGCCCGCGGCGCTGGCGGAAATCGGCTACCCGTACTGGGACGAAAGCGACAATCCGGCCTATCAGCTGTTTCTCGGCTGAACGGCTACGCTGATGGGCATGGACCTACGGAAGAGAACGACATGGAAACCCTGACCACCCTGAAAGTCCTTCACGTCGCAGCGACCGTGGTCATCCTCGCGAGTGGGCTGGGGCTCGCCTTCCTGACCTGGCGCAATCGCAGCGAAGGCCCGGCCAGCACGATGCGCCGGCCGTGGCTGTTCATCTGGTGCCTGATGCTGATCGGCATGCTCAGCATGCCGTTCACCGGCTGGTGGCTGGTGCACCTGATTGGCTGGCCCTTGGGACAATTGTGGATTCTGGGATCCAGCGTGATCTATGCCGTGGCCACGCTCAGTGCGGTCTGGCTGCTGGTTCGGCTGGATCGGCTCTGGACAACCGGGCGGGGTAACCGCACATTCAATCTGGCGCTGGCGATTGTCAGCGGCGTCGGGTTTGTCGCCATAGCGGCGTTGATGGGGGCCAAGCCGGTTTAAGGTTTGCGACCGCGTCGACCCGATCGCGAGCAGGCTCACTCCTACAGGGAACGCATTCCAAATGCAGGAGTGAGCCTGCTCGCGATAGCAATATCAGCCGCGCAACGAAATCACCGGCCAGCCACGCTTCTCGGCCTCGGCGCGCAAATTCGGATCCGGATCCACCGCCACCGGATTCGCCACCTGCTCCAGCAGCGGCAGATCATTCATCGAGTCGCTATAGAAATAGCTGCCCTCCAGCGAATAACCAGTCTCCTCCAGCCACCGATTCAGGCGCGTGACCTTGCCTTCACGGAAGCATGGGATATCGGTGCTGCGCCCGCTGTAGCGGCCATCAACCATCTCGCATTCGGTGGCGATCAGGGTTTCTACGCCCAGACGCACGGCGATCGGCGCCGTGACGAAACGGTTGGTGGCGGTGATGATCACCAGTTTGTCGCCGGCATCGCGGTGCTTTTTCAGCAGATCCAGAGCCTTGGGCAGGACGATCGGCTCGATGCAGTCGCGCATGTAATCGCTGTGCCAGGCGTCAAGCACAGACATTTCCGTGCGGCCAAGAATCTCCAGGCAGAAGTTCAGGTACGCGGCGTTGTCCAGCTTGCCGGCCAGGTAATCCTGATAGAACTCGTCGTTGCGCGCCTTGTAGGCGATCGGGTCGAGGAAGCCGCGCTCGCACAGATAATCGCCCCAGGCGTGATCGCTGTCGCCGCCCAGAAGGGTGTTGTCCAAATCGAATAGAGCCAGGCGCATTGCAGTTACCCGCTGAAAAGTCAGTAAAAAGGCGACAAGAATACGGTCTTTTCACAAGAGTGCACATAAGGTAGGAACCTTCGTTGCCGCCTGATCAAGCTTTGTGGAACAATGCGGCGACATGCGTTTGCGAGGTTGTTGCCGTGATCGACCCCGATGGTTTCCGCCCCAATGTCGGGATCATTCTGACGAATGACGCCGGCCAGGTGCTATGGGCTCGCCGTATCAATCAGGACGCCTGGCAGTTTCCGCAAGGGGGGATCAACCCCGAGGAGACGCCGGAAGACGCCTTGTACCGCGAGCTGAACGAAGAAGTTGGCCTGGAACGTGAAGATGTTGAAATACTGGCCTGTACCCGAGGCTGGTTGCGCTATCGTTTGCCGCAACGCCTGGTGCGTACCCACAGCCAACCGTTGTGCATCGGCCAGAAACAGAAATGGTTCCTCCTGCGCCTGATCTCCAACGAGCAGCGGGTGCGGATGGATCTGACCGGTAAACCGGAGTTCGATGGCTGGCGCTGGGTCAGCTATTGGTATCCGTTGGGCCAGGTGGTGACATTCAAGCGCGAGGTGTATCGACGCGCTCTCAAAGAGCTTGCCCCGCGCCTTTTAGCGCGCGACTGACGACGGAGTTCGACCCCGAGCCATGCTCAATACGCTGCGCAAGATCGTCCAGGAAGTTAACTCCGCCAAGGATCTCAAGGCGGCGTTGGGGATTATTGTGTTGCGCGTCAAAGAGGCCATGGGCAGCCAGGTCTGCTCGGTCTACCTGCTTGACCCGGAAACCAATCGCTTCGTCCTGATGGCCACCGAGGGCTTGAACAAGCGCTCGATCGGCAAGGTCAGCATGGCCCCCAACGAGGGTCTGGTCGGTCTGGTCGGCACGCGTGAAGAACCCCTGAACCTCGAAAACGCCTCGGTTCACCCGCGCTATCGCTACTTCGCCGAGACCGGTGAAGAGCGTTACGCTTCGTTCCTCGGTGCTCCGATCATTCACCACCGCCGCGTCGTCGGCGTGTTGGTCATCCAGCAGAAAGAGCGCCGCCAGTTCGACGAAGGTGAAGAAGCCTTCCTCGTGACCATGAGCGCGCAGCTCGCCGGCGTTATCGCCCATGCCGAGGCCACCGGTTCGATCCGTGGTCTGGGCCGGCAGGGCAAGGGCATTCAGGAAGCCAAGTTCGTCGGCGTGCCGGGCTCGCCGGGTGCTGCTGTCGGTACCGCAGTGGTCATGCTGCCGCCGGCCGACCTGGACGTGGTGCCGGACAAGACCATCACCGACATCAACGCTGAGCTGGCGCTGTTCAAGACCGCCATCGAAGGCGTGCGCGCCGACATGCGCGCGTTGTCCGCCAAACTGGCGACCCAGCTGCGCCCGGAAGAGCGCGCGCTGTTCGACGTCTACCTGATGATGCTCGACGATGCCTCGCTGGGCAGCGAAATCACCACCGTGATCAAGACCGGCCAATGGGCCCAGGGCGCGCTGCGTCAGGTGGTCACGGAACACGTCAACCGCTTCGAATTGATGGACGACGCTTACCTGCGTGAGCGTGCGTCGGACGTCAAAGACCTTGGTCGCCGTCTGCTCGCCTATCTGCAGGAAGAGCGCCAGCAGAACCTGGTCTACCCGGAAAAAACCATCCTGGTCAGCGAAGAACTGACGCCGGCGATGCTCGGCGAGGTGCCGGAAGGCACGCTGGTCGGCCTGGTGTCGGTACTCGGTTCGGGTAACTCCCACGTTGCGATTCTGGCCCGGGCCATGGGCATTCCGACCGTCATGGGTCTGGTCGACCTGCCGTACGCCAAGGTCGACGGCATCGAAATGATCGTCGACGGCACCCGAGGCGAGGTCTACACCAACCCCAGCGAAGTGCTGCGCAAGCAGTTCGCCGAAGTCGTCGAAGAAGAGAAACAACTGGCGCTGGGCCTCGACACCCTGCGCGACCTGCCGTGCGTGACCCTCGATGGTCACCGCATGCCGCTGTGGGTCAACACCGGCCTGCTCGCCGATGTGGCGCGGGCGCAGAAGCGCGGCGCCGAGGGAGTCGGTCTGTACCGCACCGAAGTGCCGTTCATGATCAACCAGCGCTTCCCGAGCGAGAAGGAACAGCTGGCGATCTACCGCGAACAGCTCGCCGCGTTCCACCCGCAACCGGTGACCATGCGCAGCCTCGACATCGGCGGTGACAAGTCGCTGTCGTACTTTCCGATCAAGGAAGACAACCCGTTCCTCGGCTGGCGCGGTATTCGCGTCACCCTTGACCACCCGGAAATCTTCCTGGTGCAGACCCGCGCGATGCTCAAGGCCAGTGAAGGCCTGAACAACCTGCGGATTCTGCTGCCGATGATCTCCGGCACCCATGAACTCGAAGAAGCCCTGCACCTGATCCACCGTGCCTGGGGCGAGGTGCGCGACGAAGGCACCGACGTGCCGATGCCGCCGATCGGCGTGATGATCGAAATCCCGGCAGCGGTGTACCAGACCAAGGAACTGGCGCGCATGGTCGACTTCCTCTCGGTCGGCTCCAACGATTTGACCCAGTATCTGCTGGCGGTCGATCGCAACAACCCGCGCGTCGCCGACCTCTACGACTACCTGCACCCGGCAGTGCTGCAAGCGCTGCAAACCGTGGTCACCGATGCGCACGCCGAAGGCAAACCGGTGAGCATCTGCGGCGAGATGGCCGGTGATCCGGCCGCAGCAGTGCTGTTGATGGCGATGGGCTTCGACAGTCTGTCGATGAACGCCACCAACCTGCCGAAGGTGAAGTGGATGTTGCGCCAGGTGAACCTGAGCAAGGCGCAGGAGATGCTGGCCGAGCTGATGAAGATCGATAACCCGCAGGTTATCCACAGCTCGCTGCAGTTGGCGCTGAAGAATCTCGGGTTGGCCAAGATGAATTCGCCTGTAGTGAACAAGGCTCTCTAAAGATCAAAGGCCCCTCACCCTAGCCCTCTTCCGGAGGGAGAGGGGACTGATCGGGGGATGCTGCAGAACTCCGTCGACCTGAAAGAGCTTTGCTGAATCCACAATCGACTCGATCTTTCAGGTCGATGTATACCGCAAAGACACCTCGGTCGGCTCCCTCTCCCTCCGGGAGAGGGCTGGGGTGAGGGGCTGCTGTTAGACACAAACCTCAACTTCCCCTAGATGACCGCCATACGGCCCAAAACTGCGCTCCACCATTCGCCGCGTCCCGTCCGCCTGCACAACCAACGCCGTACTCGCCCGCGTGCCGTAACTCTGGCTGGCAATAAACACGCTCGACAACAATGACTCCGTCGCCATGCCCACCCCGGTATCCGGCAACTCGGCTTCTGGTGCGGGCTGCGCATCGCTCAACAAGGCAAGCAATCGTTCAGGCTGCGGATCGTCCAGCACTGCGCTCAACGCCGCCTTGGCCTTGAGCAGTTTTGGCCACGGCGTGTCCAGCCCGGCATTGGATAGCCCATAAACCCCGGGCTGGAGCATCACCGGCTCGGACGCCCGGGCATTGAAATGCCAAAGCTCATGGGTATTGCCCAGCAGCAGGTTGAACCCGGCGTACTCCGCCGCACGGTCCACTACATCGCTCAAATAATCATCAATCGAAAGATCACCCGTGAGAAAGCGTGCCACCAGCTCGCCCCGGGATTTGGTCGCGGGCGGCTGCTGCGGGTCGCGAATATTGGTCAGTGCAGCGAAGCGTCCGTTGGCGCCGATCCCCAGCCAGGTGCCGCCGGCCTCAAGATCGCGCCCGGCATGCACCTGCGGCGCCTCCGGCCACGGCGCCAATGGCAGGCTGGGGCGGGCGTAGAACTCGTCGCGGTTGGCCGCGACGATCAGCGGCTGGGCATGGCCCGGGCGCCAAGCGAAAACAATCAGGCACATAAGGTGGTCCTTGTGTGTTTTTTGCCCACTCTACGCATCCGGCGTCCGTGCATCCATCGCCAGTGGAGCAGAAGGCTGCGCATCCGTTACCATGCCGGTCCTGTTTTGCCGACGCGTGCTGGAGACGGTCATGGAATTTCTGCTCTACCTGGCGCTCGGCGCCTGCGCGGGCGTGCTCGCCGGGCTGTTTGGCGTCGGCGGCGGGATCATCATCGTCCCGGTGCTGGTGTTCAGCTTTACCCTGCAAGGCTTCGATCAGTCGATTCTCACGCATCTGGCGGTGGGTACGTCGCTGGCGACGATCATCTTCACCTCGATCAACGCCGTGCGTGAACATCACCGCCGTGGCGCGGTACGTTGGGCGATTTTCCGCTGGATGACCGTGGGCATTCTGCTCGGTGCCGGTTTCGGTGCGCTGACCGCGGAAGCGATCTCGGGGCCGAACCTGCAGAAGATCATCGGCGTGTTTGCTCTGGTGATCGCCGTGCAATTGGCGCTCGACGTCAAACCCAAGGCCAGCCGAACGGTGCCGGGCAAGCTCGGTCTGACTGCGGCCGGTACGGTGATTGGCTGGGCCTCGGCGATTTTCGGTATTGGCGGCGGCTCGCTGACGGTGCCGTTTCTGACCTGGCGCAGCGTGCCGATGCAGCAGGCCGTGGCGACCTCGTCGGCCTGTGGCCTGCCGATCGCTTTGGCGAGTGCGTCAAGTTTCATGATTCTGGGGTGGCACGATCCGTTGCTGCCGGCCCATAGTCTCGGTTTTGTGTATTTGCCGGCATTGTTGGGCATCGCCCTGACCAGCATGGTATTCGCCCGGCTCGGCGCGCGTCTGGCGCACAGGTTGTCGCCGCGCTTGCTGAAAAGGCTGTTCGCCGCTTTGCTGTTCTGCGTGGGTTTGAGCTTTCTGCTCTGACCGCGTGGCAATCCTGGCTTAATCCTGAGGTGGCAGCGTCACCCGGGAATTTCGCTTTCAACTCTAACAAGGAGTCGCAATGCTGCCTTACCCGCAGATCGACCCGGTGGCCCTGGCCATCGGTCCGCTGAAAATCCACTGGTATGGTCTGATGTACCTGATCGGCATCGGCGGCGCGTGGCTGTTGGCGTCGCGCCGGCTCAACCGCTTCGACCCGACCTGGACCAAGGAGAAGCTCTCCGATCTGGTGTTCTGGCTATCGATGGGCGTGATCGTCGGCGGCCGTCTGGGTTACGTGCTGTTCTACGACCTGAGCGCGTACCTGGCCAATCCGACGCTGATTTTCGAAGTGTGGAAGGGCGGCATGTCGTTCCACGGCGGATTCATCGGCGTGATGCTCGCGGCCCTGTGGTTCGGCAAGCGCAATGGCAAGTCGTTCTTCCAGTTGATGGACTTCGTCGCGCCGATGGTGCCGATCGGTCTGGGCGCCGGGCGCATCGGCAACTTCATCAACGCCGAGCTGTGGGGCAAGGCCACCGACGTGCCATGGGCCATGGTGTTCCCGCCGTTCAGCGATCCGGCGCAGTTGCCGCGCCATCCATCGCAGCTGTATCAGTTCGCCCTCGAAGGCGTGGCGCTGTTCCTGATCCTGTGGATTTTCTCGCGCAAACCGCGCCCGACCATGGCCGTCTCCGGCATGTTCGCGCTGTTCTATGGCATCTTCCGTTTCATCGTCGAATTCGTCCGCGTGCCGGACGCGCAGTTGGGCTACCTGGCGTGGAACTGGCTGACCATGGGCCAAGTGCTCTGCGTGCCGATGATCGTCGGCGGGCTGTTGCTGATCTGGCTGGCCTATCGTCGCGCCCCGGCAGCGCCGCTCGCGCCGACGGCTTAAACTACGATCCCCGGCGCGCGACGCCGGGGCTCAAAGGACACAGGTAACTCATGAAGCAATATCTCGAACTGGTCTCGCACGTCATCCAGAACGGCAGTAAACAGGCCAACCGCACCGGCATCAACACCATCAGTTTCCCGGGGGCGATGCTGCGTTTCGATCTGCAGGAAGGTTTTCCGGCGATCACCACGCGCAAAATGGCCTTCAAATCGGCCATCGGCGAGATGTGCGGTTTTCTGCGTGGCGTGAACAACGCCGCTGAATTCCGCGCGCTGGGCTGCAAGGTCTGGGACCAGAACGCCAACGAAAACGCGCAGTGGCTGGCCAACCCGTTCCGTCAGGGCGACGACGACCTCGGCGAAATCTACGGGGTGCAATGGCGCAAATGGCCGGCGTACAAGCAGATCCCGCTGAGCAACACCGCCGCCATCGAGCAAACCTTGAGCAACGGCTACAAGCAGATCGCTCAGGGCGAAGAAGACGGCCAGGCTTACGTCGTGATGTACAAGGCGATCGACCAGGTGCGCCAGTGCGTCGACACGATCATCAAGGATCCGGGCAGCCGGCGCATTCTGTTCCACGGCTGGAACGTCGCCCAGCTCGATGAAATGGCCCTGCCGCCGTGCCATCTGCTGTACCAGTTCCACCCGAACGTGGAGACCAAAGAGATCTCGCTGACCCTGTACATCCGCTCCAACGATCTGGGTCTGGGTACGCCGTTCAACCTCACCGAAGGCGCCGCGCTGCTGAGCCTGATCGGTCGCCTGACCGGTTACACGCCGCGCTGGTTCACCTATTTCATCGGTGATGCCCACGTCTACGAAAACCACTTGGACATGCTCAACGAACAGCTCAAGCGCGAGCCGTTTGCCATGCCGAAACTGAAGATCTCCGATCGCGTGCCGGAGTTTGCCAAGACCGGTGTGTATCAACCGGAGTGGCTGGAACTGGTCGAGCCGAGCGACTTCTCGCTGGAAGGCTACGAGCACCATCCGCCAATGACTGCGCCGATGGCGGTCTGAACCACTACGCAGGCCCCCTCTGTAGGAGCTGCCGAAGGCTGCGATCTTTTGATCTTGCTGTTTACAAGATCAAAAGATCGCAGCCTTCGGCAGCTCCTACATTTGCTTTTGTGGTGTGCTCAATGGCCGTGGCTACGGCCCACATGGGAATGCTCAACCTCCGTCGCAACAACCCCGCCACTCACTTCCAGCCGCTGCAAGATCCCGCATTGATCCGCCTCCGGGCCTTCGCCACAGCGTTGGCGCAGGTCGAGCAGTTGTGCCTGCAAGGCCAGCAATCCGTCAATCCGCGCCTTCACATGCTGGATGTGTTCGTCGATCAGCGCATTGACGCTTTCGCACTGATCCTGCGGGCTGTCGCGCAGGGCGAGGAGGCTGCGGATTTCTTCGAGAGTCATGTCGAGGGTGCGGCAGTTGCGGATGAAGGTCAGGCGCTCGGCGTGGGCCTGGGTGTAGACGCGGTAGTTGCCGTCGCTGCGCGCCGGTTCCGGGAGGAGGTTTTCGCGCTCGTAGTAGCGGATGGTTTCCACGGCGCAGTCGGTGAGTTTCGCCAGTTCGCCGATCTTCATGACGGCCATCTCCAAATGGGTGCTTGACCCTATAGTGGCTACAGGGTCTTTACTTGGCAACAGGCACCTTCATGGACGCGACCAATGAGCGATTCCCTGCACACCCACAAGCCCGGCGACGGCCACGATCACAGTCATAAATTGCAGCCCGTGCACAAACATGACCACGGTGGCGATTCCTGCTGCGGGTCGAAAGCCGCAGCGCCTGCGTTGGTGCAACTGAGCGAAAAGACCAGCGCCGATGCGCGCCTGAGCAGTTTCCGCATCGAGGCGATGGATTGCCCGACCGAGCAGACGCTGATCCAGAATAAGCTCGGCAAACTGGCTGGGGTGCAGCAGCTGCAATTCAACCTGATCAACCGCGTTCTTGGCGTGACCCACAATCTGCCGGGCACCGAGCCGATCACCGAAGCGATCAAGTCCCTCGGCATGCACGCCGAGCCGCTCGAGGCGGGTGTCGACGCGCCAGTACCGGTAGCGGTGAAAAAACACTGGTGGCCATTGGCGCTGTCCGGCTTGACCGCGCTGGGCGCCGAAGTCATTCATTTCACCAGCGCCGCGCCGGACTGGGTGGTGGCAGTCGTTGCGCTGGTGTCGATCCTCAGCGGCGGCCTCGGCACCTACAAAAAGGGCTGGATTGCCCTGAAGAACCTTAACCTCAACATCAATGCGCTGATGAGCATCGCCGTAACCGGCGCCATCCTCATCGGTCAGTGGCCGGAAGCGGCGATGGTGATGTTCCTTTTCACCGTCGCCGAGTTGATCGAGGCACGCTCGCTGGATCGTGCACGCAATGCGATCAGCGGCTTGATGCAGATGACCCCCGAGCAAGCCACGGTCTTGCAGGCCGACGGCAACTGGCGCGAACAAGAGGTGAAAAGCGTTGAACTTGGTGCCCGCGTACGGGTGAAACCCGGCGAGCGTATCGCCCTGGACGGCGCGGTGGTCAGCGGCAGCTCGACCATAGATCAGGCGCCGATCACCGGGGAAAGCCTGCCCGTGGAGAAAACCGTCGGTGACAAAGTCTTCGCTGGCACCATCAATCAGGCCGGTTCGCTGGAATATACGGTCACCGCTGCGGCTAACAACTCGACACTCGCGCGGATCATCCACGCCGTCGAACAGGCGCAAGGCGCACGGGCGCCGACCCAGCGTTTCGTTGATCAATTCTCGAAAATCTACACCCCGGCGGTGTTCGTCTTCGCTTTGGCCGTGGCGGTGATTCCGCCGCTGTTCATGGGTGCGGCGTGGTTCGACTGGATCTACCGCGCGCTGGTGCTGCTGGTGGTGGCCTGCCCGTGCGCACTGGTGATTTCCACCCCGGTGACCATCGTCAGCGGCCTCGCAGCGGCGGCGCGCAAAGGCATTCTGGTCAAGGGCGGCGTGTATCTGGAGGGCGGCTTCAAGCTCGATTATCTGGCGCTGGATAAAACCGGCACGATCACCCATGGCAAACCGGTGCAGACCGATTACTTGTGCCTGGAGGCAACCGCCGAGCAAACTGCACCCGCCATCGCCGCAGCGTTGGCCGGACGCTCCGATCATCCGGTATCGCTGGCCATTGCCAACGCTGCTGTGGATAAAGATTCCGCGGCGCCCGCTGTGGATAACTTCGAAGCGCTGGCTGGGCGTGGCGTCAAAGGCGATATCAATGGCCAGACCTATCACCTGGGCAACCATCGTCTGGTCGAGGAACTGGGTCTGTGCTCGCCGCAATTGGAGGAAAAACTCTTCGCGCTGGAGAAACGGGGCAAATCCGTGGTGCTGCTGCTCGACAGTTCTGGCCCGCTGGCGTTGTTTGCCGTGGCCGACACGGTCAAGGAAAGCAGCCGCGAAGCGATTCGTCAGTTGCATGAACTCGGTGTGAAAACCCTGATGCTCACTGGCGACAACGTCCACACCGCGCAAGCGATTGCCGCTCAGGTCGGTATCGACGAGGCGCGCGGCGACTTGCTGCCGACCGACAAACTGCAGGCCATCGAAGACCTGTACAAGCAGGGCCATCGCGTCGGCATGGTCGGCGACGGCATCAATGACGCGCCGGCACTGGCCCGCGCCGAGATCGGTTTCGCCATGGCTGCCGCAGGCACCGACACCGCGATCGAAACCGCCGATGTCGCCCTGATGGACGACGATCTGCGCAAGATCCCCGCGTTCATCAACCTGTCTCGCAATACCGCGAGCATCCTGAAACAGAACATCGCGCTGGCCCTGGTGATCAAGGCGATCTTTCTTGCGGTAACCTTCGCCGGGCTTGCCACCATGTGGATGGCAGTGTTCGCCGATATGGGCGTGAGCCTGCTGGTGGTGTTCAACGGGTTGCGCCTGTTGCGTAAATAACGATGAGGAATGGTTGTGCTGAGTGCCGAGCTGAAAGCGTTCTACATGGTCGCCCGCTTGGGCAGTATCACGCTGGCGGCGAAAAAACTCGGCCTCAGTCAACCGACCGTGACCACGCAGATCCGTAACCTGGAAAGTCAGTATTCGGTGGAGCTGTTTTATCGCGGCGGTCGACGCCTGAGCGTCAGCGACGAAGGCGCGCGCTTGTTGCCAATGGTCAAAACCCTGTTGCAGCAAGAGGCCGACATCGAGTTCTTTTTGCGTAACAGCGGCCAGGTGCAGGGCACGTTGCGCATTGCCGCTACCGCGCCGTATTACATCCTCGATCTGGTAAATACCTTCCGCGAGCGTTTGCCACAGGTGGAAGTGTCGGTGGAAATCGGCAACTCGCAGCAAGTGCTCGAAGCGCTGGAGGATTACCGCGTGGATGTCGCGGCGTCGTCACAGTTGCTCGACGATGCGCGATTGATTCGCCGGGTGCTCGGCACCGATCCGCTGGTACTGGCGGTGCATCGCAATCATCCGTTGGCGGCGCAAGCGCATGTGACGTTGAGTGCACTGGCCGGACATACGCTGTTGATGCGGGAGTCGGGTTCAACCACGCGGCGCTTGACCGAAGAGTTGCTCGCCAGCGCCGGGGTCAGCTTCGGGCCGCTGCTGGAGATCGGCAGTCGCGAGTCGATTCGTGAAGCCGTGCTGCGCAATATCGGCATCAGCATCATTGCGCGTCAGGAAGTGCCGCATGATCCGCAGTTGCGCGTGCTGACCATCGAGAATGCACCGCAGATTCCGGAATATCTGTATTGCCTCAAGGAAAGGAAGGGCGCGCGGTTGCCGGCGGCTTTTTTGGGACTCGCACAGGAAATGTCCCCGGCCTGAAGATCAAAAGATCGCAGCCTTCGGCAGCTCCTACAGGTGGACGCATTCCAATGTAGGAGCTGCCGAAGGCTGCGATCTTTTGACTTCCAACCAAAATCCCCGAATACCACTATCAGCCATTTTGGCCTCGCTGCCACATGACGGACGCATTACAACTCTAGGATTGACCCCATCTGCTTGATGAGGTCTGTCCATGAATCCTGCCATCGCAACTGCCCTGACCCACCCCGGTGCGCCGATGAAAGTGCGCGGCGTGCACAAGCGTTTCGGCGCGTTCACTGCGCTGGATAACGTTTCCCTCGATGTCGCCGCCGGTGAACTGGTGTGTCTGCTCGGCCCGTCGGGCTGTGGCAAGACCACGCTGCTGCGCTGCATCGCTGGGCTGGAGAAGCAGGACAGCGGCGAGCTGTATCTGGGTGAGCGCGACGTCTCGCACCTCGCCCCGCAAGCTCGCGACTACGGCATTCTGTTCCAGTCCTACGCGCTGTTCCCCAATCTGACCGTCGAGGCGAACATTGCCTACGGCCTCGCCGGCAGCGGGCGCGATGAAGTGCGCCGTCGCGTCGGTCAGATGCTGGAACTGGTCGGCCTCACCGGCAGTGAGAAAAAGTACCCCGGCCAATTGTCCGGCGGCCAACAACAACGCGTGGCGCTCGCCCGTGCCCTGGCGCCGGCCCCGTCGCTATTATTGCTCGATGAACCAATGTCGGCCCTCGACGCTCGGGTTCGCGAGCACCTGTGCACCGAGCTGCGCCAGTTGCAACGCAACCTCGGCATTACCACCCTGATGGTCACGCACAATCAGGACGAAGCGATGTTGATGGCCGACCGCATCGCGGTGATGAACAACGGTCGCGTCGAGCAGTACGCCACCCCGCAGGAAATCTACGACCGCCCGGCCACGCCGTTCGTGGCCGAGTTTGTCGGCCAGGGCAACTGGTTGCCGTTCCAGCGCAGCAGCGCAAGCCACGCCAAGGTCGGCGGGATGAATCTGCGCTTGGCCGATGGCAGCGTGCACAGCGCCTCGGGTCGACTGTTCTGCCGCCCGGAGGCGATCAATGTCAATCCGCTGGTGCATGAAGAAAACCTGTTCCCGGCCAAGGTTCGCGAGATCACTTTCCTCGGCAATCGCTGCCGGATGAGCTTTGAACTTGATCAGCTTCCGGGCCACCCACTGCTCGCCGAAATTGCCCCGGAAGCGATGCCGCGTCTCGGCGCGCAGCAGATCATGGTTGCCTTGCCGCCGCGTAGCCTTCAGGTGTTTGCCTGATGAACAGCAATCTCGCGCTGCCGCTACCGCACAAGCAGGTGCGACAGTCCTCGAAAGCCGAGATCGGTGATCGCCTGTTCGTGGTCGGCGGGAAAATCCTCCTGCTGGTGTTGCTCGGCCTCGCAGTGCTGCTGCCCTTGCTGGCGATCTTCTGGCGCGGTTTCAGCAATGACGCCGGGCAGGGCGGTGGCTGGCTCGCGGCTAAGGAGTTGGTGACCAGCGCCAATTTCCACTGGCTGCTCGGCAACAGCCTGAAAGTTTCCCTCAGCGTCGCCGCCATCGTGGTACCGCTGGCCTACCTGTTTGCCTACGCGCTGCAACGCACGCTGATTCCTGGCAAAGGCATCTGGCGCGGGATTTCCCTGCTGCCGCTGATGGCGCCGTCGATGCTGCCGGGGATTGCGCTGGTCTATCTGTTCGGCAACCAGGGCATGCTGCGTGGGCTGCTCTCGGACAACATCTACGGGTTCTGGGGCATTGTGCTGGGTGAGGTGATTTATACCTTCCCCCATGCGCTGATGATTCTGCTCTCGGCATTGTCGCTGGCCGATGCGCGTCTGTTCGATGCTGCGTCGAGCATGGGCGCCAGTCCGGCCAAGGCGTTTCGCAGCATCACCTGGCCGGCGACCCGGCAGGCGGTGTTTGCAGCGTTCTGTCTGGTGTTCACCCTGACCATCACCGATTTCGGTGTGCCGGTGGTGGTCGGTGGCGACTATCAAGTGCTGGCGCTGGAGGCCTACAAAGCCGTGGTCGGCCAGCAGCAATTCGGTCGCGGCGCGTTGATCGGCATGGTGCTGTTGCTGCCGGCGCTGTTCAGTTTCGGCGTCGATGCCTGGCTGCGTCGCCGCCAAGGCGACTCGATGAGCGGACGGGCGCAGGTGTTCAAACCGCTGCCGTCCAAGCTGCGCGACGGCTGCTATCTGGTGATCGTTTTGCTGATCAGCGCCGCGCTGCTGCTGGTGTTCGGCATGGCGGTGTTTTCGTCGCTGGTGAAGTTCTGGCCATACAACCTGTCGCTGTCGCTCAACCACTATCAGTTCAACGAGACCGCCGGCGGTGGCTGGCTCGCCTACAGCAACAGTCTGAAGATGGCGTTGGGCACGGCGCTGATCGGCAGCGTGCTGATCTTCACCGGCGCTTATCTGATGGAGAAAACCCGCACCCAGCGCGGCCTCAACCTGACGTTGCGCCTGCTCAGTTTCGTGCCGATGGCCGTGCCTGGGCTGGTGCTTGGCCTGGGTTATGTCTTCTTCTTCAACCTCAGCGGCAATCCGCTGCACGTGCTCTACGGGACGATGACGCTGCTGATCGTCTGCACCATTGCGCACTATCTGACCACCGCACAAATGACCGCGACCACCGCGCTGCGCCAGCTCGACGCCGAGTTCGAAGCGGCGGCGCTGTCGCTCAAGGCGCCGCTGTACCGGCATTACCTGCGCGTGACCGTGCCGATCTGCCTGCCGGCGCTGCTGGACATCGTGCGCTACCTGTTCGTCTCGGCGATGACCACGGTTTCCGCTGCGATCTTCCTCTACAGCCCTGACACCATCCTCGCGGCGGTCGCAGTGCTGAACATGGACGACGCCGGCAATGTCGGCGGCGCGGCGGCGATGTCGACCCTGATTCTGTTCACCTCGGCGGGCGTGTCCTTGCTGCTGGCGTGGGCTTCGCGCGGCCTGTTGCGCCGTTCCCAGGCCTGGCGGCAAACCGCCCCCGGTCACTGATTCAACTCACCTACAGGAAAACGCTCATGTTCAAGCCTATGGCCCTGGCCGCTGCTGTGCTCGCGACTTTCAGCCTGAATGTCTTCGCGGCGAAAACCGAGTTGACGGTGTACACCGCCCTCGAAGCCGAACAGTTGAAGTCCTACAAGGAAGCCTTCGAAAAGGCCAACCCGGACGTCGAAATCAAATGGGTGCGCGATTCCACCGGGATCATCACCGCCAAACTCCTCGCCGAAAAAGCCCGGCCGCAGGCGGATGCGGTGTGGGGCCTGGCGGCTTCGAGTCTGGCGATCCTCGATCAGCAAGGCATGCTGCAAAGCTATGCGCCGAAGGATCTCGGCAAGATCGGCGCGAACTACCGCGACGCCGCCAACCCGCCGGCCTGGGTCGGCATGGACGTGTGGGCGGCGACCATTTGCTTCAACACCGTCGAAGCCGAAAAGCAGGGGCTGAGCAAACCCGTGAGTTGGCAGGACCTGACCAAGCCTGAGTACAAGGGCAAGATCGTCATGCCCAATCCGGCGTCGTCCGGCACCGGTTTCCTCGACGTCAGCGCCTGGCTGCAAACCTTCGGCGAGAAGCAGGGCTGGGCCTACATGGACGGCTTGCACCAGAACATCGGCCAGTACGTTCACTCCGGTTCCAAGCCTTGCAAACTGGCAGCGGCGGGGGAGTTTCCGATCGGGATTTCCTTTGAATACCCTGCCGTGCAGCTGAAACGCCAGGGCGCGCCGCTGGACATCATCCTGCCGAAGGAGGGCCTGGGCTGGGAGATCGAGGCGACAGCGGTGATCAAAGGCACCCCGCATGAAGAAGCGGCGAAGAAACTCGCCGACTTCTCCGCCAGCGCCGAGGCGATGGACTTGTACAAAGAGAACTTCGCTGTTCTTGCACAGCCGGGGATTGCCAAGCCGCAGACCGAATTGCCAGCCGATTATGAGCAGCGCCTGATCAAGAACGACTTTGCCTGGGCCTCGAAGAATCGCGACGAGATCCTGGCTGAATGGCGCAAGCGGTATGACGGCAAGTCCGAGAAGATTGTCGCGAAATAACTGACCCACACATCCTGTGGCGAGGGAGCTTGCTCCCGCTGGAGCGCGAAGCGGTGCCAAATTCTGCAAATGAGTAGTGTCAGGCACTCCACATCTGCGGAAGTTGCGACTGCTGCGCAGCCGAGCGGGAGCAAGCTCCCTCGCCACAAAAGCGGGATTGACTCTATGACACAACCCAAAGACCTGCTCATCGTCGGCGCCGGCATCCTCGGCCTGTCCCACGCTTACGCCGCTGCCAAACGCGGTCTCAAGGTCGCGGTATTCGAACGCACCGCTACGCCCCTCGGCGCTTCGGTGCGCAATTTCGGCCAGGCACTGGTCACCGGTCAGCCACCCGGCACCATGCTCGACCTTGCCAAGGCCAGCCGCGAAATCTGGGGCGACTGGGCGCAACTCGCCGGACTGCAGATCAAGCGCAACGGCTCCTATCTGTTCGCCCGCAGCGAAGCCGAAGAACACCTGCTCGAAGCGTTCTGCGCCGGGCGCGCGATCGAGCACGGCTACAACGTCGAACTGCTTCGCGCAACCGCGTTGGGTGATCTTTATGGCGGCCAGTTCAGCCATCACCGCGCTGCACTGCACGGCATTGACGATCAACAGCTGTACTCGCGCGAAGCCATCCCGGCACTGATCGACTACCTGCGCCGCGACCTCGGCGTCGAGTTTCACTTTTCCACCCTGGTGCGCGACGTCGAGCCGGGACATCTGCACAGCACCGCCGGCAGTTTTGCCGCGAAGCAGATCATCGTCTGCTCTGGCCATGATTATCAGACTCTGCTCGCCGAGCCGATTGCCGCGCTTGAGCCGCAAGTCTGCCGCTTGCAAATGCTCCGGGCCAAACCGCAGATCGATTTCAATCTGCAACACGCCGTGCTCACTGGTCTGAGCTGCGTGCACTACGGAGCCTTCGCCGATTTGCCGGAAGCCGCGGCGGTGCAGGCACAGATCCTCCGTGAACAACCGCACCTGCACGCCAACGGCATCCACCTGCTGATCAGCCCGACACCCTATGGCGAACTGATCATCGGCGACTCACATCACTACGGCAGCGACGCTTCACCGTTCAATGCCGAGCAGATTGACGACTGGATGCTGGAACTCGCCGAGCAGACCCTGGGCTGCCGGCTGCAAGTGGTCGAACGCTGGCAGGGCGTCTATGGCGCTCGCGGCCCCGGCCCGTTCTCGTTCCTGCGCCCGGCGCCGGGTTTGAGCGTGGCGCTGATGCACACCGGCGTCGGCATGAGCGTCGGCCCGGCGCTGGCCGAGCGCAACATCGCGCAGTTGCTGGAGGAGGCATGAATCACGAGCAGGTGATCGCCCGGGTGTTTGGCCTGTATGAACGCTTCGGTCCCAGCGATTACATCGGCGAGCCGGTGTCGCAGCTCGAGCACATGTCCCAGGCCGCCGAGTTGGCGATGGCCGAGGGCTGTGATGATGAAGTGGTGCTCGCGGCGTTTTTCCATGACATCGGCCATCTATGTGCCGAAGGCGCGGACAACATGGGCGGTTATGGCGTGGTCAGCCATGAACGGCTCGGTGCGGATTATCTGCGTGAGGCGGGTTTCAGCGAGCGGCTGGCGCGGCTGGTGGAGTATCACGTGCAGGCCAAGCGTTATCTGACGTTGCGTGAGCCGGGGTATTACGCGCAGTTGAGTGAGGCGAGTCGCAGGACGCTTGAATATCAGGGCGGGGTGATGAGCGAGGCTGAGGCAGATGCGTTTGCGGCTGATCCGTTGTGTGCGCTGAGTCTGCGCATACGGCGCTGGGATGAGTTGGCGAAGGAGAGGGCGGTGCCGGTGATGGATCTGAGTGTGCTAAGGCGCAAGGCTGAGGTTTTGTTGTCGGCTGAATGATTGCAGCCCTCACCCCAACCCTCTCCCGGAGGGAGAGGGAGCTGATCTCCATGCTTTTCAAACCTGAGTTCGACTGGATATCTCAGGTCGGTGTATGACCCAAGAGCAACACAGTCGGCCCCCTCTCCCTCCGGGAGAGGGCTGGGGTGAGGGGGTAGCGATCTAAAGCTCAAGCACCCGATCAACCAACGCCTCAACCTGCTCCTGCCTTTCCCCCTGATTCAACTTCGCATGGGGATTCAACGATGACCACTGCGGATGCGCCCGGGCCTTGCTCAAGGCTTCGGGCAGCTTGCCCTCGCGCCAGGTCTTATCCACAGGCGTGGCCACCTGAATGCTGTCCATCGCCGCATGCCCGCGCTGGTCCAGCGCCAACACCAACTGCCGCTGACGCAACGCCAACAAGCGCAGCACGGCGTCATCCACCGTCAATTCCCGCTGGCCTTTGAGCCTGCCGAGCAAACGACTGCCGTAACTGCGCGCGGTTTGCAGTGCGCCACCGGCAATCGCCCCGGCCAGTGCTGCTGCGCCGAGGGTAATGCCGCCGACCAACAAATCCACGCCAGCCCCGGCCGCCGCACCGGCAGCAATGCCGCCGCCGACGCGCACGCCAAGCTGCTTCAGGGTTTCCGGGTTGAACAGGTCATCACCCCAGCGCCCGTCGAGCAACGGCAAGTCACTGGCCGCCGCATCCTGCGGGCGAAACGCGTAGAGCTTGAGCAGCGCCTCGACACACTTTTGTTCGCGCTGGCGCACGGCTTTGCGCAATTCGCTGACCGCCTGCTGTTCCTGTTCAGGCTCGCTGACCACACTGCGCCGGCACGCCGCGCAATCGATCAGCAATTCGGCAATCAAGCGCGCGGCACTGTGTTGACGGGCTCGGCGATGGGCCTGTTGATCGGCGATCAACCGCTCCAATTGTGGTCGCGCATTTTCCAGCAGCAGGGCGAGGCTTTCATACAGTCGGCGTTCACCATCCTCGGGCGGTGCGACGCTGTCGAACCGTACCAGCGCATGCAGTCCCAGCCGCGCCAGTGCTTCGCGCCAATCAGGCTCGCGATGGTTGGCGCTGCTGACGAAATTCAGCACCGGCAGCAGCGGTTTGCCGCAACTGGCGAGCACTTCCAGCTCGTCGCGATATTTCGCCAGCACCGGTTCGCGGGCATCGATCACATACAGACCGGCGTCCGAGGCGAGCAATTGCCGCAGCACCTTGGCTTCCTGTTCAAAACGCTGGCGCGCCTCGCTGCCGTCGAGAAACCGCGCCAGCCGCGCCGGGCCGTCGAGGCGTTCGCCGGGACGTTCCAGACGTTCGAGAAAATCCAGCAGGGCGATGGCATCTTCCAGCCCTGGCGTATCGTACAGATCGAGCAACGGCTCGCCGTCCACCGACAAGCGCGCGCCTTCGACGTGCCGGGTGGTGCTCGGCCGGTGCGAGACTTCGCCGAAGCCGACATCGCGGGTCAGTGTGCGCAGCAGCGAGGTCTTGCCGACGTTGGTGTGGCCGACCACCGCGAGTTTCAACGGGGCTTTGCGTGCATCAGTCATGTCCGCTCTCCAGCCAGTTCATCGGCGCGCAATCGGCGAACGGCAGTTCCAGCTGTTGCAGCGCAGCGTGCCAGTCGCCCAGACGTTGCCCGTCCAGCGCTTCGCCGGGCGGCGCTTGCAGCAGCCAGATGCGGGTGGCGCCGGCATTGCGTGCCAGTTCGGCGATCAGCGCGAGGCTGCCGCGATCCGGCGAGCGTCGCGGATCGCAGGCGATCGCCAGCCGCGCCGGTGGGAAGCGACTGAGTTGCTCGAGCAGTTTGTGCCGCGATTCGCGACTGTCGAGGACGCCGGCATTGCTGACGTTTGTCGGCAGCGCCGGTGGCCATGGGCGCTGTTCGTCCAACTCGATCGCTACCAGCAGCGCGCCTTCACTGACGAGCTCGCCGACGTTGCTTTCGACGCGGTGCAGTTGCGCCGGCTCCGGGTCGTTGACGCCGAGACGTTCGCTGGTTGGCATCAACCGTTCGCGCAGTTGCGCGTAGCCGGGCAGGTTCAGGTCCAGGCGCAGCGCGGCTTTGCCGCTGTTCCAGCGCCAAAAACAGAACAGCGCGAGCAGCAGGCGTGGCAGCACGCCGTAGACCACCAGCACGCCGACCAGCCAGGTGGCCCAGGCCTGCCGGGCGCTTTCAAGATCGAGGGCGCCATCGCCGCTGGCGCGAATCATCTCCTGCGTGGGCACGTTGAAGCCCAGCAGCGACGGCAGATAGCCGAGGGCTTGGGTCACGTGGATAAAGGTGTCGGCGCCGAGGATCGTGGTTTCCCAGACAAAGCCGTAACGCCGGGTGGCCATCAGCGTCAGCAGCAAAATCAGCGCGCTGAGCATCGCCAGCAGCCACAAGCCATTGACCAAAGCGCCCAGCGCCCAGCGATTGAGTTTTTTGCGTTGCAGCAGCAACAGCAAGGCCGGCGCCAGTTGCGCGGCTTTGGCGTCGCGAGCGAATTTTTCACTCAGCCACAGCCACAAGTGCCCAAGGCTGGCGCCGTGTTCGCCAGCGAAGATCAACCCCAGCGCCCAGCTCAACAGCAGAAGCAGATTGATCCCGAGCAGACTGCCCAGCGCCCAGAACACATTCACTGGCGTCTGCCCGAGCGCGGCGAAAGCCAGACCGGCGCCGCTGAGCACGGCGAAAATCATCAACAGCACTAGCGCCAGGCGCGCGCCTTGCAGCCAATGCTTGAGGGCGGCAGTCAGTCCGTCACGCTCGGCCAGCCATAACGCCCGGCGCTGAATGCGGCTCGGCAGGTCGCCGCCAGCGGCGCGGGCCAGACGATTGGCTTCCAGATCATCCAGCGGCCCCGCGTGTTCTTCGCGCAGGCGGATGGTTTCGGTGAGCCAGAGGTTTTGCAGTGGAGTCAGTTCAGTCACGCGGCGTCCCGTCGCTAAATCGAGCGCTGAGCATAACCGCTGTGGCGCTTATCGGGGTAAGCGCGGCTCTGGTATCCTCGCCGCCATGACTAAATCACTCCCCCTCAGCCTGATCGCAGCCCTCGGTGAAAACCGCGTGATCGGCGTCGACAACAGCATGCCCTGGCACCTGCCGGGGGACTTCAAATACTTCAAGGCGACCACGCTCGGCAAGCCGATCATCATGGGCCGCAAGACCTGGGATTCGCTCGGTCGGCCGTTGCCTGGTCGCTTGAATATCGTGGTCAGCCGTCAGCCGGATCTGCAGCTCGAAGGCGCCGAGGTCTACCCGTCGCTGGAAGCCGCCGTGGCGCGCGCCGAGGAATGGGCGAAAGCCCAAGGCGTTGATGAACTGATGCTGATTGGCGGCGCGCAGTTGTACGCGCAAGGGCTGGCGCAGGCCGATCGTCTGTACCTGACCCGCGTGGCGCTGAACCCGCAAGGGGATGCGTGGTTTCCGGAGTTTGATCTGAACGAGTGGAAGCTGGTGTCGAATGTGCCGAATCCGGCAGAGGGTGATAAACCCGCGTACAGCTTCGAAGTCTGGGAGAAAGCCTAAAAAGCATCGCGAGCAGGCTCACTCCTACAGGGGAACGCATTCCAAATGTAGGAGTGAGCCTGCTCGCGATAGCGGTCTGTCAGGCGCTACTTAAGCCTGGGCCAACTCTGCGTGCTCATCCGCATCCAGCAGCGCTTTATCCGTCTGCTGCATGAATTGGCTGGTAATCGCCCCAGCGGTGATCGAACCACTCACGTTCAACGCCGTGCGACCCATGTCGATCAACGGCTCGACCGAAATCAGCAATGCCACCAGTGACACCGGCAAGCCCATCGCCGGCAGCACGATCAGGGCGGCGAACGTCGCACCGCCACCAACCCCAGCGACACCGGCCGAACTCAACGTGACAATCGCCACCAGCGTCGCGATCCACAGCGGATCCAGCGGGTTGATGCCGACCGTTGGCGCGACCATCACCGCCAGCATCGCTGGATAGAGGCCGGCGCAACCGTTCTGGCCGATGGTTGCGCCGAACGATGCGGCGAAACTGGCGACCGACGACGGAATGCCCAGACGACGGGTCTGCGCTTCGATGCTCAGCGGAATGGTCGCGGCGCTGGAGCGGCTGGTGAAGGCGAACGTCAGCACCGGCCAGATCTTGCGGAAGAAGCGCAACGGGTTGATCCCGGCGGCCGAAACCAGCACGCCGTGCACCACGAACATCAGACCCAGGCCGATATACGAGACCACCACGAAACTGCCGAGTTTGATGATGTCCTGCAGGTTGGAACCGGCGACCACTTTGGTCATCAGCGCCAGCACACCGTACGGGGTCAGCTTCATCACCAGACGCACCAGACGCATCACCCAGGCTTGCAGGGTGTCGATGGCGTTGATCACTTTCTGACCTTTCTCGACGTCGTCCTTGAGCAGTTGCAGCGCAGCCACCCCGAGGAACGCGGCAAAAATCACCACACTGATGATCGAGGTCGGCTTGGCCCGGGCCAGGTCGGCGAACGGGTTCTGCGGGATGAACGACAGCAGCAATTGCGGCACATTCAGGTCGGCAACCTTGCCGGCGTAGTCGTTCTGAATGGTTTGCAGGCGCGCCATTTCCTGAGTGCCGGCGACCAGACCTTCAGCGGTGAGGCCGAACAGGTTGGTCAGGCCGATGCCGATCAGCGCCGCGATGGCGGTGGTGAACAGCAGCGTGCCGATGGTCAGGAAACTGATCTTGCCCAGCGACGAGGCGTTGTGCAGACGGGCCACGGCGCTGAGGATTGAAGCGAACACCAGCGGGATCACGATCATCTGCAGAAGCTGCACGTAGCCGTTGCCGACCAGATCGAACCAGCCGATCGAGGCTTTCAGTACCGGGTTGCCGGCACCGTAGATCGTGTGCAGGGCGACGCCGAACGCCACGCCGAGGACCAGTGCAAGCAGGACTTTTTTCGCCAGGCTCCAGGTCGTGTGGCGGGTTTGCGCCAGACCGAAGAGCAGGGCGAGGAACACCAGCAGGTTGAGAATCAGCGGTAGATTCATGAGGACTCCAGAAAAGACTGTGCCAACAGCCATCCGGGGCTGCTGCGAACCGGCAAGCCTAACAGCTTGATTTGCAATGATTTAATACCGAAATGGCAGGGTGTCCGTCGTTTTTGGAATAAGCGCGTGTCGCTGTCGGCAATGCAGCTGACGCGCAGGGGACGTACGCGGTCGCTGACAGGCCAGGGTTGTCACACTTATTTGTTAGCGTCGAACTCTTTGGATCGGGGAGTAGCGCTATGAGAATTGCACGCACGTTGTTGGCTGTGGCATTGGCTGCGGGCCTGACCGGTCAGGTCTTCGCCACGGAGCTCAAGCATTGGCCGGCAGATCAGGCCAAGGCGCTCGACGCGATGATCGCCGCCAACGCCAACAAGGGTAACTACGCGGTGTTCGACATGGACAACACCAGTTACCGCTACGACCTCGAAGAGTCTTTGTTGCCGTTCATGGAAAACAAGGGCCTGATCACCCGCGACAAGCTCGATCCCTCGCTGAAACTGATGCCGTTCAAGGACACCGCCGAGCACAAGGAGAGCCTGTTCAGTTATTACTACCGGCTCTGTGAAGTCGACGACATGGTCTGCTACCCATGGGTGGCGCAGGTGTTTTCCGGCTTCACCCTCAAGGAACTCAAGGGCTATGTCGACGAGTTGATGGCCTCGGGCAAACCGGTGCCTGCGACGTATTACGAAGGCGATGTGGTGAAGCAGCTGGACGTCAATCCGCCGAAGATCTTCACCGGTCAGCAGGAGCTGTACAACAAGCTGATGGAGAATGGCATCGAGGTCTACGTGATGACCGCCGCCTCCGAGGAACTGGTGCGCATGGTCGCGGCGGATCCCAAGTACGGCTACAACGTCAAACCGCAGAACGTCATTGGCGTTTCACTGCTGCTCAAGGATCAGAAGACTGGCGAGCTGACCACCGCGCGCAAGCAGATCACCGCCGGCAAATATGACGAGAAGGCCAACCTCGGCCTCGAACTGACTCCGTACCTGTGGACTCCGGCAACCTGGATGGCCGGTAAGCATGCAGCGATCCTGACCTACATTGACGAGTGGAAAAAACCAGTGCTGGTCGGCGGCGATACCCCGACCAGCGACGGTTACATGCTGTTCCATGATGTCGACGTGGCCAAGGGCGGCATCCACTTGTGGATCAACCGCAAGGACAAGTACATGACGCAGATCAACGGCATGATGGCCAAACACGCAGCGGCGCAGGCCAAGGAAGGATTGCCGGTGACGGCGGACAAGAACTGGGTGATCGTCAAACCTGAAGAAATCCAGTAAGCCACGATCACATGTAGGAGCTGCCGAAGGCTGCGATCTTTTGATCTTGTTTTTGATCGTTCCCACGCAGAGCGTGGGAACGATCAGCCCCGCACTTGGCGGGGCATTTTTTTGTACGACGGTTAAGCCTTACAGCCCGTCGAGCATCGCTTTGTTACGCACAGCACCCTTGTCGGCACTGGTCGCCAACAGGGCGTAGGCCTTGAGGGCGGTGGTCACTTTGCGTGGACGCACCTCTACCGGTTTCCAGCCTTTCTTGTCCTGCTCGGCGCGGCGTGCCGCCAGTTCTTCGTCGCTGACCAACAGGTTGATCGAGCGGTTCGGAATGTCGATCAGCACTTTGTCGCCATCCTGCACCAGACCGATCGCGCCACCGGCCGCAGCTTCTGGCGAAGCGTGACCAATGGACAGGCCGGACGTACCGCCGGAGAAACGGCCGTCGGTGAGCAGCGCACAGGCTTTGCCCAGGCCTTTGGATTTCAGATAGGAGGTCGGGTAAAGCATTTCCTGCATGCCCGGGCCGCCTTTTGGGCCTTCGTAGCGAATGATGACGATGTCGCCTTCCTTCACTTCGTCGGCGAGGATGCCACGCACGGCGCTGTCCTGGCTTTCGAAGATCTTCGCGTTGCCTTCGAAAACGTGGATCGACTCATCGACACCGGCGGTTTTCACCACGCAACCATCCTGCGCGATGTTGCCGTAGAGCACGGCGAGGCCGCCTTCTTTCGAATAGGCGTGCTCGAAGCTGCGGATGCAGCCGTTTTCACGGTCGTCATCCAGGGTTTCCCAGCGGGTCGACTGGCTGAATGCGGTCTGGGTCGGAATGCCCGCAGGACCTGCCTTGAAGAAGTGGTGCACGGCTTCGTCGCTGGTCTGGGTGATGTCCCACTTGGCAATGGCTTCTTCCATGCTGCGACTGTGCACGGTCGGCAGGTCGGTGTGCAGCAGCCCGCCACGGGCCAGCGAACCGAGGATGCTGAAAATGCCGCCGGCGCGGTGCACGTCTTCCATGTGGTATTTCTGGATGTTCGGCGCGACTTTGCACAGCTGCGGCACGCTGCGCGAGAGACGGTCGATGTCGCGCAGGTCGAAATCGATCTCGGCCTCCTGGGCAGCAGCGAGCAAGTGCAGGATGGTGTTGGTCGAACCGCCCATGGCGATGTCGAGCATCATTGCGTTCTCGAACGCCTTGAAGTTGGCGATGTTGCGCGGCAGCACAGAGTCGTCGTTCTCGCCGTAGTAACGCTTGCACAGCTCGACGATGGTGCGCCCGGCCTGCAGGAACAGTTGTTCGCGGTCGCTGTGGGTGGCCAGGGTGGAACCGTTGCCCGGCAAGGCCAGGCCCAGTGCTTCGGTCAGGCAGTTCATCGAGTTGGCGGTGAACATGCCGGAGCACGAACCGCAGGTCGGGCAGGCGCTGCGCTCGTACTCGGCGACTTTCTCGTCAGAAGCGCTGGAGTCGGCGGCGATCACCATGGCGTCGACGAGGTCGAGACCGTGGGAGGCGAGTTTGGTCTTGCCGGCTTCCATCGGACCGCCGGAAACGAAGATCACCGGGATGTTCAGGCGCAGTGCGGCCATCAGCATGCCCGGGGTGATCTTGTCGCAGTTGGAAATGCACACGATGGCGTCAGCGCAGTGGGCGTTGACCATGTACTCGACGGAGTCGGCGATGATCTCGCGGCTCGGCAACGAATACAGCATGCCATCGTGGCCCATGGCGATGCCGTCATCGACGGCGATGGTGTTGAATTCCTTGGCCACGCCACCGGCGCGTTCGATCTCGCGGGCGACCAGTTGACCCAGGTCCTTCAGGTGCACGTGGCCCGGGACGAACTGGGTGAACGAGTTGGCGATGGCGATGATCGGCTTCTTGAAGTCGTCATCCTTCATCCCGGTGGCGCGCCACAGTGCGCGGGCGCCGGCCATGTTGCGGCCGTGGGTGGATGTTTTCGAGCGGTAATCTGGCATGGAGCACTCCGGGCGGCTAATCACGTACTAAAGGGGAGTGAGCTTCTGTTGACCTCTGAAACACCCGAAAAATGGCCGTGTGTCCGGAAGCTGCCGATGACGTTGCGGGATCGCCGCTGGTCTCAGCCTGAGCTCATAAACCCGCCGGGGATGAATGGCGATGAATGAGGCGATTCTACACCGCTGGCGTCGTGAGGGAATGCCGCAAAGCGTTGTTCCCGTGCCCAAGGCGCTCGCTCAGTGACGACTGGCACGGTCAATGGTCGCCCCCCGGCATTACCGGATCACTGCGCAGGTTGCGGGTGCGACGGCCAATCACGCTGTTGAGCAGCAGGGATATGCCGCTCAGCGCCACAAATCCGTAGCCCAGCGTCGCTTGCAGGTTGGTCGGGCCAAGGCTGATCAGGGCGCTGACCAGCCCGCCACAGATAAAGATGATGGTGCTGCCGGCAGACGCCGATGCGCCGGCGTTTTCGGTGAACAGGCTCATGGCCCGGGAGGTGGCCGGTGGCCGGGAAATGGTGGTGCCCGCCGTGCAGATCAGCATCGGAACAAGCACCGTCGCAGCTGACAGCTCATGGTTGGCGGCCAGGTAGAGCATCACCAGACCCGAAATCAGGATCAGACCCTGTCCGGTGAAAATCTGCTGTTGCGCATTGATAAGCCGGTTCAACACGCTGGCGAGCAAGCCGCCGAAGACATAGGAGGCGCCGTAAATCAGCAGGATCAAGGCGAAATCGTAGGGGGCCATTTGCAGCTGCTCCATGAAGATCAGCGGCGAAATGACGATGAAGGAAAAGTGGCAAGCGAAAGCGAACGCGGAAATCAGCCAACAGCTGACAAATTCGAAATTGCCCAGGACGCGTTGGTAGGACTGGATGAAGCCCAGGCGGTTGGCATCATGAGGAGGACGGCTGTTATCGAGCAGTCGCCAGGTCTTGAGCAGAACCACGGCGGCCAAGGCGATGAACACCCAGAAGCTGCCGCGCCAGCCGAACGTCACTTGCAGAAACGTGCCCGCCAGCGGCGATACCGAAATGAAGATCCCCGTCGCGGTGACCATCAGGATTCGCAGGCGGTCACGCTCGTTACCTGCAAACAGATCCTGCACCAGAGCCTGGGACAGCACGAAGCACCCGCATCCCAGTGCCTGCATCACCCGAAAAATCAGAAACAGCGTGTAGTCATTGCTCAGCACGCAGCCGAGGGCGCCGAGCAGCGACACAGTCATGCCGGCGAGCAGCAGACCCTTGCGGCCGATCACGTCGGACAGCGGACCGATCAGCAACTGGGCAAACGCAATGCCCACGGCGAACAGACTGATCGAGAGTGCGATGTCGCTCGGGGTTCGATCAAAGTGTGCCGCCAGCGCCGGGAAGGACGGCAAGAGCACATCCAGCGGGAACACGCCGAGCAGGATCATTGCCAGCAACAGACTGACGGCGCCGCGCTGTTGGCGGCGGGTAACTACCCGGCTGTGTTTATCCATCGATCAATCCTGCCTTGGCGAACAGTGTCTGGTTGTGGGGCAGTGCAAAGAAACCGGCCTTGTGCAACGCCTCCAGTGTCGGTTTGCAGCCGGCGCGGGCACGGGCGCGGTTGGCCGGCACCGTCGCCATGCCGCCGACGATTTCCATCACGTCGCTGTCAGCGATACCGACTGAACGCAGGCTTTGTTGCAGCCAGCTTTCGTCGGCTTCGAAGAAAATCGAAATGATCTCCACCAGCGTCTTGCTGACGAACAGGCGTTGCCGACTGTTCATGGCGATCCAGAAGTAATGGAAGGCTTCAGCAAAATAACGACTGTGCCGGGCCTCGTCGGCGAGGTGATCGCGCAGCATGTCGTTCACGCTGGAAACCAGCGTGTCGCGACACACCTCCAGCAGCTCCCGGGCAATGATGGTTTCCGAGACGAATCCAAGAAGAAACCAGGCCAATGCGCGGTTCTTCTCCGGCGCGCGCGCGATCAGGGCGTTCATGCGGGTGATGCGCCTGGGGATGACAGGGCGTCGGGTGATGTTGTAGAGCGCGGCGATCTGTTCGGCAATCTGGTTTGAGAACAGTGCGTGATAGCCCTCGTCGGTATATAGCTGCAGCGCCGCGTGCTTCATCGGCAGTGGTATGTAGATGGGCAGCTCCCGGTGCACGATGACTTCCACCGCACGGTTGACGATGCGATGTTCAAGCAGCGTGGTGTAATCGAGGAAATACACCAGGTGATTGGCGGTCAGGCGATGCAGCGTTTCGCGACCCTTGGCCTGGATGGCGGGATGCGCCAGATAGGGCAGGAAGGCCGGGGGAAACCAGTAGCGCGTTTGCAATTGCTGCTCGACATTCGCCGGCAGCCGGTAGTCATGAGTGCTGCTGCGAACCGACGCGCGGCTTTCCCAATCGGGAAGGGTAAATTTAAGCGACCATGACACCGGGGCTTCGCCCTCATCCAGCGCTGTTGAAATCATGACGGTACCCCGCACAGCAGATCGCGCATTTCCTGGCACATGGCCTGACCATCGCTTTCTCCGCACCCGACGAAGAACAAAGGCTGCTCGGCGCTGCCTTCGAGACCGAGCAGGGTTTCGACCCGGGCGTCGGCAAACGCTCCCGTCAGCCAGGTACTCAGCCCCAGTGTTGTCGCCACCAGTTGAAAGGTTTGCGAGAGATGACCCGCATCAATGAACGCCATGCGGTAGGCGCGCGAATGTTCGTACTTCCACCAGAGTCGATCGAATCGCGCGGTGATGAACAGGCCCAGCGGCAGGTTATTGATGAAATGCTGGCCGCCGAGCAATTGCCCCAGCTCTGGGTCGGGCAGCGGATTGACCCGGCTCAAGGCGTGCTCCGCAGGGTGATAGGCATAGATGCCGGGTTCGAGCCCGGAGACATTCTGAGCGAGAAGAAAGCCCTCACAGGCGTTCAGGCCGCCGCCTGACGGACTGCTCCGACGCTCGCCGAGGCCTGGCGCGACGGGGTCGTCGTGCGCGTTTTCCCGCGCGGGGAGATAGCCGAGGGTGAAATACAGAAGCGTGCCGACCTCGTCCAGGGTCACCGCAGCACCGGTATAGGATCGGCAGGTCTTCCGCTGCAGCAATGCCTGAGTCAGGCTGTCTGCATTCACATCACACGGTGCAGGCAGGGCGATAAGCGCTGCTGCTGATTGCCGCGTTCTGGGATTGGCGGGTTCCGGGGTTGCCAATACTTCGCGGCAGTGCGCCAGGTATTGTCTTGACCACTCATGAATGTTTTGCGGCACATGTTCGCAAGGGATGTTTTGTGTGCCGATGTGAAAGATCTTCGACAGCTCATCCCAGCCCCAATTCGGACTGTCTATTTTTGCAATGGTTAGAATGCCCGCGTGCAGAAGTTGTATGTCTATTATGTTTTGCGGGTCATACAGATTCGGATTGTTTATAAGTTGGGCGAGGCGAGTGGAGTAGTCAAGATCAAGCTCGTGTTGAGTATGTGTCTTATAGTTCCATACAACCTGTCCGGGTGGGCGCGGCAATATAAATAGAAAAGGACTGATATACATTTATTCAATTCACTCAAGGGAAGTCTGAAGGACGCCGGAGTGCCGGCACTCTCCGGCGTCCAGACTTGCTTAGCGGGTTTTGGCTGCAACCAGGAAGGCCAGGTTGGCGAGTTTGTTTGTTTCCAGATAAATGGTTTTCATGATGTGAACTCCTTGTTCATAAGTAGTTGAGGTCGCCTCATGGCGACAACTTCATAATAGTTTGTAATCGAATATTGGCAAGGGGTTATTAAGTAGGAATATTCCAGTAATTCTGTCGGAGTGGTCTAGTGTTGGATATCTACCGTGTAGGTTAATTTTCCATAACTAACAGGCGTGGCGAAACGTCCTGCAAGAAAGTTGGAAGATAATTGTAGGAAGACGACAAGACACTCATGGCGAGTGTGAAGAAAGGCGGGAAGGTGACGCAAAAAAACGGGGAGCTCAGTGGCTCCCCGTGTTCAACCGCATTCAGCTGTTGGGCAGCAGACGGCAGGTGATGCTCTTGATGTAGCGGGTTTCGGCGATGGCCGGATGCACCGGATGATCCGGGCCCTGGCCGCCACGCTCGAGCATCTGGATATTGCGGTCCAAGTGACGGGCGCTGGTCAGCAGGATGTTCTGCAGATCATCTTCCGGCAGGTGCATGGAGCACGAAGCACTGACCAGAATGCCGTCCTTGGTCAGCAGGCGCATGGCTTGCTCGTTTAGACGACGGTAGGCGCCTTCGCCATTCTTCATGTCTTTCTTGCGTTTGATGAACGCTGGCGGATCGGCAACGATCACGTCGAAACGCTCTTCGCTGGCTTTCAGTTCCTTCAGCGCTTCAAAGACATCGCCTTCGATGCAGGTCATCTTGTCAGCGAAACCGTTCAGCGCAGCGTTGCGCTCTACACCGTCGAGGGCGAATGCGGAGGCGTCGACGCAGAACACTTCGCTGGCGCCGAACGCCGCGGCCTGCACGCCCCAGCCACCGATGTAGCTGTACAGGTCCAGCACGCGTTTGCCTTTGGCGTAGGGCGCCAGACGCGCGCGGTTCATACGGTGATCGTAGAACCAGCCGGTTTTCTGACCTTGAATGACCGGTGCCTCGAACTTCACGCCGTTTTCTTCCAGCGCTACCCACTCCGGTACCAGACCGAATACGGTTTCGACGTAGCGGTTGAGACCTTCGGCGTCGCGGGCGGCGGAGTCATTCTTGAACAGAATGCCACTTGGCTTGAGCACTTGGGTCAGCGCTGCGATCACGTCGTCCTTGTGCGCTTCCATGGTCGCCGAGGCGATTTGCACCACGAGGATGTCGCCGAAACGATCGACCACCAGACCCGGCAGCAGGTCGGAATCGCCGTAGACCAGACGGTAGAACGGCTTGTCGAACAGACGCTCGCGCAACGACAGCGCGACGTTCAGGCGATGCACCAGCAGCGACTTGTCCAGTGCCAGTTTGATGTCGCGCGAGAGCAGACGCGCGCAGATCAGGTTGTTCGGGCTCATCGCTACGATGCCCAGCGGCTTGCCACCGGCGGCTTCGAGCACCGCCTGATCGCCGGCCTTGAAGCCGTGCAGAGGCGTGGCGGCCACGTCGATTTCGTTGCTGTAGACCCACAAGTGGCCGTTGCGCAGGCGACGGTCGGCGTTGGCTTTGAGGCGCAGGCTAGGCAGGGACATGACGTCGCTCCGGAAAAAAGAGCGGGAGTATAGCGTGTTGCGGTTTGCGCCGGGCTGAGGATGCGATGAAACGCTGATGATGCCTTCGCGAGCAGGCTCGCTCCCACAGGGGAATGCATTTCAAGTGTGGGAGCGAGCCTGCTCGCGAACGGGACCGTGAAGATTACGCAGCCAGTGCGTCAATCAGGGCCTGGCTGAACGCCGGCACATCATCCGGCTGGCGACTGCTGATCAGGTTGCCGTCCTTGGCCACTTCCTGATCGACCCAGTTGACGCCGGCATTGACCAGATCGTCCTTGACGGTCTTGTAGCTGGTCATGGTCTTGCCATTGACCAGCCCCGCCGAGATCAGCAGCCAGCTGCCATGACAGATCACGGCGATCGGCTTGCCCGCCGATGCGGCAGTCTTGACCAGATGCTGAGCATCCTGATCAATGCGGATGGTATCGGAATTCTGCACACCGCCCGGCAGCAGCACGGCATCGTATTGATCGATGCTCACCGCTTGGAAGGTGTTGGCGACGGGGAAGTCGTCCGCCGGTTTGTCATGGTTCCAGCCTTTGACCGTGCCGGCCTCGGCGGAAAGGATATCGACCTGCACGCCGGTCTGTTCCAGGGCATCCTTGGGACCGGTCAACTCGACTTGTTCGAAACCATCGGTAACCAAAATAGCGACGCGTTTGCCATTGAGGGAAGTTGCCATCGGTAAGCTCCTGAGTCTGTGGAGATTTTGCCTTCGCAGCGAACCATCGAGGTCCGATGCGCCCTACAGAGTCCGAAGCCTGAGCGCGGATGAAAGTTCCGGCGATGTGCCCATCGGTGTGTCGCCCTGCCGTTTCAGCGGTTAGAATCGCCGCCTGCCCCGGAGTGTGTACTTATGTCCCAAGAGCTGACCACCGAACAGATTCAACAATCGCTGCAAGGCATCAGTGTGCCGGCGCAACCGCAGATCATGGTGGATCTGCAAATGGAGCAGTACATGCCCGACCCGGACCTGGAGGTGATCGCCAAACTGATCTCCCAGGATCCCGGCCTGTCCGGCGCGCTGCTGAAAATCGTCAACTCGCCGTATTACGGCCTGAGCAACAAGATCACCTCGATCCAGCGGGCGGTGAACCTGTTGGGCAGCCGTTCGATCATCAACCTGATCAACGCGCAGTCGATCAAGGGCGAGATGAACGACGACACCATCGTCACCCTCAACCGTTTCTGGGACACCGCGCAGGATGTGGCGATGACCTGCCTGACCCTGGCCAAGCGCATCGGCACCCAGGCCGGTGATGAAGCCTATGCGTTGGGCCTGTTCCACGATTGCGGCGTGCCGTTGATGCTGCAGCGCTTCCCCAATTACATGACCGTGCTGGAAGAGGCTTACGCCAGCGCCAGCCCGGACTGCCGTGTGGTGGATACGGAAAACCGCGTGTTCAACACCAACCACGCCGTGGTCGGTTACTACACCGCCAAGTCCTGGCGCCTGCCGGAGCATGTCAGCGCCGCCATCGCCAACCACCACAACGCGCTGGCGATTTTCAACGATGAATCGTCGAAGAACAGCCAACTGAAAAATCTCCTGGCGATCCTGAAAATGGCCGAGCACATCTGCGCCTCTTATCGGGTGCTCGGCAACCAGAGCGAAGATTTCGAGTGGAATGCCGTTGGCCCGCTGGTGCTGGATTACGTCGGTCTGTCGGACTACGACTTCGAAACGCTCAAACAAACGATTCGCGACCTCGGCGCGCATTGATCCGAGGACACCATGCCTGAACTGCCGGAAGTCGAAACAACCCGTCGCGGAATTGCCCCGCACCTTGAAGGCCAGCGCGTCAGCCGGGTCATCGTCCGCGACCGGCGTCTGCGCTGGCCGATCCCGGAAGACCTCGATGTGCGCCTGTCCGGGCAGCGCATCGTGCTGGTCGAGCGGCGGGCCAAGTACCTGTTGATCAACGCCGAGATCGGCACGCTGATCAGTCACTTGGGCATGTCGGGCAATCTGCGCCTGGTCGAGGCGGGGTTGCCGGCGTTGAAGCACGAACACGTCGACATCGAACTGGAATCGGGACTGGCCCTGCGTTACACCGATCCGCGACGGTTCGGCGCGATGCTGTGGAGCACCGACCCGCTCAATCACGAGCTGCTGATTCGCCTCGGTCCGGAGCCGCTGACCGATCTGTTCGATGGCGAGCGCTTGTTCCAGCTGTCACGCGGCCGCGCGATGGCGGTCAAGCCGTTCATCATGGACAACGCGGTGGTGGTCGGAGTCGGCAATATTTACGCGACCGAAGCGCTGTTCGCCGCCGGTATCGATCCGCGCCGCGAAGCCGGGGGCATTTCCCGCGGGCGTTATCTGAAACTGGCGATCGAAATCAAACGCATCCTTGCCGCTGCCATCGAGCGGGGCGGCACAACGTTGCGCGACTTCATTGGCGGTGACGGTCAGCCGGGCTATTTCCAGCAGGAACTGTTTGTCTACGGCCGCGGCGGTCAGCACTGCAAGGTCTGCGGCACCGGCCTGCGCGAAGTGAAGCTTGGCCAGCGCGCCAGCGTGTTTTGCCCGCGCTGCCAGACCTGAAAAATCCTTGGGTCTATAGTGAGAAGTCTCACTGTTCAGCCCGAAGGATCGTGCCATGAAAGTCCTGCAAGTCTTCTTCGTCACGCTGCTGCTGTGTTCCAGCCTGCTCGTTCAGGCCTCGGAAAGCGGCAGCGGTGACCCCCGCTACACCATCCAGAATCCCCCGGCGTACGCCATGCTCGGCGACCTGCTGATTGCTCGACCCTTGCTGGTGGTGGCGACGGTGATCGGTGCGGGAGCGTTTGTGGTGTCGCTGCCGTTTACCGCGCTGGGTGGCGGTGTTGGCGATGCCGGACAGGCGCTGGTGGTCGACCCGGCGAAAGCAGCGTTTGTGCGGTGTCTGGGGTGTACGGGGGAGGGGTTCGAACAGCGCGAGTGAGCTGATCGGATTTCGGCGGTGTGGATGATGGCCCATTCGCGAGCAGGCTCGCTCCCACAGGGGAATGCATTGCAAAATGTGGGAGCGAGCCTGCTCGCGAATAGGGCGAGACGGGCACTGAAGAGATCAGGCCTTGCCGGTGATCTTGCGGTATTTCTCCATCAACTGCTCTTCAGTCTCCGGATGGGCTTCGTCCAGTGGAATGCAATCCACCGGGCAGACCTGCTGGCACTGCGGTTCGTCATAGTGGCCGACGCACTGGGTGCACAGGTTCGGGTCGATCACGTAGATCTCTTCGCCTTGGGAAATGGCGGCGTTCGGGCACTCGGGTTCGCAGACGTCGCAGTTGATGCAATCGTCGGTGATGATCAGGGACATGCTAACTCCAGCCGGGGCAGCAGGCCCGGGCGCTATAAATCAATGCGCGCAATTGTGCCGCATTGGCGAGCGCAGTGCACGCGGGGGCGATCAAGGGCTGCAAAACAGAGATCGCAGCCTTCGGCAGCTCCTACAAACAAAGATTCCAGCCTTCGACAGCTCCTACTTTTTGAAGCGCAGGGTCAGTGCGTCGGCCACGGCCGGGTGAACGAACTTGCTGATATCGCCGCCCAGCGCGGCAATCTCCCGCACCAGCGTCGAGGAAATGAACGAATAACGCTCGGACGGTGTGAGAAACAGGCTCTCCACATCCGGCGCCAGTTGACGGTTCATGTTGGCCAGCTGGAATTCGTATTCGAAGTCCGACACCGCGCGCAGACCACGCAGGAACACATTGGCGTTCTGCTCTTTGGCGAAATGCGCAAGCAGCGTCGAGAAACCGACCACTTCCACGTTGGGCAGGTGTCTGGTGACCTCGCGAGCCAGTTCGACCCGTTGTTCCAGGGGGAACAGCGGGTTCTTTTTCGGGCTGGCGGCGACCGCAATGATCACGTGATCGAACAGGCGCGAGGCGCGTTCGACCAGATCGCCATGGCCCTTGGTAATAGGGTCGAAGGTACCTGGGTACAACACTCGGTTCATCGCGTCGTCCTGGCGGGAGTCCGTTGGGGAGTCGGATGGTATCGCAGCCTTCCCGGTCGGCCAAGTCGCCTGTTCGGTAAGAAAGCACTATAGACGATAGGAACAGGCTGCTTTTTCATGGATTTTTCAGTCGATCCGCCAGGGCCGTTGCCAGTTGCGCGGTCAGGCCATACACCGACAGCTGCGGGTTGGCACCGATGCTGGTGGGGAACAGCGAGCCGTCGTGGATCGACAGATTACTGAGCTGGTGATGGCGACCGAGGCTGTCGGCGACCGCACTGTTCGGATCTTCACCCATGGCGCAACCGCCCATGACGTGGGCACTGCCCAGTCGCGTGCGGTACAACTCCAGGCTCAATCCATCGATCAGCGAGCGGGCCTCAGACAGTGTCTTCACATAGCGACCGTCGGCATGCATCGGCATCACCGCTTGCGCGCCGCCGGCGAACTGGATTTCCGCCATAACGTGAAAGGCCCGGCGCAAACCGTCCCAGGCGTACTGCGAGACCTGATAGTCGAGCACTGGCGAGCCGTCGCCGCGCAGTTCCACCGAGCCACCGCTGCTGTCCGGGTGAAAGCCGTCGCGCAGCAGCGCCAGCATGGCGTGGGTGTGCGGCAGGTCGGCCATGTGTTGCGCGTTCTCGCGGCCAAAACCGCCGAGCAGCGTCGCCGCCAGCGCCGGGTGCAGCGGTGGCACTTCGAGCTTGAAAGCCATCGGGCCGGTGGTGCCGTCCTTCCACTGGAAATGGTCGGAATAGATGGACTGCGGCGCGCCGTAAAACGGATTGACCACCTCGGCGAAACGCGCGGCGGACATGTTCACCGGATGCAGGAAGGTACGCTTGCCCAGGCACGCATGCGGATCCGGCGCGTCCGAGCGCAGCAGCAACGCCGGGCTGTTGATGCCGCCGCCAGCCAGCACGTAATGCCGCGCCTTGACCGTAATGCTGCGCCCGGTCGGCTCGACGCAGCGTTCGTCCATTGCCACGCAATGCAGCCCGGTAACCTTGTCGCCGCTGATCAGCAGCTTCTCCACCCGCGCCAGATACAGCAGCTCGCCGCCCTTTTCCAGCGTTGCCGGGATGGTCGTGACCATCATCGATTGCTTGGCGTTGCTCGGGCAGCCCATGCCGCAATAGCCGAGATTCCAGCAGCCACGCACGTTGCGCGGGATCACGTGCCAGCTGTAACCGAGTTGCTCGCAGCCTTTGCGGATCACGTCGTTGTTGGCGTTAGGCGGCACCATCCATGGGGCGACGCCGAGGCGCTGCTCCATTTTTTCGAACCACGGCGCCATCTCTGCCGGGCTATGGCCTTTGACGTTGTGTTCCCTGGCCCAGTGTTCGAGGGTCGGTTCGGGTGTGCGAAAGCTTGAGGTCCAGTTGATCAGTGTCGTGCCGCCGACTGCGCGGCCCTGCAGGATAGTGATTGCGCCGTCCTTGCTCATCCTCCCGATGCCTTCCTGATACAGGCTGCTGTAGGCCTCGTCCTCGAGCAGTTTGAAGTCCGAACTGGTTTTCAGCGGGCCTTCTTCGATCAGCAGGACTTTGTAGCCGGCTGCGCTGAGGATTTCCGCTGTGGTGCCGCCGCCGGCGCCGCTGCCGATGATCGCCACATCGGCTTGGAGGGTGAGGTCGTCGCTCAGTTGCGCGCCGTTGTAGGTTTTCCAGCCTCGGGCAAGGCCTTCGCGGAAGGGGTCGGGTACGGGCATCGATCAGGTTCTCTTTATTATTTTTGGATGCGGCGGTGTGGCGGCCGACCTCTTCACGAGCAGGCTCGCTCCCACATTTGAAATGCCTTTTCCTGTGGGAGCGAGCCTGCTCGCGAAGGGCGCGACGCGCTTGTCAGACCTTCGGCGGCCCGGGATAACCGCAATGCGCCCAGGATTCGGCGCGGGTGTACCAGGCCATCATCACCATCTGTTGCAACGAGCTGTGGCCCATGCGCAGCAGGCTCAGGGAACTGTTCTCCCAGCGTTCAAAGAACTGCCGCATCGCGTCGGGACTGGCGTTTTCCCAGCTGCCCCAGATTCCGGTCAGCGGCCCACGGGTCACGGCCATGCCGAGCACATCGAACAGTTGTCGAGTGAGCTTGAGCATTTCCGGCGACAGGTGATCGAGGCTGTAGTCCAGCGACTTCAGTGTGCCGTCGACCGCTGCGGGCATTTTCTCCGCCGCCACAGCACCGTCGAGCATCACCGGGATCAGCGCGCGCAGAAACAGCAGATCGCCGTCGCGCAAACTGACAAAGCCGTTGGCGCTGACGCTCGACGAGCAGCCAGTCAGGCTGGCGCCAAGGCCGGCGGTGGCGAGAAACGCCGTGGCGCCGAGGCTGAATTTCAGCAGGCCACGGCGCGACAGGGCGGGTCTTTCAGTCAGGCTTGGGTGCATTGTTGTTATTACCCGGGTCGACAGCGTTTAGCGGATGAACAGTTTCTGAATCAGTTTCTGAATCGATGTGCCATATGGCGGGTAGATCAGCCGGGCCGCGTTGAAACGCTGTTTGATCAACACGCCTTTGGCCTTGCTGAAGGTCAGGAAACCTTCATGGCCGTGGTAATGGCCCATGCCTGACGGACCGATGCCACCGAAGGGCATATCGTCCTGAGCGACGTGCAGCAGGGTGTCGTTCAGGCACACACCGCCGGAATGGGTCTCGTGCAGCACGCGATGCTGTTCGCGCTTGTCGTAGCCAAAGTAGTAAAGAGCCAGAGGACGAGGGCGCTGATTGATGTAAGCGAATGCCTGCTTCAGATCGCGATAAGGCACGATCGGCAGCAGCGGGCCGAAGATTTCGTCCTGCATCACGCTCATCTCGTCGCTGACATTCAGCAGGACGCTGTGCGGCATGCGCCGGCCCTGGCCTTGTTCGAACAACGGGATCAGCAGCGCGCCCTTGCTGGTCGCGTCGCTGATGTAAGCATTGAGCCTCGCCAACTGGCGTTCGTTGATGATTGCCGTGTAGTCGGCGTTGTCCGCCAGGGTCGGGTAAAAGCCTTTTACGGCCTGACGATAGGCCTCGACGAAAGCGCCGAGGCGGTCTTCCGGCACCAGCACATAGTCGGGGGCGACACAGGTCTGCCCGGCGTTGAGGGTTTTACCGAAGGCGATGCGTTCGGCGGCGTCCTTCAATGGCACGTCTCTGGAGACGATGGCCGGCGACTTGCCGCCCAGTTCCAGCGTCACTGGCGTCAGGTTCTCCGCCGCCGCACGCATGACGTGTTTGCCGATGCTGGTGGAACCGGTGAACAGCAGATGATCGAAAGGCAGACGCGAGAACGCCATGCCGACATCCGCTTCGCCCAGCACCACGCAGACCAGGTCTTCAGGGTAGATCCGCGCGAGCAATTGCTTGAGCAGCAGCCCGGTCACCGGGGTCGATTCGCTGAGCTTGAGCATCACCCGATTGCCCGCCGCCAGGGCGCCGACCATCGGCCCTACGGCCAGATACAGCGGGTAGTTCCACGGCACGATCACACCGACCACGCCCAGCGGCTGATAGACCACCTTCGCCGAAGCCGGCTGGAACGCCATGCCGACCTTGCGCCGCGAGGGCTTCATCCATTTCTTCAAATGACGGCTGGCGTAGTGAATGCCGTGCAGGCTCGGCATCAGTTCGGCGAGCAGGGTTTCGTCGGCGCTGCGGTGACTGAAATCGGCGCTGATCGCCTCGATCAATGCCTGGCGCTCGGCGTTGAGCAGATCGCGCAAAGCCTTGAGCCACTGCTGACGTTGCGCGGCCGGCGGCATCGGGTTGGCGGCATACGCCGCCCGTTGCGCCTGGAACTGCCGGTCGAGGGTTTCAGCAGGCTGTTGCAGGGTTTGCAGGTAGGCAATGTCGGCAGTCATCGCAGGCTCCGGATTTTGTTGTAATGAGCACTTTTTAGAGTCGATGCTCTAGAAAGTCAAACGACTTCCGCGCACGTCAGTGTTTTATCCATTTCCGGTTAGGTCGTAAGATGCGCCGTCTACGCACTCTGAATTAAAGCTCAAGCCATGGCCCCACGAATAAAAACCAGCGAGCGCATCGTTCAGAACAGCCTGGAGCTGTTCAATCAGCAGGGCGAGCGCAGCGTCAGCACCAACCACATCGCCGCGCACATGGAGATTTCTCCGGGCAACCTGTACTACCACTTCCCCAACAAGCAGGCGATCATCGCCGTGTTGTTCAGTGAGTACGAAGCCCTGGTAGACAGCTTTCTGCGTCCGCCCCAGGGCCGCCCCGCAACGGTCGAGGACAAGCGTTTCTATTTGAAGGAACTGCTTTCGGCCATGTGGCGCTACCGCTTTCTGCATCGCGACCTCGAGCATCTGCTCGACAGCGATGCGGAACTGGCTGCGCGTTATCGGCGCTTTTCCCAGCGTTGCGTGATCCAGGGCGCAGCCATCTACGAAGGCTTCGTCGCCGCCGGCATCCTGAAAATGGACCGCGTACAGATCGAATCGCTGACCCTCAACGCCTGGATCATCCTGACCTCGTGGGTACGCTTTCTGTGCACCACACGGGAAAACTCCAACCACCTCAGCGAACAGGCCGTGAAGCGCGGCGTGTATCAGGTACTGGTGCTGGAAGCGGGGTTTGTCACCGATCAGGCGCGTGATGAGGTCAATGCTTTGTTCGACGAGTTCTATGTGCCGCTGGCGCAGGCCCTTGAAGACGTGAAATAAACCGTTCAGCCGAATGCCACAGGAGCCCGATATGTCGATTGCGCAGTTGATCAGCCCACAAGCTTTGGACGCTCGCAAAGAGCAGCCGGGGCTGGTGATTCTCGATTGTCGTTTCGCCCTTGAAGATCCGGACTATGGCCAACGCAGCTATGCCGAAGGGCACATTGCCGGGGCGAGTTTCGCCGATCTGGAGCGTGATCTGAGCGGTAAGGTCGAGAGGGGCGTGACCGGACGTCATCCGTTGCCCGAGCCCTCCGCGCTGATCGAACGCCTGCAAGCCTGGGGCATCAGCAACGACAGCGACGTGGTTTTGTACGATGACGGCCCGGGTGCCTACGCGGCACGGGCGTGGTGGTTGCTTGCATGGTTGGGCAAGCGCGACGGCGTATTCATTCTCGATGGCGGGCTCAAGGCCTGGCACGCCGCCGGTCTGCCCCTGAGCCTGGATCCGCCGAGCGTGACGCCGGGTAACTTCAGCGGTCAGCCTGACATGAGCCTGCTGCTCAGCGCCGAGCAATTGCAGCAACGCCTCACCCAGCCAACGCTGACCCTGCTCGACGCCCGCGCCTTGCCGCGCTTCAAGGGCGAAGTGGAACCGATCGATCCGGTCGCCGGGCACATTCCCGGGGCGCAATGTGCGGCGTTCACCGATAACCTCGGCAGTGACGGACGATTCCTGCCGGCGGAGCAGCTCAAGCAGCGTTTCGCTGCGAAACTGGGCGATCGCTCGCCGTCGGAGCTGGTCGCGTACTGCGGATCCGGCGTGACGGCGTGTCACAACCTGTTTGCACTGTGTCTGGCCGGCTATCCGCTGGGCGCGCTGTATGCCGGATCGTGGAGCGAATGGATCAATCAGCCTTCGCGCGGCATTGCCACCGGCGAATAATCACCGAGTCCCCCTGTAGGAGTGAGCCTGCTCGCGATGGCGTCGGCACGTTCAGCATCGCGTCGACTGACACACCGCCATCGCGAGCAGGCTCGCTCCTACAAGGGATATGTGGCGTTCACTGACTGGTTGCAGCGAGCCATTGCGGTATGCGCCGCTCCAGGTAATACCCGGGCCGGCGCAGCGAGCCGTCGACGAAGCCGACATGACCGCCCCGCGTCTGCAATTCGAACTGGGTGCAGGCTGACAACTCATCGGCTTGCGGCAGGCTGTGGGGAAATACGAACGGATCGTCCGCTGCCTGAATGATCAGCGTCGGCGTGCGGATCTCGCCAAGGTAGTAGCGGCTGGAAGCGCGGCGGTAGTAATCCTCGGCATCATTGAAACCATGCAGTGGCGCGGTGACCCGGCCATCGAAATCCCAGAACGTGCGCATGTTCTCCAACGAGCCGAGTGCGGCCAGTTTCGCCAGGCCGTCTTCGCGCCCGTCATGTTGGAACTGGCGCTGCTTGTTCTTGATGTAGGCGACCATCTCGCGCATGAAGTGCGCCTGATAGACCCGCGAGAATCCCTGGCCGATGCGGTCCGCGCACTGATCCAGCCTGAACGGTACCGACACTGCCACTGCGCCGAGCACGCCGCTCTGGCTGCCGGTTTCGCCGAGGTGTTTGAGCAGCACGTTGCCGCCCAGGGAATAGCCGACCGCATACAACGGTGCCAACGGACGTTTCGCGCGCAGGTGCTGGATGGCTTCGGCAAGGTCTTCGCTGGCGCCGGAGTGGTAGCTGCGCGGCAGCAGATTCGGCTCGCCGGAACAACCACGCCAGTTCAGTGCGACGCTGGCCCAGCCCTGGTCGGCCAAAGCCTTTTGGATGCCCGCCACATAGGGTGAATTGGAAGAACCCGTCAGCCCGTGCAGCACCAGCACCAGCGGCGCCTCGGCGCTGTGCGGGCCGTGCCAGTCGAGATCGAGGAAGTCGCCGTCCTCGAGCCACAGGCGTTCGCGCTCGCGCTCGATGTGCACGGTTTTGCGCCACAGCGGACCCCACAAGGTTTGCAGATGAGGATTGCCGAGGCCGAAGGCGGGGATGAAGCGTTCTGGCGAAGGGGGCACGATGATTCTCGATGGGCTTGTGGCGAAGAAGCACGCCCCCTCGCCGCAGGTTGCTTGCGACCTTGTCAGCCGGCGATGTCCGCCGTGCGCTGCCATAACGCGTAGTACACGCGACCGGATTTCTGTTCGCGATGCAGGCGCCAGTTGCCCGGCAGGCCCAACGTCGACGGCGCGGTTTCGCTTTCAGTGTAGATCCACGAATCGGCCGCCAGCCATTGGCGCTCTTCCAGCAAAGTACAAACCGCTGGCAGCAGGTTTTGATTGAACGGCGGGTCGAGGAATACCAGATCGAACGGCGTTGCGGTCTGGGTTTCCAGGTAGCGCAGCGCATCGGCGGTTTGTACCTGACCGTTGCTGCAGCGCAGGGTGCCGAGGTGTTCTTTCAGGCTCGATACCGCAACGTTGCTGGCGTCCAGCGCCTGGGCCGTGGCCGCGCCGCGGGACAGCGCTTCCAGAAACAACGCGCCGCTGCCGGCGAACGGGTCGAGCACTTTCGCCCCTTCGACGTACGGCGCGAGCCAGTTGAACAGGGTTTCGCGCACACGATCCGGGGTCGGGCGCAGGCCCGGCGCGTCAGGAAAGCTTAGTTTGCGGCTACGCCACTGGCCACCAATGATGCGCAGTTGGTTCACGCCGTTGTGCACGTTTTGCACAGGTTTTTTCGGTGATCGAGTCGCCATTAATGCTCCGGGACCCCGAGCGGTTGCTCGGCAGGTTTATCAGATGGGGCCGGTAACGGCTTTTGCGGCACGGTCGGGCCAGCGGTGACGATGACCATTTTCTCCGTACTCAGGTGTTTGTTCAGCGCATCACGGACCTGCTCCACAGTCAGGCTCTGCGATTGACGCATGAAGTCGTCCAGATAGCTCAGCGGCAGATTATAGAAGCCCATGGCGCCGAGCTGGCCAACGATGTCGGCGTTGCTCGCGGTGGACAGCGGGAAGCTGCCGGCCAGTTCGCGCTTGGCATCGTCGAGTTCTTTTTGTGTCGGCCCGGTTTTCAGGTAGTCGGCGAGCACGTCCTGCACCAGTTTCAGGGTGCCTTCGCTCATCTCGGCGCGCGTCTGCAGGTTGATCATGAACGGGCCACGGGCCTGCATCGGGCTGAACGCCGAATACACGCCGTAGGTCAGGCCACGCTTCTCGCGCACTTCGCTCATCAGCCGCGTGCCGAACCCGCCGCCACCGAGGATCTGGTTGCCCAGCGACAACGCAGCGTAATCCGGATCGTCACGATCGATGCCCAGTTGCGCGAGCATCAGGTTGGTCTGTTTCGACGGAAACTCGATGTGGTTGACGCTGGCCTTTGGTTCCTGCGGCGCAGCGATCTTCGCCAGTGCCGGGCCTTTGGGCAGGGCAGAGGAGACCTGATTGGCGATGGCCTCGGCGTCGGCTCGCGACAGATCGCCGACCAGCGCAATCACCGCATTGCCGGCGGCATAGGCCTTGGCGTGAAACTCGCGCAATTGCGCGACGGTGATCTTCGGCACGCTTTGCGGATTGCCATCGCTGGAATGCGCGTATGGATGCTCGCCGTACAGACGCTTCATCAGCTCGAGGCTGGCGAGTTTGCCGGGGTTCTGTTTCTGGTATTCGAAACCGGCGAGCAACTGGTTCTTGATGCGCGCGAAGGAGTCGGCGGGAAAGGTCGGTTTGCCGACCACTTCGGCGAACAGCTTCAGCGCCGGCTCACGCTGCTCGGGTGCGCTCAGGCTGCGCAGCGAGGCCAGCGCCATGTCCTTGAACGCACCGTTGCCGAAGTCGGCCCCAAGGCCCTCAAAACCCTGGGCAATAGCGCCGACGTCTTTGCCAGCGATGCCTTCGTTGAGCATGGCGTTGGTCAGCACCGCGAGGCCGGGCACGTTGCCGTCCTGACTGCTGCCGGCGGCGAAGATCAGGCGCATGTCGAACATCGGCAGCTCATGGGCTTCGACAAACAGCACTTTCGCGCCTTCGGCGGTGTTCCAGGTCTGCACATCGAGCTTGCGGCTGGCCGGGGCCTTGCCGTCGAGTTCGGCCAGCGATTGCAGTTTCTGGCTGGACTTGGCGTTATCCAGTGCTTCGCTGGCGTGGCTGTCGGCGCCAGGTGACAGATAGACCGCCGCCGAACCGATCACCGCGACAGCAATCAGGCCGAGCAGCATCAGGCGTGGGGTTTTGCGCTCACTCATGAGTCGTCTCCATTGGCAGGACGTGGGCGACGCTGAGACGTTCGCGGGTGAAATACTTTTTCGCGGCGTTCTGGATGTCTTGCGGAGTCACGCTTTCCAAATCGGCCAGTTCGGTGTCCATCAGCTTCCATGACAGCCCGACTGTTTCCAGTTGACCGATGGCGGTGGCCTGGCTGGTGATCGAATCACGCTCATAGACCAGCCCGGCGATGACCTGTGCGCGCACGCGTTCCAGCTCTTCGGCAGACGGTGCGGTGGTCTTCAGCTGCTCGAGCAGTTTCCACAAACCGGCTTCAGCCTGAGCGATGGTCTTTTTCTTCTGCGTGTTCGGCGTCGCCGACAGGGTGAACAGGCTGTCGCCACGGGTGTAGGCGTCGTAGTCCGACGAACCGCCGGAGACCAATTCTTCACCGCGTTCCAGTTGCGTCGGAATGCGTCCGCTGTAGCCGCCGTCGAGCAGCGCGGAGATCAGGCGCAGGGCGTTGACCGAACGCTTGTCTTCAGCCGTGGCAATGCTTGGCACGTTGAAGCCGAGCATCAGGCTGGGCAATTGGGTTTGCACGCGCAGGGTGATCTGGCGTTCGCCGGGCTCGGCCAGTTCCAGCGGTTTTTTCGCCGGTGGTACCTCGCGTTTGGCGACGGGGCCGAAGTAGCGCTGGGCGAGGGTTTTCACCTCGTCCGGAGTAACGTCACCGACCACTACCAGCGTGGCGTTGTTCGGCGCGTACCAGGACTGGTACCAGTGGCGCAGTTCTTCGACTTTCATGCGTTCCAGATCCGCCATCCAGCCGATGGTCGGCGTGTGGTAACCGCTGGCCGGGTAGGCCATGGCCTTGTAGCGCTCGTAGGCTTTGGACATCGGCTTGTCATCGGTGCGCAGGCGGCGCTCTTCCTTGATGACTTCGATTTCCTTGGCGAACTCGTCGGCGGGCAGGCGCAGGTTGGCCATGCGGTCCGCTTCCAGCTCAAAGGCCACGCCGAGGCGATCGCGGGCCAGCACCTGGTAGTAAGCGGTGAAGTCGTCGCTGGTGAAGGCATTCTCTTCGGCGCCGAGGTCGCGCAGGATCAGCGAGGCTTCGCCGGGGCCGACTTTTTCGCTGCCCTTGAACATCATGTGTTCGAGCGCGTGGGACAAACCGGTCTGGCCCGGGGTTTCGTAGCTGGAGCCGACCTTGTACCAGATCTGCGAAACGACGACAGGCGCACGATGGTCTTCGCGCACGACGACCTTGAGGCCGTTGTCGAGGGTGAATTCATGGGTCGGTTGCGGGTCGGCCGCCAGGGCCGAAAGGGGCAGGCAGACTGCGCTGAGCAGCAGGCCAGCAGCGCGGCGGGCTAGAGCATTCATTCGTTTTTCAACCTGTTGGGCTGCCCGCTTGGTCTTAGCGTCGGCGGGCGAGAGGTAGGGCGTGTCATTGATCATTACCAGTACCGCGCCGGCGCCTGATAGTGTGCAGGGCAAGGCGCGAGGAGTGTGGATTGGTTGTTCCAAATAAACTCCGAGCAACGCAGCCCTGCACACTATCAGGCCCGGCCCTCCGGGTGGCGCCTGAAAACGGGCCATACTGCGTTGCAGTCCTTGGCAAGGAAAGCACATTCCCTGCGGCCTGCGCCTTGTCTGGCCCGTTTTCAGGCGGCCACGCGGTACTGGTAATGATCAATGACACGCCCTAGGATACTGATCCGTTTTACTGGCGACCACGTCTATGAGGTTCTGCAACCTGATAAGGCTGAATGGGTTTGCGGCACAAGGCAGCGGTTTGGCAACCAGACCCTGCGTTTTCGCCGATTTTTGCCGGTTTAGATCATCGTAAAAACGATCCTTGAGGTGCCTGCGGCGCCTCGACAAAATGTTGCGCGTGAACAAGCTGGATGAAACACAGTCTGTTCTGCATCGAATATTTATTTGCCGGGGCGCCCTGTTGGCGCGTCGCTACCGTGAGATAGCCGTCCTCCATGTTTGGTTCCAACGACGACAAGAAGAGCCCAGCTGCGGCTGGCGAGAAGAAAAGCCTGTTCGGATGGCTGCGGAAAAAACCGCAGGAACCCGTCGTCGAACAGCCGCCCGCGATTCCTGAGCCGGCCCCCGCGCCAGCACCTGCAATAGAAGAAGAGCCGGCGCCGATTGTGCTGCCGATCGCCGAACCGGTGCTGCAACCGGAAGCTGAAGCCGAGCCTGAAACGCCGACCGCTGCCGAGTTGCCGCTGTCGCCCGCCGTTGAGCCGTGGTTGACCCTGCCGGTGGCAGAAGAGCCGGTGGCCCTGGTCGAAGAAGCGACACCGCATGTGACGCCAGTGATTCCTGCGCCGGTTGCCGAGGTGGCTGCGCCGCCTGTGCCTGAACCGGTTGTCGAGCCAGCGCCGGTCGTTGCCGAGCCAGTGGCGCCGGTTGTCCAGCCGTCCGAGCCTGCGCCTGCGCCTGCACCGCTTGCCGCGGCACCAGTTGTCGCTCCGATCGTGCCGGTCGAAGCCCCTGTAGAAACGCCGGTCGAAGCGTCGCGCAGCGAAGAAACCAAAGCCGGTTTCTTCGCCCGCCTCAAGCAAGGCCTGTCGAAGACCAGCGCCAGCATCGGCGAGGGCATGGCCAGCCTGTTCCTCGGCCGCAAGACCATCGACGATGATCTGCTCGACGACCTCGAAACCCGCCTGCTCACCGCCGACGTCGGCGTTGAGGCCACCACGCAGATCATCCAGCGCCTGACCCAGAAGGTTGCGCGCAAGGAACTGGCCGATGCCGACGCCCTGTACAAATCCCTGCAGGCTGAGCTGGCGGCGATGCTCAAGCCGGTTGAACAGCCGCTGAAAATCGCCTCGCAGAGAAAACCTTTCGTGATTCTGGTGGTTGGCGTCAACGGCGCCGGCAAGACCACCACCATCGGCAAACTGGCGAAGAAGCTGCAGCTTGAAGGCAAGAAAGTCATGCTGGCGGCCGGCGATACATTCCGTGCCGCAGCTGTTGAGCAATTGCAGGTGTGGGGCGAGCGCAACAAGATCCCGGTGATCGCCCAGCACACCGGCGCCGATTCGGCTTCGGTGATCTTCGACGCCGTGCAAGCGGCCAAGGCCCGTGGCATCGACGTGCTGATCGCTGACACCGCCGGGCGCCTGCACACCAAAGACAACCTGATGGAAGAGCTGAAAAAGGTTCGCCGGGTGATCGGCAAGCTCGACGCGGACGCGCCGCACGAAGTGCTGCTGGTCCTCGACGCCGGCACTGGCCAGAACGCCATCAACCAGGCCAAGCAATTCAACCAGACCGTCGAACTGACCGGCCTGGCGCTGACCAAACTCGATGGCACCGCCAAGGGCGGGGTGATTTTCGCCCTGGCCAAGCAGTTCGGTTTGCCGATCCGCTATATCGGCGTCGGTGAAGGCATCGACGATTTGCGCACCTTTGAAGCCGAACCCTTTGTCCAGGCACTGTTTGCCGAGCGGGAGCGTTCATGATTCGTTTCGAACAGGTCGGTAAACGCTACCCGAACGGTCACGTCGGCTTGCATGAGCTGAGCTTTCGAGTCCGTCGTGGCGAGTTCTTGTTTGTCACCGGTCACTCCGGTGCCGGTAAATCCACGCTGTTGCGCCTGTTGCTGGCAATGGAACGGCCGACCAGCGGCAAACTGCTGCTCGCCGGGCAGGACCTGAGCACCATCAGCAACGCGCAGATCCCGTTCCTGCGTCGGCAGATCGGCGTGGTGTTCCAGAATCACCAGTTGCTGTTCGATCGTACGGTGTTCAATAACGTCGCGTTGCCGCTGCAGATTCTCGGCCTGTCCAAGGCTGAGATCGCCAAGCGCGTCGATTCGGCGCTGGAACGCGTGGCGCTGTCGGACAAAACCGATCTGTACCCGGGCGACCTGTCCACTGGTCAACAGCAGCGCGTCGGCATTGCCCGCGCCATCGTCCATCGCCCGGCCTTGCTGCTGGCGGACGAACCGACCGGTAACCTCGACCCGCGACTGGCGGCGGAAATCATGGGCGTGTTCGAAGACATCAACCGTCTGGGCACCAGCGTGCTGATCGCCAGTCACGACCTGGCGCTGATCGCGCGCATGCGTCACCGCATGCTGACCCTGCAACGCGGCCGCTTGATCGGCGACGGGGAGGCCGGGGTATGAGTGCGACACGCAGTCCGAAGGTTTCCGAGCGCGTGGCCCCGAAAGCCGCTGACCCGCAACCGCAGAAGAAGAAAAAGCACGACGATGACGACGGCCCGGACTTCGCTACGCTGTTCCGCGCCTGGATCGAAAGCCATCGCGCCAGCCTGCTCGACAGCCTGCGCCGCCTCGGCAAGCAGCCGATCGGCAGTTTCTTCACCTGCATGGTGATGGCCGTTGCGCTGAGTCTGCCGATGGGGCTTTCGCTGTTGCTCAACAACGTCGAGCGTCTCGGCGGTTCCTGGCAGCGCGCGGCGCAGATTTCCCTGTACCTGCAACTCGATGCCAGCGCGGAACAGGGCGAAGCGCTGCGCGAGCAGATCAAAGGCATGCCCGGCGTCGCGGATGCCGAATATGTCGGCCGCGATCAGGCGCTTGAGGAGTTCCAGCAGCAGTCCGGCCTGGGCGAAGCCCTGCGTGAGTTGCCGGAGAACCCGTTGCCGGGTGTGGTGCTGGTGACACCGAACGAAGTCGACAAGCCGACACTCGAAGCATTAAGACAAAAACTTTCCGAGCTGCCCAAGGTACAACAGGCACAACTTGATCTAGTCTGGGTCGAGCGTCTGGCCGCCATCCTCAAGCTTGGCGACCGCTTTGTCTTCGGTCTGACGGTGTTGTTGGTGTCTGCATTACTTTTGGTGATAGGCAATACCATTCGTCTTCATATTGAAAACCGCCGCACCGAGATAGAAGTGATTAAACTCGTCGGCGGCACTGACAGTTATGTGCGCCGCCCTTTCCTTTATATGGGCGCGTTGTATGGCTTCGGTGCAGGGCTGTTGTCCTGGGGCGTATTGGCGTTCGGCCTGAACTGGCTGAACGATGCGGTGGTTGGACTGGCCGGCTTGTACGGCAGTGATTTCGCCCTGGCCGGCGTGCCAGTGGCCGACGGTCTGTCGCTCTTGCTTGGCGCGGTGCTGTTGGGTTATATCGGTGCATGGATTGCAGTCGCACGTCATCTCAGGGAGCTGGCGCCGAAGTAGAATCTTTTTTGCGCGTGATTGACCTTGCGGTTTTTATGGGAACTTGTACTTGAGTTCCCGGTCAATTTTTCGCAGTGCCGAGAGGCACGAGTATGTGAGTGGGAGGTTTTTTCGTATGACCAATTCTTTGCAACCTGCGTATGCGTTGGTTCCGGGTGCGAACCTGGAAGCTTACGTGCACACCGTCAACAGCATTCCATTGCTGACGCCGGAGCAGGAGCGTGAACTGGCCGAGAGTCTCTACTATGAGCAGGATTTGGGGGCGGCTCGGCAGATGGTGCTCGCCCACCTGCGTTTTGTCGTACACATTGCCCGTAGCTACTCCGGCTACGGTCTGGCTCAGGCTGACCTGATCCAGGAAGGTAACGTGGGCCTGATGAAGGCCGTCAAGCGCTTCAACCCGGAAATGGGTGTGCGTCTGGTATCGTTCGCCGTGCACTGGATCAAGGCGGAAATTCACGAATTCATCCTGCGCAACTGGCGCATTGTGAAAGTCGCGACCACCAAGGCCCAGCGCAAGCTGTTCTTCAACCTGCGCAGCCAGAAGAAACGTCTGGCGTGGCTGAACAACGAGGAAGTCCACCGTGTGGCGGAAAGCCTCGGCGTCGAACCACGTGAAGTGCGCGAGATGGAAAGCCGCCTGACCGGCCATGACATGGCCTTCGACCCGGCTGCGGAAGCCGACGATGACAGCGCTTTCCAGTCGCCGGCCAACTACCTGGAAGACCACCGGTACGACCCGGCGCGTCAGCTGGAAGATGCCGACTGGAGCGACAACTCCAACACCAACCTGCACGAAGCACTGGAAGTGCTGGACGAGCGCAGCCGTGACATCCTCTACCAGCGCTGGCTGGCGGAAGAGAAGGCCACGCTGCACGACCTGGCGCAGAAGTACAACGTGTCGGCCGAGCGAATCCGTCAGCTCGAGAAGAGCGCGATGAACAAGCTCAAGTTGTCGATCGCCGCGTAACCGGCGCATCAGCAATAAAAAACGCCCCGATCAGCGATGATCGGGGCGTTTTCATTTCGACTGCCACACAGAACCCTTGTAGGAGTGAGCCTGCTCGCGATAGCGGTTTGTCAGTAAAGCAGATGTTGACTGACACAACGCTATCGCGAGCAGGCTCACTCCTACATTAGATCTTCGGTGTTATTCAGCCCAAGGCGCCCGCCGCGAAGCGTTCAGCCCCAGCAAATAACTGTCCCCACCCAACTGACTCATCTGCTGCCGAATCCAGCCAGCCCGACGCGACACATAACCGGTCGGGTGACTCGCGCTCCATACCCGCGGATTGGGCAGGACGGCAGCCAGATAACTCGCCTGCTGGCGCGACAACGATTTCGCACCCACGCCAAAGTGATGGCGGGCCGCCGCTTCGGCGCCAAACACGCCGTCATCCCATTCGACGCTGTTAAGGTACACCTCAAGGATCCGCTGCTTGGGCCAGAACACTTCGATCAACGCGGTAAACCACGCTTCCAGGCCCTTGCGCAGATAGCTGCGGCCGGACCACAAAAACAGATTTTTCGACACTTGCTGGCTCAAGGTGCTGGCGCCGCGAATCGAGCCGCCCAGCTCGTTGTGGGCCAGCGCAGCCTGGATCGCGCGCAGATCGAAGCCCCAGTGCTCGGGGAATTTCTGATCCTCGCCGGCAATCACCGCCACCTTCAAGTCATCGGAGATCTCATTCCACGGTTTCCAGGTGCGCTGCAGGTCGATCGGCTCGCCGTCGACCCAGGATTCGACCTTGCGCTCGACCATCAGCGCCGTGACCGGCGGTGGCACGAAGCGAAACACCAGCACCAGCAAGACACTGCCGCCGGCGAACCAGAGCAGGGCCTTCGTGAGACGACGGAAAATTGAACGCAGCATAGAGATGGCTTGGCCGAACCCGTGGAGCGGGCCATTATACAGACCCTGCCGATCGCGTCTGACTGGAGTTCCCCATGCTGCGTGGCTTTTTGATGCTGGCCGCTTTTTTCGGATTCACCGGTGTTGCGCTGGGCGCGTTCGCCGCCCATGGCCTGAAAAACCGCCTGACCCCGGAATACCTGGCCATTTTCCACACTGGCGTCACCTACCAATTGGTGCACACACTCGCACTGTTCGGCGTTGCGCTGCTGGCCACGCAGATTCCAGGGCGGCTGGTCACTTGGGCCGGCGTGTCCTTCACCGCCGGCATTGTGTTGTTCTCCGGCAGTCTGTATCTGCTGACCACCACCGGCATCAGCAAGCTCGGCATCATTACCCCTTTTGGTGGCCTCGCGTTTCTCATCGGTTGGGTTTGCCTCGGCCTCGCCGCCTGGCGCTTGCAGCTAACCGCTTGACGCTTGGTACTGACCTTTAGGTCATGATCGGGCTAGAATGCCAGCCCCTAAAAATGATGGCGGCGTTGTGCATGCGCATTCAGTTGAACGGTGAGTCCTTTGAATTGCCCGACGGTGAAACCGTTGCGGGCCTGATCACCCGTCTGGAACTGACCGGACGCCGGGTGGCGGTCGAGCTCAATCTGGACATCGTTCCGCGCAGCCAGCATGCCGATACCACGCTCAATGACGGCGACAGCGTCGAAGTGGTCCACGCCATCGGCGGCGGCTGATTGTCCCGGCCCGCAAGGGCAAAGAATTCTGCAAGACCCTCACCCCTCAAGAGGATTCCCCATGAGCATCGTTCGTAGCGACAAGCCTTTTGTGCTGGCCGGTCGTACTTACCAGTCGCGTTTGCTGGTCGGTACCGGCAAGTACCGTGACATGGAAGAAACCCGCCAGGCCATCGAAGCCTCGGGTGCCGAGATCGTCACCTTCGCCGTGCGCCGCACCAACCTGGGCCAGATCGAAGGCGAGCCGAACCTGCTCGAAGTGCTGTCGCCGGATCGCTACACCTTCCTGCCGAACACCGCTGGTTGCTACGACGCTATCGAAGCCGTGCGCACCTGCCGCCTCGCGCGTGAATTGCTCGACGGCCACAACCTGGTGAAGCTGGAAGTGCTGGCTGACCAGAAGACCCTGTTCCCCAACGTGATCGAAACCCTCAAGGCCGCCGAAACCCTGGTCAAGGAAGGCTTCGACGTGATGGTCTACACCAGCGATGACCCGATCATCGCCCGCCAACTGGCGGAAATCGGCTGCATCGCGGTGATGCCGCTGGCCGGTCTGATCGGCTCCGGTCTGGGTATCTGCAATCCGTACAACCTGCAGATCATCCTCGAAGAAGCGAAGATTCCGGTGCTGGTGGATGCCGGTGTCGGTACGGCTTCCGACGCGACCATCGCCATGGAACTGGGGTGTGACGCCGTACTGATGAACTCGGCCATCGCTCACGCCCAGCAACCGGTAATGATGGCGCAAGCCATGCAGCACGCCATCGTCGCCGGCCGTCTGGCGTACCTCGCCGGCCGCATGCCGAAAAAACTTTATGCCAGCGCCTCTTCGCCGCTGGATGGTCTGATCAAGTAAGAGCCATTGATGACTGAATCGAACGACACGCCTGTCCAGCCGGACGAAGGCGACGAGCGCCAACACCGCCGCATCAAGAGTTTCGTGATGCGCGCCGGGCGCATGACCGAAGGCCAGCAACGCGGTCTGGATCAGGGCGCGCCGCTGTACGTGCTGCCGCTGGCCGATGCGCCGGTCGATTACGACCAAGTGTTCGGCCGCTCGGCACCGCGCTCGCTGGAAATCGGTTTCGGCATGGGCCACTCGCTGCTGGAAATGGCCGCGGCGGCGCCGGAGCAGGATTTCATCGGCGTTGAAGTGCACCGTCCGGGTGTCGGTGCGCTGCTCAATGGCGTACTGACCCAAGGGCTGACCAACCTGCGGGTCTACGATTGCGACGCGATCGAAGTGCTCAACCGCTGCATCGCCGACAACAGCCTCGATCGCCTGATGCTGTTCTTCCCGGATCCATGGCACAAGAGCCGTCACCACAAGCGCCGCATCGTCCAGGCCTCGTTCGCCGAACTGGTGCGCAGCAAGCTCAAGGTCGGCGGCATTCTGCACATGGCCACCGACTGGGAACCGTACGCCGAGTACATGCTGGAAGTGATGAACGTCGCCCCGGGCTACCGCAACCTCGCCGAAGACGGCAAATGCGTCCCACGCCCGGCCGAACGCCCGATCACCAAGTTCGAACGCCGCGGCGAACGCCTTGGCCATGGCGTGTGGGATCTGAAGTTCGAAAAACAGTCCTGAGCATCACGCGGTAAAAATGTAGGAGTGAGCCTGCTCGCGATTGCGGTCTGACATTCAACCTCTTCGGTGACTGTCAGACCGCAATCGCGAGCAGGCTCACTCCTACAGTTGTTTTGGATGTGCTGAAAGATCAGCGGCGATCAGCGACTACGCCGATGAGGACGAGGACTACCAGCAGCACCGGCGCCAGGCTGTAGTTGTTGAACTGGCTCAGGCCCTTGATCACCCACGGCGTCGCGTAGATCAGCGCGGCGCCGCTGCCGATCAGGCAGAGCAGGGCCATCAGGGGCACGCGCAGGGCACCGGCGATGCTGCCCAGGCGTTGCTCGACCCAGCCTTTGAAGTCGGCGCCGAACAGCACCAGCAGGCAACCGACCAGCGCCAAAGCGATTTCCGAGAGATTGCTGCGGCTCCAGCGGGAGACGGTGGCCAGCAGGTCGAGTATCAAATCCATGCGTTTTCCCTTTGAGCTGAAGTCAGTTCAGAAATTGTTGCAGCAAGTCGTTGAGGAACAGCTGGCCGCGTTCGGTGGCCGCCAGGCGTGACGGTTCGACCTGCAACAGGCCGCTTTGTTCGGCTTCGCGGCGGCCTTCGGCGAGGCTGTCGAGCGACAGTCCGGTGCGTTCCGGATACAGGCGCGATTCGACCCCGGCAGTCAGGCGCAGGGCGTTCATCAGGAACTCGAACGGCATCTCGTCATTGCTCAGCGGTTTCTCGCCAGCCTGAAAGCTCTTCGCTGGATTCAGATAGTCCTTCGGCAGGCGGGTTTTCCATGTGCGCACGATGCGCCCGTCCGGGTGACTCAATTTTCCATGGGCGCCGGCGCCGATGCCGATGAAGTCGCCGAAGCTCCAGTAATTGAGGTTGTGCCGCGCCGGGCGATCGGGCTGGGCATATGCCGACACTTCGTATTGCGCGTAACCGTGCTCGGCCAGCAGCGCCTGGCCGGCTTCCTGAATGTCCCACAGCGTGTCGTCTTCCGGCAGCACCGGCGGCTGATTCCAGAACACCGTGTTCGGCTCCAGCGTCAGCTGATACCAGGAGATATGCGTCGGCTTCAGCGCGATGGCTTGACGCAGGTCGCTCAAGGCATCGTCCAGCGACTGATCGGGCAAACCGTGCATCAAGTCGAGGTTGAAATTATCGAACCCGGCCTGTCGTGCCATGTCCGCCGCACGCACGGCTTCGTCACCGTTGTGGATACGGCCGAGGGCCTCAAGTTTTTCCTGCTGAAAGCTCTGGATGCCGATCGACAGGCGATTGATCCCCAGCTTGCGATAGGCGACGAACTTCTCTTGCTCGAAGGTGCCCGGATTGGCCTCGAGGGTAATTTCGATGTCGTCGGCGAACGGGATGCGCTGCTCGACGCCCTTCAACAAACGTCCGAGGGCGTCGGCGCTGAACAGGCTCGGCGTACCACCACCGAAGAAAATCGAGGTCAGCTCACGGCCATACACCGCGTGCAGATCCTGATCGAGATCGGCCAGCAGTGCGTCGACATATTCCTGCTCCGGCAGCACCGGGCTGGCGGTGTGCGAGTTGAAATCGCAATACGGACATTTGCGCACACACCACGGGATGTGGATGTACAGCGCCAGGGGCGGCAGCGTTGGCAGCGGCGCCCGAGGCGAGGAAGCGGCGCCGCCGACAATCAGCGACGACGCGGAAGAATCACCGGTCATTTCAAGCCCAGACGCTGGCGCAGCAGATCCATTGCACGGGCGCGGTGGCTGATCTGGTTCTTGTCGGCCGGGCTCAGCTCGGCGCTGGAGCAGTCGCGCTCCGGCACCCAGAACAGCGGGTCGTAACCGAAGCCGTGTTCGCCGCTGGCTGCGGTGAGGATGCGGCCGTGCCACAGACCTTCGCAGAGAATCGGCAGCGGATCATCGGCGTGGCGCACCAGTGCTAAGACGCAGACGAACTGTGCGCCGCGCTCGGCTTGCGGCACATCTTTCAGCGCGTCGAGCAGTTTGGCGTTGTTCGCGGCATCGCCCTGGCCGTCGGCATAACGCGCCGAGTAGATGCCCGGCGCACCGCCGAGGAAATCCACCGCCAGCCCGGAGTCGTCGGCCAGTGCCGGCAGCCCGGAAATGCGCGCGGCGTTGCGTGCCTTGAGGATCGCGTTCTCGACGAACGACAGGCCGGTTTCTTCCGGCTCGACCTTGCTCCATTCGCCAATCGAGCGCAGTTGCACCGAGTCGCCGAGCATGGCCTGGAGTTCTTTGAGTTTGCCGGCGTTATGGCTGGCCAGTACGAGCTGCTTGATGTTCATCATTCGCCGGGAAAAAGTTCTTGGTTGAAGTTGATGGTGTTGATCTTGTCGCCGTTCTGCACCTTGATTTCAAAGGTGCGGGTTTCCTGCTGCGGCACCGGGTACTGGGCGATGTAGTAGATCGCGCCCTGTTCGGTGACCTGGCGGAATTTCAGCGCCACGCTGTTGCTGGTCAGGTCCTTGACCGTGCCGGTGACGCTGGCGATCTGCGGTTTGCCGTCCTTGATCACCGAGACATTGATCACGCCCTGATTCTTGCTGCGGATCAGTTCCGCCGCCTTGGCGATGTCCGGCGTCAGAAACGTCGAGTTGAAAGTGTTGTAGTGCACCGTGACATCGCCGAAGGTTTCCTTGCGTTCACCTTTGATGACGTCTGCCGCCATGGCGCCAGCGCTCAGGCAGGCGGTGAGTAACAGCAACGCTGGACGACTCATGTTCGTGCTCCTCGAAATGGCCTGGCTCAGACCGCGACCCGGTGGTCCGCCAACTGCGGGCTGCTGACGCGGTAGATACCGATTTCACCTAACAGATTAGGCCATAGCTTACTGGCCCACCCGTGCCGGTGCTGTTGATCCACGGCAAGCCGATCAATGACCTTGGCATCACGTTCGCGGCACAGCTCTTCAAAATCCTCGAAGGTGCAGAAGTGGATGTTCGGCGTGTTGTACCAGGTGTAGGGCAGGAACTCGGAGACCGGCATGCGGCCCTTGCTCGCCAGGTACCAGCGGCAGCGCCAGTGGCCGAAATTCGGGAAGGTGATGATGCACTGGCGGCCGACCCGGAGCATTTCGTCGAGGATCTTGTCCGGGTAATGCACCGCTTGCAGGGCCTGGGTCATGACGACGATGTCGAAACTGTTGCTGGCGAAGTTGCCCAGGCCCTTGTCCAGATCCTGCTCGATGACGTTGATGCCCTTGGCCACGCACTCGGCAATATTGTCGGCGTCGTTTTCCAGGCCATAACCGGTGACGTTCTTGTTGTCGCGCAGCCAGGTCAGCAGCTCGCCGTCACCGCAACCGAGGTCGAGGACGCGGCTGCCGGCGGGGATCCATTCCTGGATGATTTCCAGATCAGCTCTCATGGCTTTCTCACAACGAAATGCGGTTCATGTAATTGCCGAACGCCTGCAAGTAACGCGGGATCGGAATCAGAAAGGCGTCGTGGCCCTGCGGTGCGTCGATTTCCAGATAGCTGACGTCCTTGCGCGCGGCCATCAGCGCATCCACCAGTTCCCGCGAGCGCGCCGGGGAGAAGCGCCAGTCGGTGGTGAACGACATCACGCAAAACTTGGCCGTGGCGTTTTCGAAGGTTTTTGCCAGATCATCGTCGAAGTTCGCCGCCGGATCGAAGTAATCAAGTGCCTTGGTCATCAACAGATAGGTGTTGGCATCGAAGCGCCCGGAGAACTCTTCGCCCTGATAACGCAGGTAACTTTCAACCTGGAACTCGACACTGTGGAAGTCGTAGTTGAGTTTTTCGCTCTTCAGGCCGCGGCCGAATTTCTCGCCCATGGAGTCGTCGGACAGGTAAGTGATGTGGCCGACCATGCGCGCCAGCATCAGCCCGCGCTTGGGGATCACGCCCGCTTCCTGGAACGAACCGCCGTGGAACTCAGGGTCGGTGAGGATTGCCTGACGTGCGACTTCGTTGAACGCGATGTTCTGCGCCGACAGTTTGGGCGCCGAGGCGATGGCCAGGCAGTGACGCACGCGATCCGGGTAGGTGATGGTCCATTGCAGCGCCTGCATGCCGCCGAGGCTGCCGCCGATCACCGCCGCCCACTGGCCGATGCCGAGCAGATCAGCGAGACGCGCCTGACTGTGCACCCAGTCTTCGACGGTGAGCACCGGGAAGTCGGCACCGAACGGCTTGCCGGTCTCCGGGTTGATGCTGCTCGGGCCGGTGGAGCCGTTGCAGCCGCCGAGGTTGTTCAGGCTGACCACGAAGAACTTGTTGGTGTCGATCGGCTTGCCGGGGCCGATGCAGCTGTCCCACCAACCGGGTTTGCGGTCGTCGACGCTGTGATATCCGGCCGCGTGGTGGTGGCCGGACAAGGCGTGGCAGATCAGCACGGCGTTGCTCGCCTGGGCGTTCAGCGTGCCGTAGGTTTCGTAGATCAGATCATAGGCGGCCAGCGAACGCCCACAAGCCAGCGCCAGCGGTTCGCTGAAGTGCGCGGTTTGTGGTGTCACCAGACCAACAGAATCGGCGGGAAAGGCAGTTGGCATCGACCCTGCTCTCGTTGAAATGAGGCGTAAGTCTAAAGACCGTGGGGGGTAGCGGCAAGCGGCCCTCACCCTGGCCCTCTCCCGGAGGGAGAGGGGACTGACCGCGGCGATCTTCAGAGTGATGCTGACCTGAGGTATCGAGTAGAAGTCAGGCCTTGAAAACAACCCGATCGGCTCCCTCTCCCTCGGGAGAGGGCTGGGGTGAGGGGAGCAGGCGACCCCATATCAAGTCGAGCGCCCGCTCCCTCTCACCTCACATCAGCAAACGCAAAATCTCCGGCATCATCGTCATCGCCGCCAGATTGTTGATCACCAGCATGTCGATCAATTTCAGCGCAAGGAAGGCGAAGATCGGCGACAGATCCAGGCCGCCGAGGTTCGGCAGGAAGCGGCGGAACGGTGCCAGCGCCGGTTCACAGATCTGGTTGACCAGTTCGGCGCCCGGATTGTGGCTGCCCGGTGCGACCCACGAGAGAATCACGCTGATGATCAGGGCGAAGAAGAAGATCTTCAGAAACAGCGCGGTAACGCCGATCAGCGACCAGATAAACAGTTGCAGCGGGTTGCCGGTGGTGCCGTAGGTCAACAGCAGGGTGAGTGCCATCAGCAGTAGCTGCACCAGAATCGCCAGTACCAGCGACGACATGTCGAGGCCGAACAGGCTCGGGATGATCCGGCGCAAAGGCTTGAGCAGCGGCTGGGTGGCCTTGACCACGAACTGGCACAGCGGGTTGTAGAAGTTCGCCCGCACCAGTTGCAGGACGAAGCGCAGCAGCACGATCAGCAGGTACAGGCTGCCGAGGGTTTGCAGCACGTAAACCGCTGCGGTGTTCAATCCGATCATGTAAGGCTCCTTTATTTGCCCAGTTGTTCGGCCATTTCGGCCGAGCGGTGCGCGGCGGCGCCGAGTGCGGTTTCAACCAGCGCTTCGAAGCCGCCAGCCTGGAATGATTTGATCGCTGCTTCCGTGGTGCCGTTTGGCGAGGTCACACGGCGACGCAGTTCGGCGGCGTCGACGTCGCTGGACACCGCCATGTGCGCGGCGCCCAGAGCGGTCTGCACGGTCAGTTGTTCAGCGATTTCCTTTGGCAAGCCGAGTTTGACGCCAGCGGCGGTCATCGCTTCGATCAACAGGAAAAAGTACGCCGGGCCGGAGCCGGACACGGCAGTCACGGCGTCCAGTTGCTGTTCTTCGTCCAGCCACAGGGCGATGCCGACGGCGGACAGCAGCTCTTCGGCTTGCTGACGCTGCTCGGCGGTCACTTCGCTCGTCGCGTACAAACCGCTGACACCCTGACGCAGCAGCGCCGGGGTGTTCGGCATGCAGCGCACGATCGGCTGTTCGCCGAGCCACGCGGTCATGCTCGCGCAGGTGATCCCGGCGGCGATCGACACCACCAGTTGATTCGGCTTCAGGCTGGGGCGAATCGCCTCGCACACAGCTTTCATCGCCTGTGGCTTGACCGCCAGCACGACGACATCGACGCCTTCGATAGCCTGGGCGTTGTCGGCGAAGGTTTCGATGCCGTGCTCGGCGCTGACCCTGGCGCGGGTGTCGTCGCCCGGATCGCTGGCGCGGATCTGCGCCGCTTCCAGACCCTTGGCGCGCAAGCCGCCAATCAGACTGGCCGCCATGTTGCCCGCACCGATAAACGCAATACGTGTGTTGCTCATGTGTGGTCCTTATCTGGAAACGTTCAAGACTGGGAATAATCTCTGGCGCCAAACAGCGCGGTACCGATCCGCACCCAGGTGGCGCCCTGGGCGATGGCCGACTCGAGGTCGTGGCTCATGCCCATGGACAAGGTGTCGAGCGGCAGCTCGAGGCTCGCCTGCAAGGTCTGCACGGCGGCGAAAGCAGCGTCCTGTTCGGCGCGCGCCTCGGTCGGCTCGGGAATCGCCATCAGCCCGCGCAGTTTCAGCCGGGGCAGGGCGCTGATGGCCTCGGCCAGCGCCGGCAGATCGGCCGGGGTGCAACCGGATTTACTCGCCTCGCCGCTGACATTGACCTGAATGCAGATATTCAGTGGAGGCAGCTCGGCGGGGCGTTGTTCGGACAGGCGTTGGGCGATTTTCAGACGATCCACGGAGTGCACCCAGTCGAAATGCTCGGCAATGGCGCGAGTCTTGTTCGATTGAATGGGGCCGATGAAGTGCCAGATCAAGGGCAGATCGGCCAGCTCCAGCTGTTTGCCCAAGGCTTCCTGCAGGTAGTTCTCGCCGAAGTCGCGCAAGCCGGCGGCATAGGCTTCGCGCAGGGCCTGGGCGGGTTTGGTCTTGCTCACGGCGAGCAAATGGATGCTGTTTTCGTCGCGGTGTGCAGCTTTGGCTGCTGCCTGGATGCGCGAACCAACCTGAAGGATGTTGTCTGCTATCGTGGACATCAAGAGGCGCCGGCGGTCTGTAGGTTCGCGGCATTCTACTGGAATTGAGGGACGCTATGGATATCACTGAACTGCTGGCCTTCAGCGCCAAACAGGGCGCATCCGACCTGCACCTGTCGGCGGGCCTGCCGCCGATGATCCGCGTCGATGGCGATGTGCGACGGATCAATCTGCCGGCGCTGGATCACAAGCAAGTGCACGATCTGATCTACGACATCATGAACGACACCCAGCGCATCGAATTCGAGAAAAATCTGGAAACGGATTTTTCCTTTGATGTGCCCGGCGTGGCGCGGTTTCGGGTCAACGCGTTCAACCAGAACCGAGGCGCCGGCGCAGTGTTCCGCACCATTCCCTCGAAAGTGCTGAGCATGGAAGACCTCGCCATGGGCGATGTTTTCCGCAAGATCACCGATGCGCCGCGCGGGCTGGTGCTGGTCACCGGGCCGACCGGTTCAGGCAAGTCCACCACGCTGGCGGCAATGATCGATTACCTCAACACCCATCGCCATCACCACATTCTCACCATTGAGGACCCCATCGAGTTTGTCCACGAATCGCGCAAATGCCTGATCAATCAGCGCGAAGTCCATCGCGATACCCGCAGCTTCGCCACAGCGCTGCGTTCGGCCCTGCGTGAAGATCCGGACGTGATTCTCGTGGGTGAGATGCGTGATCTGGAAACCATTCGCCTGGCGCTGACCGCCGCTGAGACCGGGCATCTGGTGTTCGGCACACTGCACACGACCTCGGCGGCGAAGACCATCGACCGCGTGGTGGACGTGTTCCCCGGCGACGAGAAGTCGATGGTGCGTTCGATGCTGTCGGAGTCGTTGCTGGCGGTGGTGTCGCAGACGTTGATCAAGAAGATCGGCGGCGGGCGGGTGGCGGCGCATGAAATCATGCTCGGGACATCGGCGATCCGTAACCTGATCCGCGAGGACAAGGTGGCGCAGATGTATTCAGCGATTCAGACCGGTGGGTCGTTGGGGATGCAGACACTCGATATGTGCCTGAAAGATCTGGTAACCAAAGGCCTGATCAGCCGCGAGCATGCCCGCGAGAAAGCGCGTACACCGGATAATTTCTAGTAGCCAAAAGCAAAAGATCGCAGCCTTCGGCAGCTCCTACAGGGAAACGCTGATCCCAATGTAGGCGCTGCCGAAGGCTGCGATCTTTCGATCTTTCGATCTTTAGCGCTGGACTACACGCAGTTGCTGTTGCTCTTTGGGCAACACGCGCTTGGCCACGACGTAATGCTTTTCCCAGTAAGGCTTGTTCAGCGTGTCGATGCTCACCGCTTTGCCACGGCGCGGGGCGTGGATGAAGCGGTCGTTGCCCAGGTAGATGGCAACATGGTTGACCCGACGGCTCTTGATGTTGAAGAAAATCAGGTCGCCGGGTTTCAGATCCTTGCGCTCGACTTTCTCGCCGTGACCGCTGGCCATGGCGTTGGAGGTGCGTGGCAGGTCGAACGTAGCGTCGTTGAACGCGTATTTCACCAGGCCGCTGCAATCGAAGCCTTTACTTGGGCTGCTGCCGCCCCAACGATAAGGTGTACCGAGGACGTTTACCGCACGGCTCAGCACATTGCTGCTTTCCTTGCTCGCCATCGGTGGCACCAGCTTGCTGCGGCTCTTGCTGCTCAGCGTGGTGGTTTTGCTCTTGCTGCTTTTGCTCGCTGGAGCCGAAGCATGGGATTTAGGGGTAAAGCCGTTAACGTTTGGAAGACGTTGCTCACGATTGGTGGCGTGGGCGGCCAGTGGCATTAATAGGCAAATAGTCAGCCATGTCTTGAAAAATGGTCGCATTAGGCGTGGCTCGTAAGTGATAGCGCGCAACTTTATAACAGCTTTTTTTGCCGTTCCGAGGCCGTTCATCGATTCATTCCGCCGGCCAGGGAACCAAAAACGCTTAAAAAGTACGCAATTGTCCGACAGAAGTCAGGTTCTACAAGGGTTTCGCGCTAGCAACGGTAACATTTGCCATACGTCGGCCACCTGTAAAAAAGTCACAAAGAAATGAAGAATATTTATCTATCGAGTGCAATGAGGTCTTAATGAACAGCTATCAGCTACCCCGCGTGAAAGAAAAAGACACTCACAGCAAAGTCATCGGCTACCTGCTGTGGATTTTCGGATTCACGGGTGCGCACCGCTTTTATTACGGCAAGCCGGTGACCGGGACGATCTGGTTTTTCACCTTTGGTTTGCTGGGGATTGGCTGGCTCATCGACGTGTTTCTGATCCCGGCGATGGATCGCGAGGCCGACCTGCGTTTTGCTGCCGGCCCGATCGAGTACAACGTCGCGTGGATCCTGCTGACCTTCCTCGGTGTGTTCGGCGTACACCGCATGTATCAGGGCAAATGGATCAGCGGCTTGCTGTATCTGCTGACCGGCGGGTTGTTCTTTATTGGTGTGCTGTATGACTTCTGGACGCTGAACGATCAGGTGTCGGTGCGTAACGCGCAGAATCGCGGCGCCTTCCAGTAAGCTTTCGCGAGCAGGCTCGCTCCCACAGGAATCACCGCAAAACCTGTGGGAGCGAGCCTGCTCGCGAGGGGGTCAACTGGCTATCAAGCCTGGTGCGTAATCCGCCCATCCACCAGCGTATAGCGAACGACACCCGGCAAACTGTGCCCGATGAACGGGCAGTTCTCGCCCTTCGACAGCCAGTGCTCACCGGCCACCGTCGATGCTTTCGGATCGAACAGCACGATATCCGCCGCCCCTCCTACCGCCAGCTTGCCCGCCGGCAAACGCAACGCTTCGGCCGGGCCTGCGCTCAGGCGTGCCAGCAGCGTCGGCACGTCGAGCAAACCATCTTCGACCAGGGTCATCGCCAGAGGCAGCAGCAACTCAACGCTGCTGATGCCCGGCTCGGTGGCGCCGAACGGCGCCAGTTTGGCATCGCGCTCGTGGGGCTGGTGATGGCTGGAGATGGCCGAAACCACCCCGGACTTCACCGCTTCACGCAGGCCATCGCGGTCGGCGCGGGTGCGCAGCGGCGGTTGCACGTGATAGAGGCTGTTGAAGTCGATCAGCGCTTCGTCAGTCAGAATCAACTGATACAGCGCGACATCCGCCGTCACCTTCAAGCCACGGGCCTGGGCCTGGGCGATCAGGGCAACGCCGCGAGCACTGGTCAACTGGCTGAAGTGCGCACGCACACCGGTCTGCTCGACCAGCAGCAGGTCACGGGCGAGCGCTACGGTTTCGGCGGTTTCCGGAATTCCCGGCAGGCCGAGGAAACTGGCGACCGCGCCTTCGTGGGCCAGACCGCCCTCGGCCAGATCGTGATCCTGGGAGTTGAAAATCACCGTCAGGTCGAAGGTCGCTGCGTATTCCAGCGCCCGGCACAGGGTGCGGCTGTTGCGGAAACTCTCCAGACCGTTGCCGAAAGCCACACAACCGGCGTCACGCAGGGCCACCAGTTCGGCCAGTTGCTCACCGTCCAGACCTTTGCTCAGTGCGCCGATCGGGAACACCTTGGTGTTGCCGGCTTCGCGGGCACGGTCGAGGATCAGTTCGGCCACGGCAGAAGTGTCGAGCACCGGTCTGGTCTTCGGCGGGCAACACAGACTGGTCACGCCACCGGCAGCGGCGGCGCGGGTTTCGCTGACGATCGAGCCTTTGCGGCTGTAACCCGGCTCGCGCAGGGCAACGTTGAGATCGACCAGGCCAGGCGCGGCGACCAGGCCTTGGGCATCGATGGTTTCTACTGCGCTGAAACCCGCCGGCGCGGCGCCGAGGGCGACGATCTTGCAGGCTTCAACGTGGATATCGGTGATTTGATCCAGGCCGCTGCTGGGATCGATGACGCGTGCGCCGAGAATGCTGAGCTTCACTGGGCGTTCTCCTGCTCGAATTGGCGCTGGGCAGTCTGCCCGCTCATGGCCATGGACAGCACGGCCATGCGAATCGCGATGCCGTAGGTCACTTGATTGAGGATCACCGAGTGCGGGCCGTCGGCCACCGCCGATTCGATCTCCACACCCCGGTTGATCGGCCCCGGGTGCATGACGATGCAATCCGGTTTGGCCCCGGCCAGACGCGCGGTGGTCAGACCGAACAGGCGGTAGAACTCGCCCTCGCTCGGCAGCAGGCCGCCGGTCATGCGCTCGCGCTGCAGGCGCAGCATGATCACCACGTCGACGTCTTTCAGGCCTTCAGCCATGTCGGTGTAGACCTTGACGCCGTATTGCTCGATGCCGATCGGCAGCAGGGTTTTCGGCGCGATCACGCGGATATCCGGGCAGCCGAGGGTTTTCAGCGCGAGCATGTTCGAGCGCGCCACCCGCGAATGCAGGATGTCGCCGACGATCGCCACCGAGAGGTTTTCGAAACCGCCCTTGTGCCGACGGATGGTGAGCATGTCGAGCATGCCTTGCGTCGGGTGCGCGTGTCGGCCGTCACCGCCGTTGATGATCGCCACTTGCGGGCAGACATGCTCGGCGATGAAGTGCGCCGCACCGGAATCACCGTGGCGCACGACGAACATGTCGGCGGCCATGGCCTCAAGGTTGCGCAGGGTATCGAGCAACGTTTCGCCCTTGCTTGCCGACGATGTCGACACGTTCAGGGTGATCACGTCCGCCGACAGCCGCTGGGCCGCCAGCTCGAAAGTGGTGCGGGTGCGCGTGGAGTTTTCGAAGAACACGTTGCACACGGTCTTGCCGCGCAGCAACGGGACTTTCTTCACCGCCCGGGCACCGACTTCGAGGAACGAGTCGGCAGTGTCGAGGATTTCCGTCAGCAACTCGCGGCGCAAGCCGTCGAGCGAGAGGAAGTGGCGCAGCTGACCCTGATCATTGAGCTGCAGCGGGCGCTTGGTATCTAGAGGCGTCATCGCGAGGGGGACTCTCAATAGGGCGGATTAAAGGGTGACGTCTTGCAGTTCGAGGCTCAGCGGCTCGGGGCCGGACAGCTTGACCCGCTGGTTGCCGGCCAGGGCCAGGGTGGCGCCGACCACGTTCGGGCGGATCGGCAGCTCACCGGCGTCCAGATCCAGCAGGCAGACCAGAGTGACGCTGGCCGGGCGGCCGTAATCGAACAATTCGTTCATCGCCGCGCGGATGGTGCGACCGCTCATCAGCACGTCGTCGATCAGCACCAGATGCTGGCCTTCGATCTCGAAGGGCAGGGCGGACGGGCGCACTTGCGGGTGCAGGCCGTTCTGGCTGAAATCGTCGCGGTAGAAGGACACATCCAGCGTGCCCAATGGCGCATCGCTATTCAGTTCCTTGAGCAGCGCCTGCGCGACCCAGATGCCGCCGGTGCGGATGCCGATGTAACGCGGTTCGTTGATGTCACGCTGGGCAAGGTGCGCCTTGAGGCGGGTCGCCATCTGGCTGATCAGATCGGCGGGATTGGGCAGGCTCATGGTTGCTCCTTCGTGAATCCGCGCTGCGTCCTGCCGGACGAAGCTCGGTTTATAACCAAAAGAAAAGCGCCGAAGCGCTTGTCAGGATTCAAACAATGCAGTGTTTTCATCGAGCCAGCCCTGCAGCAGCAGGGCGGCGGCGATGGCGTCCACCGGGTTGTCGCGGTAACTGCCTTTCTGCCCGCCACGCACCAGTCGCTCGCCCTTGGCTTCGAAGGTGGTCAGGCGTTCGTCGTGGGTATAGAAGGGCAGGTTGTAGCGGCCGTTGAGGCGGCGGGCGAACTTCTCGGCGCGCACGCACATCTCGCTGGGCGTGCCGTCCATGTTCAACGGCAGGCCGACCACCACGGCGTCGGGTTTCCATTCTTTTATCAGCGCTTCGACCTGATCCCAGTTCGGCACGCCGTTCTGCGCCTTCAGGGTGCACAGTTCGCGGGCCTGGCCGGTGATGACCTGGCCGACCGCGACGCCGATCTGTTTGGTGCCGTAGTCGAAACCGAGAATCAGGCGCAGGGCCATCAGGCGTGACCTGCCTGACTGGTGAGCAGGTTGAGGTCGATGCCCAGGTGCCGCGCCGCCGCTTCGAGACGCAATTCGCTGCGGGTATTGAAGAGGATGTCGGCGTTGAACGGGCAGGTCAGCCAGGCGTTGTCTGCCAGTTCGGCTTCCAGCTGCCCGGCTTCCCAACCGGCATAGCCGAGGGTGATCAGGCTCTGCGCGGGGCCGACGCCGTCAGCGATGGCGAACAGCACGTCCTGCGACGTCGACAGGGCCAGATCGCCGTCCAGTTGCGCGGTGGCCTGGAAGGTTTTGCCTGCTGGATGCAGGACAAAACCGCGATCGGTCTGCACCGGCCCGCCGATGAAGATCGGCACATTCTGGCAGCGTGCCGGCGGCTCGATGTCCGGGCGCAACTGTTCGAGGATGTCGGCCAGGTTCAACTCTTGCGGTCTGTTGACCACCAGCCCCATCGCGCCATTGGCCGTGTGCTCGACGATGTAGGTCAAGGTGTGGGCAAAGTTCGGGTCGGCCATGTGTGGCATGGCGATCAGGAAGTGATGCTTGAGGTAGGTGGGGCTGACGTTTTTCATGAGCGCTAGTGTGGCGTTCGGGGGGCGAACTGACAAGCCGGAGATGTAAGCAACACACCGATCAACTGTAGGAGTGAGCCTGCTCGCGATAGCGGGGTGTCAGTCAAATGTTCAGGTTCTGACATACCGCTATCGCGAGCAGGCTCACTCCTACAGGGGGTATGTGGTGTGTCAGTTGCTCGAGAGTCTGTCGCCCCGGGCAAATTTCCAGGTGCGGATGATTTCCAGACGATCGATATCCGACAGATCGCCGGTAAACGGTGCAAACGGCGCGGCCAGGCGGACGATGCGTTGCGCGGCCTGATCGAGCAGCGGCTGGCCGGAGGACTCCAGCACCAGCACTTCATACAGCGAGCCGTCGCGGTTGATCGAGACCATCAGGCGCAAATTGCCGTAGATCTGCTTGCGCCGTGCTTCTTCGGGGTAGTTGAGGTTGCCGATGCGCTCGACCTTCTTGCGCCAGTCGTCCTTGTACCAGGCGCCCTTGTCGCGCATGGTCGACGCCGCGCTCAAGCGGTGGATGCGCGGGCGCTTGGCGTACAGCTGCTGTTCCTTGGCCAGTTCCGCCTCGAGGCTGGCGATGTCGCTGGACAGCTGCGAGCTGTCGAACGCCGGCGCGTCGACGGTCGGTTTGACCTCGGTTTTGCTTTCTTCTTTCTTGGTCGGCGCTTTCTTCGGTTTCGGCGCGACGGTGGTCACCGCTGCTTTCGGTGCGGCTTCCTGCACCTCTGGCTTGGCCGCGGGTGGCGGGGTGACCTTTTTGACCTGATTGTCCTGGAAAGGCGCGACTTCAGTGGTCTTGGGCAGGGCTTTCTTGTCCAGCGTGCCACTGCCTTCCTGGTTTTCCTGAGCGAGAAAATCTGCCTTCTCCGGCTTCTTCTCGGTCTTGAACGTGGCGAGGGTGATTTCCAGGGTTTTGCTGATCTGCTGCGGCTCGACCATGGTAAAGCCGACGCCCAGCAGCAGCGCCAAATGAATCAGCGCCGCGAGAAACAGGGTAAAACCGAGGCGATCGGCCGGGCGCACGCCACGATGGGCGAGTTCAGCGGGCAGATCGGACGGGAGGGTCATGACAAGAAAACCAACATCGCGTTTTTCAGAGGCTGCGCATGATAACGCAATGTTGGTTTCGCGCCTTGGGCTTCACGCTTCAAGCGACAGACTGCATGTGACGTGCATCAGGCTTTTGGCTTTTTGCCGGCCGCGTGCAGCTTTTTATCGATCGCATCCATCAGCATGCCACCGATGTCAGTGCCAAACGCATTGTCGATTTCGCGGATGCAGGTCGGGCTGGTGACGTTGATTTCGGTCAGATGCTCGCCGATCACATCGAGGCCGACGAACAGCAGGCCTTTCTCGCGCAGGGTCGGGCCGACCTGGGCGGCGATCCAGCGATCCTTCTCGGTCAGCGGACGGGCTTCGCCACGGCCACCGGCGGCGAGGTTGCCACGGGTTTCGCCCATTGCCGGGATTCGCGCCAGGCAGTAATCCACCGGCTCGCCATCGATCATCAGGATGCGCTTGTCGCCATCGACGATCGCCGGCAGGTAACCCTGAATCATGATTTGCTGCTTGCCGTGCAGGGTCAGGGTTTCGAGGATCACCGAGAGGTTCGGGTGGCCGGCGGTGTGGCGGAAGATCGACGAACCGCCCATGCCGTCCAGCGGCTTGAGGATCACGTCGCCGTGATGATCGGCGAACTGGCGCAGTACATCCGGGCGACGGCTGACGATGGTCGGCGGCGTGCACTGCGGGAACAGCGTGGCGAACAGCTTTTCATTGCAGTCGCGCAGGCTCTGCGGCTTGTTCACCACCAGCACGCCGGCGGCTTCGGCCTGTTCCAGCAGGTAGGTGGAGTAGACGAATTCCATGTCGAACGGCGGATCCTTGCGCATCAGGATCACGTCCAGGTCGCTCAGCAGCTTGTCCTGCTCGGCGTACAGTTCGAACCACTTGTCCGGGTTGGCGAAGACTTTCAGCGGGCTCATCCGCGCCCGCGCCTGGCCCTCGGCCTGATACAGGTCTTTCTGTTCCATGTAGAACAGTTCCCAGCCGCGCTTCTGCGCGGCCAGCAGCATGGCCAGCGAGCTATCCTTTTTATAGGAGATGCTGGCGATAGGGTCCATGACAATCCCGACGCGAACGCTCATTGGGTTTTCCTCGAAATTTGGCTACCGGATCGGTATTGAAAAAGTGCCGCCAGAGTGGCGCCGGGCGGGTTTCGGGTCAAGGAAAAACCCGTCGATAGATTGCATCTGGAGACTGTGCTAAAAAGGCTGGCAGATCGCGCCGGCCCTTGGCTATCAAGGGTTTCAGGCCATTATTCACAGTAAATCGGACAATTTGATTCGCAAAGGCGACGGTAGAACCCTCTTATGGAACAGCAGTCCAGCGCCTTGAAGGTCATGGTGATCGACGACTCGAAAACGATTCGTCGCACCGCCGAAACATTGTTGAAGAACGTCGGTTGCGAAGTGATCACCGCCATCGACGGTTTCGATGCGCTGGCGAAGATTGCCGACCACCATCCCGGGATCATCTTCGTCGACATCATGATGCCGCGTCTGGATGGTTATCAGACCTGTGCCCTGATCAAGAACAACAGCGCTTTCAAGGCGACGCCGGTGATCATGCTGTCGTCCAGGGACGGTTTGTTCGACAAGGCCAAGGGGCGGATTGTCGGCTCTGATCAGTTTCTGACCAAACCGTTCAGCAAAGAAGAACTGCTCAACGCGATCCAGGCCCATGTTCCGGGCTTCGCCGCCGTTTTGCCGCAGTAAGACACGCACAGTGACGCTCGGCCAGCGGGCCGGCAGTCGACCAGAAAAATGGGGAAGACCATGGCACGTATCCTGATCGTCGATGATTCGCCGACTGAAATGTACAAACTCACCGGCATGCTCGAAAAGCACGGCCATGAAGTGCTCAAGGCCGAGAACGGCGCCGACGGCGTGGCCCTGGCCCGTCAGGAAAAACCCGACGCCGTGCTGATGGACATCGTCATGCCCGGCCTCAATGGTTTTCAGGCGACCCGGCAACTGACCAAGGATGCCGACACCGCGCACATCCCGGTGATCATCATCACCACCAAGGATCAGGAAACCGACAAGGTCTGGGGCACCCGTCAGGGCGCCAAGGATTACCTGACTAAACCGGTCGACGAAGACACCCTGATCAAGACCCTGAACAACGTGCTCAAAGGCTGAGCGCGCAATCATGAGCGAATCGCTGACCGCGTTCGAACTGCTCTGGCAGATCGACCAGCGCTGCCGCCTGCTGGCGGCGGACCTGCCCTCGCAAGCGGCGCGCCCGGATCGCTGGAGCGGCATCGGCTTTCGCCTCGGCGAGCATTGGTATGTGGCGCCGATGGGCGAAGTCAGCGAAGTCCTGCATGAACCGCGCTTCACCCAGTTGCCCGGGGTCAAACCGTGGGTCAAGGGTGTGGCCAACTTGCGCGGGCGGTTGCTGCCGATCATGGACCTGTGCGGGTTCTTCGGCCACGAGCTGTCGCCGCTGCGCAAACAGCGGCGGGTATTGGTGGTGGAACACGAAGACGTGTTCGCCGGGGTGATGGTTGACGAGGTCATCGGTTTGCAGCATTTCGAGCAGGGCAGTTTCGAGCCGCTGTCGATCAGCAAGCGCCAGGGCTCCAAGGCCGAGTTCGTCAAAGGCTATTTCCGCCGCGAGCAGAACTGGCGGGTGTTCAGCCTGTACGCACTGGCCAAATCCCCGGTGTTCATGGGTGTCGCAATATAGCCGTCACAACACAGATCCCTTGTAGGAGTGAGCCTGCTCGCGATTCAGGCGCCGCGGTGTATCAAGCACACCGCGTTATCGTTCAATCGCGAGCAGGCTCACTCCTACAGTTTCAACGGGCGAGCTTCAAACAGGCGAGGACCGATGACAAAAGCAAAAACAGGCAAGTCGGCAGAAGCATCGCGCAGTCGCGCACAGATCATCGTGCTGTTTATCGCACTGATCGTGTTCATCATGCTGCTGTTCGCCAACTTCGCGTACCTCAACACCCAGGCGAACTACGACAAGCAGTACATCGGCCACGCCGGTGAGCTGCGCGTGCTCTCGCAACGCATCGCCAAGAACGCCACCGAAGCGGCGGCGGGCAAGGCGGCCGCCTTCAAACTGCTCAGCGATGCGCGCAACGATTTCGCCCAGCGCTGGGGTTACCTGAAGAAAGGTGACCCGAACACCGGCCTGCCGCCGGCACCCGTCGCCGTGCGCCCGGAAATGCGCGCGGTGCAAATGGACTGGGAGCGCCTGCTGAAAAACACCGATGCGATCCTCAGCAGCGAACAGACCGTGCTGTCGCTGCATCAGGTCGCCGCGACGCTGGCCGAAACCGTGCCGCAGTTGCAGATCGAATACGAAAAAGTCGTGGAAATCCTGCTCCAGCGCGGCGCCCCGGCGGCGCAGGTGGCGATGGCGCAACGGCAATCGTTGCTGGCCGAACGCATCCTTGGCGCGGTCAACACCGTGCTCGCCGGTGACGAAAATTCGCAGCAGGCCGCCGATGCCTTTGGCCGTGATGCGGCGCGTTTCGGTCTGGTGCTCAACGGCATGTTGCAGGGCAACCCGGCGCTGAAAATCAGCCAGGTCGAAGACCGCGACGCCCGTGCGCGTTTGAGCGAAATCTCCGAGCTGTTCCAGTTCGTTTCCGGCTCGGTGGACGAGATCCTCGAAACCTCGCCGGAGCTGTTCAAGGTCCGCGAATCGGCGAGCAACATCTTCACCCTGTCGCAAACCCTGCTCGATGAAGCCTCGCACCTGGCCACCGGTTTCGAAAATCTCGCCGGCGGGCGCAACACCGACACCATTGGCGGCTATGTGCTGGGCTTGCTGGCACTGGCCTCGATCATCCTCATCGGCCTGGTCATGGTGCGCGAAACCAATCGCCAGTTGCGCGAGACTGCCGAGAAGAACGAGCGCAACCAGAACGCGATCATGCGCCTGCTCGACGAGATCGAAGACCTTGCCGATGGCGACCTCACCGTCACCGCTTCGGTGACCGAAGACTTCACCGGCACCATCGCCGACTCGATCAACTATTCCGTCGACCAGTTGCGCGATCTGGTGGCGACCATCAACCTCACCGCCGGCCAGGTTGCCGCTGCCGTGCAGGAAACCCAGGCCACCGCCATGCATCTGGCCCAAGCGTCTGAGCAACAGGCCCAGCAGATTTCCGAAGCTTCGACGGCGATCAGCGACATGGCCGAGTCCATCGATCAGGTTTCGGCCAACGCTGCCGAATCGTCGGCGGTGGCCGAGCGCTCCGTGGAAATCGCCAACAAGGGCAACGAGGTGGTGCACAACACCATCCACGGCATGGACAACATCCGCGAGCAGATTCAGGACACCGCCAAGCGCATCAAGCGCCTCGGCGAGTCCTCTCAGGAGATCGGCGACATCGTCAGCCTGATCGATGACATCGCCGACCAGACCAACATCCTCGCCCTCAACGCAGCGATCCAGGCATCGATGGCCGGTGATGCCGGGCGCGGTTTTGCCGTGGTTGCCGACGAAGTGCAGCGGCTGGCCGAACGTTCGTCCGCCGCGACCCGGCAGATCGAAACACTGGTGCGGGCGATTCAGGCCGACACCAACGAAGCGGTGATTTCCATGGAACAGACCACCACCGAAGTGGTGCGCGGCGCGCGACTGGCGCAGGATGCCGGTGTGGCCCTGGAAGAAATCGAAGGCGTCTCCAAGACCCTCGCGGCGCTGATCCAGAGCATTTCCAACGCGGCGCAGCAGCAGACGTCCTCGGCGGGGCAGATCTCGCTGACCATGAACGTGATCCAGCAGATCACTTCGCAGACTTCGTCGGGCTCCACGGCCACCGCCGAGAGCATCGGCAACCTGGCGAAAATGGCCAGTCAGTTGCGCCGTTCGGTGTCCGGTTTCACCTTGCCGGCGGCGACAGATAAAGCGTGAGTGGAGTGGTTATGGGTGATCGGCACGACTATGTGGCCCTGGAGTGGGTCAAGGGCGAAATTGCCGAAACGCTGAAGCTCGCGCATCAGGCGATCGAAGCCGTGCTCGACGATCCGCAGGCCCTCCCCGGGCTGGACGAATGCCTGGCGTACATTCATCAGGTCCACGGCAGTCTGCAAATGGTCGAGTTCTACGGCGCGGCATTGCTCGCCGAGGAAATGGAGCAGTTGGTCGAAGCACTGCTACATGATCGCGTGCCGCACCGCGACGAAGCCTTGCACCTGATGCTGCAAGCGCTGGGGCAATTGCCGGCGTACCTCGACCGCGTGCAAAGCGCCCGCCGTGACCTGCCGCTGGTGGTGTTGCCGCTGATCAACGACCTGCGCAGCGCCCGTGGTGAAAGCCTGCTGGCGGAAACCAGCCTGTTCAGCCCGCCACTGCCCGAGCTGGCGCCGCTCGGCGACGAAGCACTCGCTGCACTGGAACCGCCCGAGCTGCCAAACGTGCTGCGCAAACTGCGGCAGATGCTGCAAATGGCCCTGGTCGGTCTGCTGCGCGAACAGGATGACCAGACGCACCTCGATTATCTGGCCAAGGTCTTTGTTCGCCTGGAAGCGTTGAGCGGCGACGCGCCGTTGAGCCCGTTGTGGCAGGTCGCCTCGGCGTTGGTCGAGGGCATGCGCGAGGGCGTAATCGCCAACAGTCCGGCGCTGCGCAGCCTGTTCAAGGACGCCGACAAAGAGCTCAAGCGCCTGCTCGAGCAGGGCATCGTCGGGCTCGATCAACCGGCGCCGGCCGAGCTGCTGAAAAGCCTGTTGTTCTATATTGCCAAAGCCGAACATCCCACCGGGCAGATGCTGACCATGAAAGATCGCTACTCCCTGGACGACGCGTTGCCCGACAGCGCGATGGTCGATGAAGAACGCGCGCGCCTCGCCGGCCCCGACCGCGATGCCATGCGCTCGGTACTGGCGGCGCTGTGCGAAGAGCTGGTGCGGGTCAAGGAACGCCTCGATCTGTTCGTGCGCAGCGACCGCCAGCACGCCTCGGATCTGGACAGCCTGCTCGCGCCGCTACGGCAGATTGCCGACACCCTCGCGGTGCTGGGTTTCGGCCAGCCGCGCAAAGTCATCATCGACCAATTGGCGGTGGTGCTCAGCCTCGCTCAGGGCCAGCGCGAACCGAACGACGCGATCCTCATGGACGTCGCCGGGGCCTTGCTTTACGTCGAAGCGACGCTGGCCGGCATGGTCGGCACGGTGGAGACGCAAAGCGCCGACGATGCGCGCCTGCCGACCACCGACCTGACGCAGATCCACCAGATTGTGATCAAGGAAGCGCGCATCTGCCTGCAACAGGCCAAGGACATGATCGTCGACTACATCGACGCCGATTGGGACCGCCAGCATTTGCAAGCGCTGCCCGACCTGCTGACTCAGGTGCGCGGCGCGCTGGCGATGATTCCACTGCCACGGGCGGCGAGTCTGGTCGAGGCCTGCAACGGCTTCATTCGCGAGCATTTGATGCTCGATGCTCACGAACCGGGCTGGGAGCAACTCGATCATCTGGCCGATGCGATCAGCAGCCTCGAGTATTACCTCGAACGCCTGAGCGACGATCCGCAAGTACCCGCCGAACATCTGCTCGATGTCGCGCAGAACAGCCTCGCCAGCCTTGGCTTCTTTCCCAGCGAGCAGCCCGGCGAAGCGCAGGTGCCGGTGCTTGATGAAGTGCTCAGCCCTGACGAAGCGCAGGTCATGCAAGGCCTGCAAACCCTCGACGACCCTCAAGTGGTGCAGTCACTGGCCGAGGTGCTGGCCAGCCCGGTGTCGGCGCTCAACCCGCCGGCGCGCAATACCCCCGACAGCCTGATGCCGCCGCCGGCCGATGAAGAACCGGTCGACGATGAGCTGCGCGAAGTGTTCCTCGAAGAGACCGACGAAGTCCTCGCAGTGCTCCACGAATACCTGCCGCGCTGGACCGCCAATCCGCAGGACCGCGCCGCGTTGACTGAACTGCGCCGGGCCTTCCACACCTTGAAGGGCAGCGGGCGCATGGTTCGCGCATTGGTCCTCGGCGAACTGGCCTGGGCGGTGGAAAACCTGCTCAACCGCGTGCTTGAGCAAAGCGTCGAACCCGGCGCCGTGCTGCGCCAATTGCTCGGCGACACGCTGTTGCTGCTGCCCGAGCTGATCAACGAATTCGCCACCCAGCGCCAACGCCAGCGCAGCGATGTCGACCAGCTCGCCGCCCGCGCCCACGCGCTGGCCAAGGGCGATGAACCGCTGGCCGCCGAAGACACCGACGACGTCGCCGCGCTGGACCCGCTGCTGCTGGAAATCTTCCGCAAGGAGGCCGAAACCCACCTCGCCAGCCTCAACCGCTTCCTCGATCAAGCCGCCGAGCACGTGCCGTTGCCGGCCAGCGACGAGCTGCAACGCGCGCTGCACACGCTCAAGGGCAGTGCCTCGATGGCCGGCGTATTGCCGATGGCCGAACTTGCCGCGTCACTCGATCAACTGGCCCGCGAGTTCAAGGCGCATCAGTTGCCGCTGGACCTGGACGAGGTCGAATTGCTGCTCGAAGCCGAAGGCCTGTTCCGTGTCGGCCTGCGTCAGCTCAAGCACGATCCGCTGGCGCCGATTGTCGGTGCGCAGTCGCTGATCAAACGCACCGACGCGCTGCTCGCCGAACGCCTGCAAGCCAGCTCCGATAGCGCTGAAAGCGGCTTGCGCCTCAAGCGCGATCCGCAACTGATCAACAACTTCCTCGCCCAGGGCATGGACATCCTGCTCGACGCCGAAAACCTCTTGCAGCGCTGGCAGCAGCACCCCGGCGAGCGCCAGGAACTCAGTGCCTTGCTCGATGAACTGACCACCCTCGGCGAAGGCGCGCACCTTGCCGATCTGCTACCGGTCGACGGTTTATGCGAAGCCTTGCTCGACCTGTATGGCGCGGTGGAAGAAAGCAGTCTGGCGGTCAGCGAGCGGTTTTTCCACGAAGCGCAACTGGCCCACGAAGCGCTGATCAACATGCTCGACGAACTCGCCGCCGGCCAGGAAATCACCCCGCAGCCGGAGCGGATCCGCGCCTTGCAGGAACTGCTCGACGAAGGCCTCGACCCGGCGTCGATGGGCCTGATCCGCAGCGATGGCAGCCGCACCCTGGACATTCGCGAACTGGGCAGCGCCACCGCCCAATTGCAGCAATCGGCTGCCGCGCTCGAACCGGACGACGAGATCGTTGAAATCTTCCTCGAAGAGGCGGTGGACATCCTCGACAGCGCCGGACAAGCCTTGCAGCGCTGGCTCAAGGATCCGGACAACACCGCGCCGCTGTCGTCGTTACAGCGCGACTTGCACACGCTGAAGGGCGGTGCGCGCATGGCCGAAGTCGAGGCCGTAGGTGACCTCGCCCTGGAACTGGAAAACCTCTACGAAGGCCTGGTCGATCGACGCTACAACCACAGCGCCGCGCTCGAAGGGTTGCTGCAGCAGAGTCATGAACGCTTGGCGCTGATGCTCGAGCAACTGCAAGCGCATCAAGCGCTGACCCCGGCGCAGGATCTGATCGACGCCATCCGTCAGCTGCGTCAGGGCCAGGCCGCCAGCGAAGCTGCCCCAGCGCCAACCGAGCACGACAACGCCGGGCACGACCCGGAGTTGCTGGAGATCTTCCTCGAAGAAGGCTTCGACATCATCGAAAGCTCCGGCGCTGCACTGCTGCGCTGGCAGGCCGAGCCGGGCAACCGCCAGGAAGTCGAAACCCTGCTGCGCGATCTGCACACCCTCAAGGGCGGCGCGCGAATGGTCGAAATCGGCCCGATCGGCGACCTCGCCCATGAGCTGGAATTTCTCTACGAAAGCCTCTCTACCGGTGCGCTGCAACCCTCTGCCGAACTGTTCGCGTTGGTGCAGCGCGGCCATGACCGACTGGCGCAAATGCTCGATGGCGTGCGCGCCGGGCAGCCGTGCCCACCGGCCGATCGGCTGATCAACGCGATCCAGAATTTCAGTCACCCGGTGCAGGTTGAAGCGCCGCCAGCGCCTGCACCATTGCCTGTGGCCAAGCCTGAGGCTGCGCCACCGAGTGCCGATACTGGCGCGGACATGGTCAAGGTGTCTTCCGAACTGCTCGATGAGCTGGTCAATCTGGCCGGTGAAACGTCGATCTTTCGCGGGCGGATCGAGCAGCAGGTCAACGATGCGCAGATTGCCCTGAACGAGATGGAAACCACCATCGAACGTATGCGCGATCAACTGCGCCGCCTCGACACGGAAACCCAGGGGCGGATTCTCAGCCGTCAGCAAGTCGACGGTGAGCGCCTCGGTTACGAAGATTTCGATCCGCTGGAAATGGACCGCCATTCGCAGTTGCAGCAACTGTCGCGGGCATTGTTCGAATCGGCCTCGGACCTGCTCGACCTCAAGGAAACCCTCGACCGCCGCAACCACGATGCGGAGAACCTGCTGCAGCAGCAGGGACGGATCAACACCGAGCTGCAGGAAGGCCTGATGCGCACGCGCATGGTGCCGTTCGAACGCATGGTCCCGCGTCTGAAACGCATCGTTCGTCAGGTCGCTGAAGAGCTGGGCAAGGATGTTGCGTTTGTTGTCGGCAATGCCGATGGCGAGATGGATCGTAATGTCCTCGAACGCATGGCCGCGCCGCTGGAACACATGCTGCGCAACGCCGTCGACCATGGCCTGGAATCTGCCGAGGTGCGGCTGGCGGCGGGCAAACCGGCGCAAGGACAGATCAGCCTCGATCTGTCTCGCGAGGGCGGCGACATGGTTTTCGACATCCGCGACGACGGCGCCGGGGTGCCGCTGGAAGCCGTGCGGCGCAAGGCGATCAAGCGCGGTCTGCTGGCGCCCGATGCCGAGATCAGCGACCGCGATGTCCTGCAATTCATCCTCCAGCCGGGCTTCTCCACGGCGGAAAAGATCACCCAGATTTCCGGGCGTGGCGTCGGCATGGACGTGGTCCACGAAGAAGTGCGTCAGCTCGGCGGTAGCATGAGCATCGATTCAGTGCCGGGGCAGGGCGTGCATTTTCGCATTCGCCTGCCCTTCACCGTGTCGGTCAACCGCGCGCTGATGGTGCAGTGTGGCGAGGATCAATACGCGATTCCGCTGAACACCATCGAAGGCATCGTGCGCGTGTTGCCGAATGATCTGGAAGGGCACTTCCGTCACGATCCCCCAAGCTATCAATACGGTGGCCAGCGTTATGAACTGTGCTATCTGGGCGAGCTGCTGAAGACTGCGCCACGGCCGAAACTGCTCGGGCAGAACCTGCCGTTGCCGGTGCTGCTGGTGCATTACAACGATCGCCACATCGCGGTGCTGGTCGACTCCATGGCCGGCACCCGCGAGATCGTGGTCAAGAGCCTCGGCCCGCAGTTCGCGGCGGTGCAGGGGGTGTCGGGGGCGACGATTCTCGGCGATGGCCGAGTCGTGCTGATCCTGGATCTGCTCGCCCCGATCCGGGCGATGCAGGCGCGTCTTTCGCAAGAGCCGGCGCGCACGGAGATCGACAGCGAACCGCACAAGCCGCTGCTGATCATGGTCGTCGATGACTCGGTGACGGTGCGCAAGGTCACCAGCCGTTTGCTTGAGCGCCACGGCATGAACGTGCTGACCGCCAAGGACGGTGTCGATGCGATGCTGCTGCTTGAAGAGCACATGCCCGATCTGATGCTGCTCGACATCGAAATGCCGCGCATGGACGGCTTCGAAGTCGCCACCCAGGTGCGCAACGATGAACGCCTGCAACACCTGCCGATCATCATGATCACCTCGCGCACCGGGCAGAAACACCGCGACCGCGCCATGGCCATCGGCGTCAACGACTACCTCGGCAAGCCGTATCAGGAATCGGTGTTGCTGGAGAGCATTGCCCAGTGGAGCAAGAAACATGCATGAACACCGGCACAACCCGCGCACCGGCCAGCTTACCGGGCTGCTGCTGCCGCTGGCCGATCGCAACCTGATCCTGCCCAACGTCGCGATCGCCGAGCTGATCGACTACCAGGCCAGCGCTTTCGACCTCGACACCCCCCCGTGGTACCTGGGCCGGGTGACGTGGCGTGAGCGGCAGATTCCGCTGATCAGTTTCGAATCGGCGTGCGGACAGAAAATCGTCATCGGCGAACGGGCGCGGATTGTGATCTTGAATGCCTTGGGTGGTTTGCCTGAATTGAAATTCATTGCCCTGCTGGTGCAGGGGATACCGCGTTCGTACAAGCTGGACAGTCAGTTGAGTTATGTCGATGTGCCGTTGTGTGCGCTGGAGCAGGCGGCGGTGCAGGTGGGGGAGCAGGTGGCGAAGGTGCCGGATTTCTTGGGCCTGGAGCGGTTGTTGGTGGAGGCTGGCCTAGTAGGCTGATCCGGATTTTGGGCGGATTTGCTGGCCTCATCGCGAGCAGGCTCACTCCTACAGGGGGCTGCGGTGCATGAGATTTTGCGGCTGGACGCAGATCCATTGTAGGAGTGAGCCTGCTCGCGATAACGCCAGCCGCATCACCACAATCCCACAGGTAGATCCTCAATTCCTGTAGCTCAATAAACACCAATCCTTTCCGGTGTTTAAAGACACCAGGTGTTACGCCCCACCAACCTACAAATCCTTGCGCCCCTGCCTACGCCTGCGCCAGAATCCGCCGGCTTGTGCGCCCAGGGCTTGCTGCGTAACTTGGATCGGGTCACTGATTCGCAGTGATCGGGTTTAGTAGCCCGCGGTAATTCAGCTGGTCGTGCATTCATCACAGGTGTTCCGCATCTGAGCTTGATGGTGGTTGTACGCAGGGCGCTTCGGCGCGCCGGCTTAAGCTGAGTTCCCCGGTCTACTAACCTGCGTACAGCTGCCTCCCTTTCGTTTAGTAGCCAAGGGGTTGGCGCTCAACAACGGGAACACAGCTTATGTTCAAAGTAACCCCAAATCCGCCGGCCACAGACCCGGCATCTCCTTACCAGTCCCCCGACTCAAAGAAATTCCACGAAGCCGCCGAGCGCGCCCTCGACCATTACCTCGGCCCGCCCAGCGCTGACTTCATGGCGCCGCCTTACATCCCCAACACGCTGTACATGGCCAACCCCGAGGCCGACACCGAATCGCTGCTGGCCGATGCCTGTGAAACGCTCGGCTCGGCAACGGTGATGCTGCATAACCACGCCGCTTCAGTGGAAGGCTCGCAGCGCAAGACCCTGCAGGGCATCGCGCAGATTGTCATGGTGGCGGAGATGGCGGTGAACCGGGTGCTGGACAAAATGGTGCCAACCGACTGAAAGCCCCTCACCCCAGCCCTCTCCCAGAGGGAGAGGGAGCCGACCGAGGTGTCTCGGGTCCTACATCGACCTGAATAACGGAGTCGATTATGGATTCACTACAACTGGTTCAGGTCAGCATCATTCCCAAGCATTCCCCAATCAGTCCCCTCTCCCTCGGGAGAGGGCTAGGGTGAGGGGCTGTTGATTTTTCGTTTCGGGATTCACCACGGCTGCTTCAGGTCGGCGTCATTCCCAAGCATCCCCCAATCGGTCCCCTCTCCCTCGGGAGAGGGATAGGGTGAGGGGCTGTTGATTTTTCGTTTCGGGATTCACCACGGCTGCTTCAGGTCGGCGTCATTCCCAAGCATCCCCCAATCGGTCCCCTCTCCCTCCGGGAGAGGGCTAGGGTGAGGGTAGCTTTTGAACGTTACGCTCAGCGTAATGATTCACCACCCAGCTTGATTGATGCCCTCACCACACGCGCCTAACGTGGCTCCACGACAGCGAACCCCGTGGAGTGAGCATGACAACGACAATTTCCCCTGACTCGCGCTGGACGCGGCGGCGTGACGAGAAGCAGCGCCGGCTCGACAAGGTGCGCGGGCTGGCCGATGGCGCGGTGTTGCCCAGTGACAAAATCGTCGCCGCGCTCGAAGCGTTGATCCATCCCGGCGATCGCGTGGTGCTCGAGGGCAACAACCAGAAGCAGGCGGATTTTCTCTCGCGTTCGCTGGCCAAAGCCGATCCGGCCACACTCCACGATCTGCATATGATCATGCCCAGCGTTGGCCGCTCCGAACACCTTGACCTGTTCGAACGCGGCATCGCCCGCAAGCTCGATTTCTCCTTCGCCGGCACCCAGAGCCTGCGCATCAGCCAGTTGCTCGAAGATGGCTTGCTCGAAGTCGGCGCGATCCACACGTACATCGAACTCTACGCCCGCCTCGTCGTGGACCTGATCCCCAACGTCGTGCTCTCGGCCGGGTTCATGGCTGATCGTGCCGGCAACATCTACACCGGCCCCAGCACTGAAGACACCCCGGCGTTGATTGAGCCGGCAGCGTTCAGCGACGGCATCGTCATCGTCCAGGTCAACCAGTTGGTCGACGACGTCAGCGAACTCCCTCGCGTAGACATTCCGGCGTCGTGGGTCGACTTCGTGGTGGTGGCCGACAAGCCGTTTTACATCGAACCGCTGTTCACCCGCGACCCGCGCCACATCAAGCCTGTGCACGTACTGATGGCGATGATGGCGATCCGTGGCATCTACGAAAAACACAACGTGCAGTCGCTCAACCACGGCATCGGTTTCAACACCGCCGCCATCGAATTGATCCTGCCGACCTACGGCGAATCCCTCGGGTTGAAGGGCAAGATCTGCCGCAACTGGACGCTCAACCCGCACCCGACGCTGATCCCGGCGATCGAGAGCGGCTGGGTCGAGAGCGTGCATTGCTTCGGCACCGAACTGGGCATGGAAAACTACATCGCCGCTCGGCCGGATGTGTTCTTCACCGGCCGCGACGGCTCGCTGCGCTCCAACCGCATGGTCTGCCAACTGGCGGGGCAATACGCGGTGGATCTGTTTATCGGCGCGACATTGCAGGTCGATGGCGACGGCCATTCCTCGACCGTGACCCGTGGCCGTCTCGCCGGTTTCGGTGGCGCGCCGAACATGGGCCACGACCCGCGCGGCCGGCGTCACGGTACCCCGGCGTGGCTGGACATGCGCCACGACGATGCGCCGCAACCGATGCTCGAACGCGGCAAGAAACTCGTGGTGCAAATGGTCGAGACGTTCCAGGAGGGCGGCAAACCGACCTTCGTCGAAACCCTCGACGCGGTCGAAGTGGCGAAGAAAAGCGGCATGCCGCTGGCACCGATCATGATCTACGGCGACGACGTCACCCACCTGCTCACCGAAGAAGGCATTGCCTATCTGTACAAGGCGCGCTCGCTGGAGGAGCGCCAGGCGATGATCGCAGCGGTGGCCGGCGTTACCGCCATCGGCCTGCGGCACAACCCGAAAGACACCGAACGCATGCGCCGCGAAGGCCTGATCGCCTTGCCCGAAGACCTCGGCATCCGCCGCACCGACGCCACCCGCGAATTGCTCGCAGCGAAAAGCGTGGCCGATCTGGTCGAGTGGTCCGGCGGTCTCTATAACCCGCCCGCCAAATTCAGGAGCTGGTAATGCACGCATTCAACCTGCAAATGAAACCGTTGTCACTGGCCGAGCGCCTGGCCGATCTGGCAGTGGACGCGCTGATCGACGAAGCCGATCTGTCGCCGAAACCGGCGCTGGTCGATCGTCGCGGCAATGGCGCACACACCGATCTGCACCTGGGCCTGATGCACGCGTCGGCGTTGGCCTTGTGGCCAGCGTTCAAGGAAATGGCCGAGGCAGCGCTGGACATTGGCGAAGTCGGTTTGCCGTTGCGCGAAGCGATTGGCCGCATCGGCCGTGAAGGCGAGCAAGCCATGCTTGTGACCACCAACGGCGTCAACACCCATCGCGGCGCGATCTGGGCGTTGGGACTGTTGGTGACGGCCGCCGCGCTGCAACCGAAATCCATCGCCTTGTGTGCCGCACGCCTGGCACTGCTCGACGACCGCTACGCACCGAAACCGCTCAGCCACGGCGCACAAGTCGCCCAGCGTTACGGCGCACGCGGTGCCCGCGAGGAAGCGCAGCTGGGCTTCCCGTCCGTGCTGCAACGCGGCCTGCCGCAACTGCAGAAAAGCCGCGCCAACGGCCACGGCGAACAGAATGCCCGGCTCGATGCATTGCTGGCGATCATGACCGAGCTGGCCGACACCTGCGTGCTCTACCGCGCTGGCGAACCCGGCCTGCACGCCATGCAGTCGGGGGCGCAAGCGGTGCTCGACGCCGGCGGCAGCGCCAGCCTCAGCGGTCGCCGGCGCCTGCACGAACTCGATCAACAACTCATCGCATTGAATGCCTCGCCCGGTGGCGCCGCCGACTTGCTCGCAGCCACGCTGCTGCTCGATCGCATCGAGCGCGACGGCATTGTTCAGGGAGCATTTTGATGGAAAGCCTATCGTTTGAATTCCCCGCCGGGCAGCCGCCACGCGGTCGTGCGCTGGTCGGTTGTGTCGGTTCGGGAGATCTGGAAGTGCTGATCGAGCCGGGTCTGGCCGGCAAGCTGACGATCAATGTGCAGACCTCGGTCAATGGCGCGCAGCAGCGCTGGCAACACCTGTTTGCGCGGATGTTCGACGGCACCACGCCGCCGGCGATGGCCATCGACATCCACGATTTCGGCGCGACGCCGGGGGTGGTGCGCTTGCGTCTGGAACAGGGTTTCGAGGAGATCGGCCATGACTGACAGCGCAGCGTTGCTCAACAAACACAGCTTCGTCGAACTCGGTGCGCGGCAGCGGGCGAAAGCCTTGCTCGACGCCGGGACCTTTCGCGAACTGCTCGATCCGTTTCAACGGGTGATGTCGCCATGGCTCGAACGCCAGGGTGTGGTGCCCCAGGCCGACGACGGCGTGATCATCGCCAAGGGCAGTCTTGACGGTCTGCCGGTAGTGATCGCGGCGATTGAAGGCGCATTCCAGGGCGGCAGCCTTGGCGAAGTCGGCGGGGCGAAGATTGCCGGTGCGCTGGAACTGGCGGCTGAAGACAATCGTAACGGCATTCCTACTCGCGCAGTGTTGCTGCTGGAAACCGGTGGCGTGCGCTTGCAGGAGGCCAATCTGGGGCTCGCGGCGATTGCTGATATTCATGCGGCGATTGTCGATTTGCAGCGCTATCAACCGGTGGTCGGCGTGGTCGCCGGCAGCGTCGGTTGCTTCGGCGGCATGTCGATCGCCGCTGCGCTGTGCAGCTATTTGCTGGTGACCCAAGAAGCACGTCTCGGTTTGAACGGCCCGCAGGTGATCGAGCAGGAAGCCGGGATCGAGGAATACGATTCCCGCGACCGGCCCTTCATCTGGAGCGTGACCGGCGGCGAGCAGCGTTTCAACAGTGGTCTGGTGGATCGTTATGTCGGCGATGACGTGGCGCAGATTCGTCAGCAGGTCGGAGAATTGCTCCAGCTAGGCTTGCCGGCACAGCCGCGCAGCCAGCGCGCCGAGTGGTTCCTGCAACGCCTCGGCAAGCTGAACACTGACCAGCAAATCGAACCGTCGGTGGTTCGCGATCTGTATCAAGGAGAGCGCTCATGAGCAGTTATTCATTGCGCGGTTTGCACTGGTTCAACGCCTTGAGCGAGGGCGCTGAAAGCGTCGAAGGTTTGCCGCCGTCATTGAAAGTGGCCGACGCTGAGCTTGGACGTTTTATCGCCGTGGTCGCCGACCCGGACAATCGTTTCCCTCGCGCTCGAAACGGCGAAGTCGGCTTGCTCGAAGGCTGGGGTCTGGCCAAGGCTGTGGATGACGCGATCAGCGCCGACCGCGACCAAGCGCAGAAGCGCCCGATCATCGCCATCGTCGATGTGCCGAGTCAGGCGTATGGCCGGCGCGAAGAAGCCCTCGGCATTCATCAGGCCCTGGCCGGCGCGGCGGACAGTTATGCCCGTGCGCGATTGGCCGGGCATCCGGTGATTGCGCTGCTGGTGGGTAAAGCGATGTCGGGCGCATTTCTCGCGCATGGTTATCAGGCCAATCGGCTGATTGCTTTGCGTGATCCCGGTGTGATGGTGCACGCGATGGGCAAGGCCTCGGCGGCGCGGGTGACCTTGCGCAGTGTTGAAGAACTGGAAGCGCTGGCCGCCAGCGTGCCGCCCATGGCCTACGACATCGACAGCTACGCCAGCCTCGGTCTGCTTTGGGAAACTCTCTCGGTGCAGCAGATCGAACAGCCGACGGCGGAAGATCTGGCGCGGGTGCGCGAGTGCCTGAAGCAGGCGATCGATGATGTGAGCAGCAGTGATTTGAAGGGCCGCCTCGGTGCGAGTAATCGCGCCGCCTCCAGCCGCGTCCGCGAACTGCTGAGGGCGCAGTGGTGAACCTGACTTTGGCCCACGATCTGCTCTGGGGTATGACCCCGGCGCAGTTGCCGGCAGATGCGCCGGCGTGGGCGGTCGAGGTGCTGGCGGCCGGGCAACCGGTGGTGGTGCGGCGGGCGTTGAGTGCTGCCGGTTTTGTCGCGGTGGGTGTGCGCGGGGCTTTGCGCGAGCAGCGCCTGGCGGCGTTCATGCCGGTTGATTCGATTGCCCGGCGGGTCAGTCCTGAGGCGCTGTGTCATGTCGACAGCCCGCGTGATTTGCCGGTGATGCAGGCGCTGACACAGCTGCGACCGCTACTCGACGATTGCGGTTGGGTCTGGGGTGTCAGCGGCAGCGTAGGGTTTGAATTGGCCAGTGGCTTTGCCGCGATGCACGCCGCCAGCGATCTCGATTTGATCCTGCGTACGCCGCAGATGATCCGTCGTGATCAGGCGCGGAAACTGGTCGATTTGTTTGATCAAACCGTGTGCCGGGTCGACGCGCAATTGCAGACGCCATTCGGTGCGGTGGCCTTGCGCGAATGGGCCAGTGATTCGGCGCGGGTGCTGCTGAAAACTGCCCATCATGCGTGTCTGGTTATGGATCCGTGGAACCCGCAGGAGCAGGCAGCGTGAGCAGTCTGCTGGTGTTTCCCGGCCAGGGCGCGCAGCAGGCGGGCATGCTTCAGCGTTTGCCCGGCGACACCCTGGTCGAGGCCAGTGATGTTCTTGGCGAAGATGTCTCGCTGCTGGATTCCACCGAGGCATTGCGCACGACAAGGGCGGTCCAACTCTGTCTGCTGATCGCCGGGGTCGCTGCTTCACGGCAGTTATTGCAGGATGGCCTGAGAGCAGATTACGTCGCCGGGCTGTCCATCGGCGCTTATCCGGCGGCAGTGGTGGCAGGGGCCTTGAGTTTCAGCGATGCGCTGCAGCTGGTCAGCCTGCGTGGTGAGCTGATGCAGCAGGCTTATCCACAGGGCTACGGCATGACCGCGATCATCGGTCTGCAATTATCCACAGTGGAAACGCTGCTGGCCCAGGTGCACAGCGAAGAAACGCCGGTGTATCTGGCCAACATCAACGCTGATAACCAAGTGGTCATCGCCGGCAGCGACAAGGCCATGCAAGCGGTGGCCGAACTGGCGCGCGGTCGCGGCGCCGGAGTGGCGAAACGGCTGGCGGTGAGCGTGCCGTCGCATTGCCCATTGCTGGAAAAGCCGGCGCAGGCGCTTGCCGACGCCTTCGCCAAGGTTGAACTGAAGAATCCGAAAATCGCTTATCTGAGCGGCAGTAGCGCGCGGCCTGTGACCAAAGTCGAAGCGCTGCGCGATGACCTCGCTTTCAACATGTGCCGCGTGGTGGATTGGCGCGGCACCGTGCAAAGCGCCTACGAGCGCGGCGTGCGTTTACAGATCGAACTGCCGCCCGGTGCGGTGCTCAGCGGGCTGGCACGCCGGGTGTTCGAGCAGGGCACCGTCACTGCCTTCGACAGTGCCCGCCTCGACACCCTGCAAGCGCTGTTGCGAGAGGAGGGTGGCCGCCAACTCTAAACCGCCGACTCAAGCTTCGAACAACAAAAACAACATTCGACGATGCACTTTGAGGACTACAACAATGATTATTTACGGTGTGGCGCTGCTGGCGATCTGTACGCTGGCAGGGGTGATCATGGGTGACATGCTTGGCGTGTTGCTGGGCGTCAAATCCAACGTCGGCGGGGTCGGCATTGCGATGATCCTGCTGATCTGCGCACGCTTGTGGATGCAAAAGCGCGGCGGCATGACCAAGGATTGCGAGATGGGCGTCGGCTTCTGGGGCGCGATGTACATTCCGGTGGTGGTGGCGATGGCCGCGCAGCAGAACGTCGTCACCGCCCTGCACGGCGGCCCGGTGGCGGTGCTGGCGGCAATCGGCTCCGTGGCGGTTTGTGGTTGCACGATTGCCCTGATCAGCCGCACTCACAAGGGCGAACCGTTGCCCGACGAACCGGCGGAAATTTCCCCGGTCGGCACCCCGGTAGGAGGTCGCTGACATGTGGGATCTCATCGAAAAAGGTCTGGAACACAATGGGCTGATCACCGCATTCGCCTTCGTCGGCGTGATCATGTGGGTGTCGGTGGTTCTCTCCAAGCGCCTGACCTTCGGACGCATCCACGGCTCGGCGATTGCCATCGTCATCGGCCTGGTGCTGGCCTGGGTTGGCGGCACCATGACCGGCGGGCAGAAAGGCTTGGCCGATCTCACGCTGTTCTCCGGCATCGGCCTGATGGGCGGGGCGATGTTGCGCGACTTCGCCATCGTCGCCACTGCCTTTGAAGTACAGGCCACCGAAGCGAAGAAGGCCGGCATGATCGGCGTGATCGCCCTGCTGCTGGGCACGATCCTGCCGTTCATTGTCGGCGCGTGCATGGCCTGGACCTTCGGTTATCGCGACGCGGTGAGCATGACCACCATCGGCGCGGGTGCGGTGACTTACATCGTCGGGCCGGTGACCGGTGCGGCGATCGGCGCGACCTCGGATGTGATGGCGCTGTCGATTGCCACCGGGTTGATCAAGGCGATTCTGGTGATGGTCGGCACCCCGGTCGCGGCGCGCTGGATGGGCCTGGACAACCCCCGCTCGGCGATGGTCTTTGGCGGGCTGGCCGGGACGGTGAGTGGCGTGACGGCGGGGCTGGCGGCGACGGATCGGCGCCTGGTGCCGTACGGGGCGTTGACGGCTACCTTTCACACCGGTCTTGGGTGTTTGCTGGGGCCGTCGCTGTTGTTCTTCATCGTTCGTGCGATTGTCGGCTGAAGATCAAGAGCCCCTCACCCTAGCCCTCTCCCGGGGGAGAGGGGACTGACCGCGTTGTTTTGGCGTTATACATCGACCTGAAAATCCTGAGTCGAACTCAGGTTCCGAAAAGCCCCCAATCTGCTCCCTTTCCCCCTCGCCCCCTTGGGGGAGAGGGCTGGGGTTAGGGGGTAGCTCTTGATCTTGATCTGATCTTGATCTAAACCCCACCCTGCCGATTCGCATACATCCGACACTCCGCCAGCAACGCCAACAGATTCGGATCGCGCTCCTTGGCCTTGAGAAACACCACGCCAATGTGTTGCTGCAAGCGGTACTTTTCCTGCAACGGGATCAGCTTCACCCGATTCTCGTACACCGCCGCAATCCTTCCCGGCAGCAACGCATAACCCACGCCCGAGCTGACCATGCTCAGCAAGGTGAAGATGTCGTTGACCTGCATCGCCACCTTCGGCTCGAACCCCGCCTGTTTGAATACCCGCACACCGTCCTGATGGGTGGCGAAGCCCTGGGTCAGGGTGATGAAGGTTTCATCGCGCACTTGCGCCAGGTCCACTTCACCGCGCTGGGCAAACTTGGAGTCCGCCGGGGTGGCGAGGAAGATGTCGTCGGAAAACAGTGCAATCTGCTCGCAATCGGGGTCGTTGATGCTGTCGTCCAGCGACACCAGAATCGCGTCGACTTCCATGTTTTTCAGCTTGTAGAGCAGGTCGATGTTCGAGCCGAGGATCAGGTCGATGTTGAGTTCGCTGCGACGGATTTTCAGGCCCATGATCAGTTGCGGCACGGTTTTCACCGTCAGCGAATACAGCGAGCCGAGCTTGAAGCGCTCGGCGGAGAATCCGGCAGCTTCGCGGGTCAGGCGCACGCTTTCGACCACGTCGTTGATCAGCTTCTGCGCACGCTCTTCCAGCACGTAAGCGCTTTCCAGCGGCGTCAGGTTGCGCCCCTCGTGTTTGAACAGCGGGCAACGCAGGGCGTTTTCCAGAGAGTGGATGGCGCGGTGCACGCTGACGTTGCTGGTCTGCAATTCGGCGGCGGCGCGGGCGAGGTTGCCGGTGCGCATGAAGGCGAGGAACACCTCGAGTTTTTTCAGGGTCAATTCTTCGTCGATCAGCATGGCGCGGACTCTTTTTGGTATCGGCCGATTGTGCACGGAAGATCAAAAGATCGCAGCCTTCGGCAGCTGCTACAGGGGATCGTGTTGAACGCAAACTTGCGCTTTTACGCTCAAGGCCCGAGCCTTGCGCGCTGCGGTAACGAATGTGAGGTGAGCAATACATGTATCACGGGGAAAAACTCAACGCATGGACCCATTTGGTCGGAGCTATTGCGGCGTTTATCGGCGGCGTGTGGATGCTGGTAATCGCCAGCCTCGACGGCAGTCCATGGAAGATTGTCAGCGTGGCGATTTATGCGTTTACCTTGCTGGTGCTCTACAGCGCCTCGACCGTTTACCACAGCGTGCGCGGGCGCAAGAAAGCGATCATGAAGAAGGTCGATCATTTTTCGATCTACCTGCTGATCGCCGGCAGCTACACGCCGTTCTGCCTGGTGACGTTACGCGGGCCGTGGGGCTGGACGCTGTTCGGGATTGTCTGGGGGCTGGCGCTGATCGGCATTCTGCAAGAGATCAAACCGCGCTCCGAAGCGCGGATTCTGTCGATCGTGATTTACGCGGTGATGGGCTGGATCGTCCTGGTCGCGGTCAAGCCGCTGATTGCCGCACTGGGCACGGCGGGGTTTGCCTGGCTGGCGTCGGGCGGCGTGCTGTATACGGTGGGGATTATCTTTTTTGCCCTGGATCACCGCTTGCGGCATGCCCATGGCATCTGGCACCTGTTCGTGATCGCCGGGAGCTTGCTGCATTTCGTCGCGATTCTGTTCTACGTCCTCTAAACACCGCCATTCCCTTGTAGGAGTGAGCCTGCTCGCGATTGCGTCAGTTCAGTCAATGAGTGGTGGCTGATACACCGCTATCGCGAGCAGGCTCACTCCTACAGGGACGTATTCCAATCGAGACTCTAAAAGTCACCCCAAAGCTGTTGTGCAACAGCCAATGCCACCACTGGCGCGGTCTCGGTGCGCAGCACCCGCGGCCCGAGGCGGGCGGCGTGGAAGCCGTTGGTCTTGGCCTGCTCGACTTCGCCATCTGACAAGCCCCCTTCCGGCCCGATCAGGAACGCCAGCGTCGCCGGTCTGGCATGGCTGACCAGCGGCTCTGCCTCCGGATGCAACACCAGCTTCAACTCCGCTTCAGTCTGCTTGATCCAGTCCGCCAACAACACTGGCGGATGAATTACCGGCACCCGCGAGCGCCCACATTGCTCGCACGCGCTGATCGCTACCTGGCGCCAGTGCAGCAGGCGTTTATCGGCGCGTTCGTCCTTGAGGCGGACTTCACAGCGGTCACTGAAGATCGGAGTGATTTCATTCACGCCCAGCTCGGTGGCTTTCTGAATCGCCCAGTCCATCCGCTCGCCACGGGAGAGGCCCTGGCCCAGGTGGATCTGCAGCGGCGATTCGACCTGCCCGGCGAATTGCTCGTCGATCTGCACGACGACGCGCTTCTTGCCGACTTCTACCAGCGATCCGCGAAACTCATGGCCGGAACCGTCGAACAACTGCACGGCATCGCCCTCGGCCATGCGCAGCACGCGGCTGATGTAATGCGCCTGGGCCTCCGGCAGTTCGTGTTCGCCGGTGCTCAGCGGGGCGTCGATAAAGAAGCGGGACAGTCTCATTTCGGGTCTCTGGAAAGATGTGAATCAGTTGGATCGGTGTTGACTTCATTCGCGAGCAGGCTCGATCCCACATTTGGAATGCATCCCCCTGTGGGAGCGAGCCTGCTCGCGAAAGCGGTAGTTCAAACACCGCAAATCTCAAGTAGCCGAGTCAGCCGGGATCACGGAAACCGGGATGGAAATCTTTCGGTACCGCGACGCTGACGCTGTCACGCGTCGCAATGTCGATGCCTTCACTGGCCACTTCGGCCAGAAAGTCGATCTGCTCCGGGGTGATCACATAGGGCGGCAGGAAATACACCACGCTGCCCAGCGGCCGCAACAGCGCGCCACGCTCCAGCGCATGCTGGAACACCTTCAGACCACGGCGCTCCTGCCAAGGGTAGGCCTCTTTCGTGGCTTTATCCTTGACCATCTCGATGGCCAGGACCATGCCGGTCTGGCGCACTTCGGACACGTTCGGGTGATCGACCAGATGCGCCGTCGCCGAGGCCATGCGCTGGGCCAGCGCCCGGTTGTTCTCGATGACGTTGTCCTGCTCGAAGATATCCAGCGTCGCCAGTGCCGCCGCGCACGCCAGCGGGTTGCCGGTGTAGCTGTGCGAATGGAGAAAGGCGCGCAGGGTCGGGTAGTCGTCGTAGAACGCGCTGTAGACCTCGTCGGTGGTCAGGCACGCGGCCAGCGGCAGGTAGCCGCCGGTGAGGGCTTTGGACAGACAGAGGAAGTCCGGGCGGATGCCGGCCTGCTCGCAGGCGAACATCGTGCCGGTGCGGCCGAAACCGACGGCGATTTCGTCGTGGATCAGGTGCACGCCGTAACGGTCGCAGGCCTCGCGCAGCAGCTTGAGGTAGACCGGGTGATACATGCGCATGCCGCCCGCGCCCTGGATCAGCGGCTCGACGATCACTGCCGCGACGCTGTCATGGTTTTCCGCCAGGGTCTGTTCCATGGCGGCAAACATGTTGCGCGAATGTTCTTCCCAGCTCATGCCGTCGGGACGTCCGTAGCAATCCGGGCTCGGCACCTTGATGGTGTCCATCAGCAGGGCTTTGTAGGTCTCGGTGAACAGCGGCACATCGCCGACCGCCATCGCCGCCATGGTTTCACCGTGGTAGCTGTTGGTCAGGGTGACGAAGCGCTTTTTATTCGGCTGGCCGCGATTGAGCCAGTAGTGAAAGCTCATCTTCAGCGCGACTTCGATGCACGACGAGCCATTATCGGCGTAGAACACCCGATTCAGGCCTTGCGGGGTCATCTTCACCAGGCGCTCGGACAGCTCGATCACCGGCTGATGACTGAAACCGGCAAGAATCACGTGTTCGAGTTGATCGACCTGATCCTTGATGCGCTGGTTGATGCGCGGGTTGGCGTGGCCGAACACATTGACCCACCAGGAACTGACCGCGTCGAGGTAGCGCTTGCCTTCGAAGTCTTCGAGCCAGACGCCTTCGCCGCGCTTGATCGGGATCAGCGGCAGCTGTTCGTGGTCTTTCATCTGGGTGCAGGGATGCCACAACACCGCGAGATCGCGTTGCATCCACTGGTTATTCAGGCCCATTTACAGTCTCCTCGAGGCGGCTCGCGTCAGGCGCGGGCGAACAATCGCGCAAGCCTATGCAATGCATCGCGCGGGAACAACCCATTGTGTCGATTGAGCTACTTTGTCTGAGCCGATAGACGTCGCTGGCGGCGTTTTGATGGCTAACGTATTCTTCGCGGTTCTTTGAGTCGTCTGACTCGCAAAGCTGCTTTTTCCCACATGTTTTTCCGGAGTTCGCTGAATGTCTGTCGGTTGGCTGCGCGCCTGTGCGCTGGTGATGTTGGGGCTGTTCAGCGTTACGGCGCTGGCCAAGGATAAAACCGCAATCGTGATCGGCGGCGGCCTGTCGGGTCTGACTGCCGCCTACGAGCTGCAGAACAAGGGCTGGCAGGTCACCCTGCTGGAAGCCAAACCGAGTCTGGGCGGTCGTTCGGGCATGGCCACCAGCGAGTGGATCGGCAACGACAAGACCCAGCCGGTGCTCAACAAATACGTGTCGACGTTCAAGCTCGGCACCACGCCGGCGCCGGAATTCGTCCGTACCCCGAGCTATCTGATCGACGGCGATTATTTCTCCGCTGCCGATCTGGCCACCAAGCAACCAGCCACCGCCGATGCGCTCAAGCGCTACCAGAACACCCTCGACGATCTGGCACGCTCGATCGACGATCCGCAGAACCCGGCGGCGACCGCCACCCTGCACGCGCTGGATCAGATCACTGTGTCGAGCTGGCTCGACAAGCAGAACCTGCCGGCCACCGCGCGTCAGCTGATCAACCAGGACATTCGCACCCACTACGACGAACCTTCGCGTCTGTCGCTGCTGTATTTCGCCCAGCAGAACCGCGTCTATCGCGGCATTTCCGACCGTGACCTGCGCGCCTCGCGGCTGGTCGGCGGCAGCCAGGTGCTGGCCCAGGCCTTCGTCAAACAGATCAAGACCATCAAGACCAGCTCGCCGGTCTCGGCCATTACCCAGGACAAGGACGGCGTGACCGTCAAAGTCGGCAGCGTCGGTTATCAGGCTGACTACGTGGTATTGGCGGTGCCGTTGCGCGCACTGAACAAGATCGCCCTGACCCCGGCGCTGGATGCCCAGCACCTGGCGGCGATCAAAGGCACCAACTACGGCTGGCGCGACCAGATCATGCTGAAGTTCAAGACGCCGGTGTGGGAAAGCAAGTCGCGCATGTCTGGCGAGATCTACAGCAATACCGGCCTGGGCATGCTCTGGATCGAGCCGGCGCTCAAGGGTGGCGCCAACGTGGTGATCAACCTGTCCGGCGACAACGCTCGGGTGATGCAAGCGTTCGGCGACAAGCAGATGGTCGACCAGGTGCTGATCCGTCTGCACGCGTTTTATCCACAGGCCCGTGGCTCGTTCACCGGTTATGAAATCCGTCGCTACAGCACCGACCCGTCGATGGGCGGCGCCTACCTGGCGTACGGCCCGGGGCAGATCAGCAAGTTCTGGCGCCTGTGGGAACGTCCGCTGCAACGCGTAGCGTTCGCTGGCGAACACACCGACACCTTGTACCCGGGCACCCTGGAAGGCGCACTGCGCACCGGCCAGCGCGCGGCCAGCCAGGTGGAAGATCTGGCGGCAGGCAAATCGTTCGAACCGGTCAAAGTGGTGCCGGCTGCAGCAGCGGCAGGCGCGGCGGGTGCCGTGGCGGCGAAGAAGGGCAACTTCTTCACTAACCTGTTTGGCGGTTCGGATGACGAGAAGAAGCCTGAGCCAGCGAAAGCGCCAGAGCCAGCACCTGCTCCGGTCGCTCCAGCGCCTGCACCGACCCCGGCCCCTGCGCCAGCTCCGGTGGAAGCACCGAAACCAGCGGCCCCGGTGAAAGCCGAGCCGGCAAAGAAAGCAGCGGCCAAGCCAGCGGCGAAGAAGCCTGCGGCCAAAACCGAAACGAAAAAGCCGGCCGCCAAACCTGCAGCGAAGAAGGCTGAGCCGGCGAAGAAGCCAGCAGCGACGACCGAGAGCAAGGCGCAGTAAGGCTTTGTTCACATGAAAACGCGGCCCTCGGGTCGCGTTTTTTTTGCCCCGCATTTCAGTCCTTCGTCATCCGGTTACGGGACTTACCGGCGTACCGGAGCCTTCCCACAAAACACTCGGAACCAGGTGATAGCGGCTGCGAGCGCGCCAATTTTATGCTGGAAAAAATTGGAGGCATGCTATGAAAACGCTTATCGCGATACTGGTTTTGATTGCACTTTCCGGATGTAGCAACGGGCAATTTTTCCCCGGCGGCTATGGTTCTGAACTGGCGCACAAGTGCCACATAGACCCCTACAGTGCCGAATGCCTGCAACCGCCGGCGGTACTTCATAACTGATCGGCCATGAATGGCTGGTCAGTTAAAACTCCCACTTGAAGAACTCTGTCCCGTTCGGCAGTTTCCTCAGCCACTTTTGCTTGGGTTTGCGCAGGCGCCCGGGAATGAAACCGAAACGCGCCCAGCGCAGACTGCCCGTGCGCTGGTCGTAAATCACCAGGTTTCCATCGTCCTGCACAGTCATGTATGTGTTGTACCAAAGCGACTTGTCGGCGCTATGCGTGCTTTCCGCGATCCATAATCGTCGCCTGGAGGGGTCATAAAGAAAGCCGCTGTTGCTGATCACAAACTGCAGCGGCTCGCGCATCTTCTTCGGGTGCAAAGTTGCGCTGTAAGGTTGATTGGCGTCGGCGATCCAGATGATCGCCTCACCGTCCTTGAGCACGAGGTTCCCGTCTGCGTGTGCAGAGATGACGATGGTCAATGCAGTCCCCGTCATTTGTACAAGCGCTCCACGCAGGAATCGCCTTTAATCCTTCCTTAACACCCCGCTCGCAGACTCTTGATCGTATTTCTCGATATTTCAAAGCAAAATTTTCCGCTTTAATTCGATAGATAACTCGCTAGTCTTGGTTCGCAGTTCTCACAGGATTTGGGCAATGCAGCTACGTAACTCTTCTTCGCGCTATGGTTGGGTCAGCATCTTCATGCACTGGGGCGTGGCGCTGGCGGTCTTCGGGCTGTTTGCGCTGGGCCTGTGGATGGTCGGGCTGGATTACTACAGCACCTGGCGCAAAGACGCGCCGGACCTGCACAAGAGCATCGGCCTGGTGCTGCTCGCTGTGATGGTGTTGCGGGTGTTGTGGCGTTTCATCAGCCCGCCGCCGCCAACGCTGCAAAGCTACAGCCGCATGACCCGTATCGGGGCCAAATTCGGTCACGGGTTTCTGTATCTGGCGCTGTTCGCTGTGATGATTGCCGGTTACCTGATTTCCACCGCAGACGGTGTCGGGATCCCGGTGTTTGGCCTGTTTGAAGTTCCTGCACTGCTCTCCGGACTACCGGATCAGGCAGATACCGCTGGGGTGATTCATCTCTGGCTGGCGTGGATACTGGTAATTTTTTCCGGTCTCCATGCGTTGGCAGCATTGAAGCACCACTTTATCGATCGTGATGCGACCCTCACCCGAATGCTTGGTCGCAAAGCCTGAAATTCAACCTCGACTCAAAGGAAAAGAAAGCATGTTGAAAAAGACTCTGGCCGCTCTGGCAATCGGTTCGGCCGTGCTGTCCGCCAACGTAATGGCTGCTGACTACGTAGTAGACAAGGAAGGCCAGCACGCCTTCGTCGACTTCAAGATCAGCCACCTGGGCTACAGCTTCATCACCGGTACCTTCAAGGACATCGACGGCAAGTTCAGCTTCGACGCTGCCAAGCCTGAAGACAGCAAGATCGAGTTCAACGTCAACACCGCCAGCGTGTTCACCAACCACGCCGAGCGCGACAAGCACATCGCCAGCGCGGACTTCCTCAACGCCAGCAAATTCGGCAAGGCCACTTTCGTATCCACCAGCGTCAAATCCACTGGTGCCAACACGGCTGACGTGACCGGCGACCTGACCCTGCTGGGCGTGACCAAGCCAGTTGTCGTCAAGGCGACCTTCCTGGGCGAAGGCAAGGATCCTTGGGGCGGCTACCGTGCCGGTTTCGAAGGCACCACCACCATCAAGCGTTCCGATTTCGGCAAGCAGAAAGACCTCGGTCCGAAGTCCGATGCGGTCGAACTGTACGTTTCGTTCGAAGGTGTGAAAGCGAAATAATTTTCGCCGCCACATGAAAAACGCCCCCGGTCGCAAGGCCGGGGGCGTTTTTTTTGCCACAACACAGATCCCCTGTAGGAGCTGCCGAAGGCTGCGATCTTTTGATCTTGATTTTTGAAGATCAAGATCAAGATCAAAAGATCGCAGCCTGCGGCAGCTCCTACGCAAAGCGATTTGCAGCGCTTATAAAAATGCCCCGGCTCTTTCGAACCGGGGCATTTTTCATTGCGGCTTGAACTCAGCGATTGCGGGTCAGCAGTGCCGGTTTCTCGCCACGCGGACGGCTTGGCAGTTGATCGAGCTGCTCAGGCGTCGGGAAGCGGTCGGCTTTCGATTCCTTGTGCATGATCTTCGGGCCGTTGCTGCGCGGGTTCTGCACGGCCGGTTCGCTACGTGGCTGATCGTCACGGGCCGGGCGGCGGTTGCGTGGCGCGGATTCGTCACGACGACCCTGACCGTCACGCGGTGCGCCATTGCGCGGGCCGCTGCGTTTGGCCGGTGGTGTGCCGGTGCTCGAACCGTTGCTGTTGCGCGGACCGTTCTGGCGACCCTGTGGCTGACCGCCGCGTGGTGCGCCAGTGCCTGCGCCTTGCGCCGGGGCGCCCGGACGACGGCCACGGCCGCCGGCAGGAGCGGCTTTCGGCACGTAATCAACGCGGTTACCGAAGTTATCGATATCGTCGTCGAGGAACTCGTCCGGGGCACGGTCAGCCGCTGCACGCGGTGGCTGGCTCGGACGCTGTTCGCGACTCGGCGTGCCTTCACGCGGCTTCTGCTGGCGGGCAGGGCGCTCGCCACGATCACCAGCCGGTTTTTCCTTGCCCTTGTCTTTGCCTTTGTCCTTGCGACCACCGCCACCGCCGCCGCCATTCGGGCCGTCGCCGCGTGGGCCACGGGAATTGCGCGGGTTGCGGATGTCCGGACGCTCGCGGGCTTCCGGCTTCTCGGCTTCGATGGTGCTGGAGTCGAAGCCCATCAGATCGCCGTCGGCAATCTTCTGCTTGGTCATGCGCTCGATGCTTTTCAGCAGCTTCTCTTCGTCCGGCGCGACCAGCGAGATCGCCTCGCCCGAACGACCGGCGCGGCCGGTACGACCGATACGGTGCACATAGTCTTCGTCGACGTTCGGCAACTCGAAGTTGACCACATGCGGCAACTGGTCGATGTCCAGACCACGGGCAGCGATGTCGGTGGCAACCAGAATGCGCACTTCACCGGCCTTGAAGTCGGCCAGGGCTTTGGTGCGGGCGTTCTGGCTCTTGTTACCGTGGATCGCCACCGCCGGCAGGCCGTGTTTGTCCAGGTATTCAGCGAGACGGTTGGCGCCGTGCTTGGTGCGGGTGAAGACCAGTACCTGTTCCCACGCGCCGGCGGTGATCAGGTGCGCCAGCAAGGCACGCTTGTGGCTGGCCGGCAGGCGGAATACGCGTTGTTCGATGCGCTCGACCGTGGTGTTCGGCGGCGTCACTTCGATGCGTTCCGGGTTGTGCAGCAACTTGCCGGCAAGGTCGGTGATGTCTTTCGAGAACGTTGCCGAGAACAGCAGGTTCTGACGCTTGGCCGGCAGGCGCGCGAGGACTTTCTTCACGTCGTGCACGAAGCCCATGTCGAGCATGCGGTCGGCTTCGTCGAGGACGAGGATTTCCACGTGGGACAGATCGACGCTGCCCTGGCCGGCGAGGTCGAGCAGACGGCCCGGGCAGGCAACCAGGACGTCGACGCCGCGGGACATGGCCTGGACCTGTGGGTTCATGCCGACGCCGCCGAAGATGCAGGCGCTGACGAATTTCAGGTCACGGGCATAGATCTTGAAGCTCTCGTGCACCTGGGCCGCGAGTTCGCGGGTCGGGGTCAGGACCAGTACGCGCGGTTGGCGCGGGCCATGACGCTGGGATTTGTCCGGGTGACCGTTGGGGAACAACCGCTCCAGAATCGGGAGGGCGAAGCCGCCGGTTTTACCGGTACCTGTCTGAGCCGCAACCATCAGGTCGCGACCTTGCAACACGGCGGGAATGGCCCGCTGTTGCACCGGAGTAGGCTCGGTATAGCCCGCATCTTCGATGGCACGGACTAAAGCCTCGGAGAGACCGAGGGAAGCAAAGGACATGAGTAATCCTGTTTTAGTTAGGGCTTGGCCCAATGGGAGTCTTGCCTGGCGCGAATCACGTTTAAGAGGACGCAATCCCGTCCGGTCCAGCGGCGGTTCCGAAGGCTCGTCAGGAGCGCTCGCGCGGGCTGAAAGCTGCGCTGTAGCGGGTCGTGAGGCCTGTTACGGTTCCGGGCGTCCGGGCGTGAGCCTGGCGGGAACGCCGGAGTATAACAGAGCAATCACTGCGCGCTGCTTTCCTGCTGCTCAACGGTTTTGCCGCTGGCCGTGGCCGAGCGCAGAGAAGCGCTGTCGACGGGAGCGGCACCGTAACGTGCGCTGAGCTCGGCGTAGGCCGGTTCGCGCTTGAAACGCTTGAGCTCGGCGCCAAAACGCTGCACCAGCAAATCCATGCCGGCATTGCGCCGAACTGCAAGAAACTGGCTCTGACGGCTGATAACCGTCGGGTTTTCCGTGATCAGATCGCGAATATTCAGCTCATCGAGCAAATGCTGGCCGACGCGGCGATCAGTAATCAGCAGGTCGATACGCCCGCGTACCAGTTTGCCGAAATTGGCTTCATGGGTTGGCGCCGGCTCCCGGCTGAACAGCTGTGACTGGCTGAAATCCGGGCTGTACAGATAGCCCGGCGAAGTACCGATGGTCAGGCCCTTGAGTTGATCCAGGGTGCTGAACGGGTGCGGTCGATCGTTGGCGTAGAACATTACGAATTCAACGTCGGACAACGGTTCGCTGGGGTAGAGCAGGGTGGCGTCGCGCTCGGCGCTGTGAAAAATGTCCAGTGCACCGTCGGCCTGACCGGTTTCGAGCATCGACAGGCAGCGCTTCCACGGCAGGAACTGCCACTCGACTTCAATGCCCAGGCGTTTGAACACGATCGCGGTGGTTTCGTAGTCCAGCCCGAGATTCTGCCCGCCCTGTTCGTACACGTAGGGCGCCCATGGCTCGGTGACAATACGCAACTTCTCGCCCCGAGCGGCGAAGCTCAGGCAAGCAAAAACCAGCACGGCGAGTAACTGCGTGATCAAAGGCATGGCTGGAGATTACGACGAGAAACCCGAAAGAGCCAGAAAGTGCCTGCACAAGCTCTGTTTCGCGGGCTTAAAAGCAAAAGATCGCAGCCGTCGGCAGCTCCTGCGGGATACGAAATTCCAATGTAGGAGCTGCCGCTGCGATCTCTTGCTCTTGCTTGTAGCTTTCAGCTTGAAGCTTGCGGCTGCTTCACCGCGGCAACTTCAGGTTATTCCAGATCGCCAGGCTAGGCTCGGCCTGGTTCATGGAATAAAAATGCAATCCAGGTGCGCCGCCCTGCAGCAGGCGTTCGCACATCTCGCTGACGACTTGCTCGCCAAAGCTCTGGATGCTTCGTGTGTCGTCGCCGTAGGCTTCCAGTTGCTTGCGGATCCAGCGCGGGATTTCCGCACCGCAGGCATCGGAGAAACGCGCGAGTTTGCTGTAGTTGGTGATCGGCATGATCCCCGGCACGATCGGCAGATCCACGCCCAGCGCCTGCAAACGGTCGACAAAGTAGAAGTAGCTGTCGGCGTTGAAGAAGTACTGGGTGATCGCGCTATCGGCACCGGCCTTGGCCTTGCGCACGAAGTTGGCGAGATCGTCTTCGTAGTTGCGCGCTTGCGGATGCATCTCCGGGTAAGCGGCGACTTCGATGTGGAAATGATCAGCGGTTTCTTCACGAATGAATTCCACCAGTTCATTGGCGTGACGCAGCTCACCGCTGGTCATGCCCATGCCGGACGGCAGGTCACCACGCAGGGCGACGATGCGTTTGATGCCGGCGGCCTTGTATTCGTTGAGCAGGCCGCGCAGGTCGTCCTTGCTGTCGCCGACGCACGACAGGTGCGGTGCGGCGGGTATTTTGACTTCGCTTTCCAGCTGCAACACGGTGTTGAGCGTGCGATCACGGGTCGAACCGCCAGCGCCGTAGGTGCAGGAAAAGAAATCAGGATTGTAAGTGGCCAACTGACGGGCAGTGGCGAGGAGCTTTTCTTGCCCGGCGTCGGTCTTGGTCGGGAAAAACTCGAAGCTGTAGCGACGGTCTTGGGACATGGTCATACCCTTGGAAACACGAAAGCCTTCGGTATGTTTCATCTGCAGAAGCAAACCTGTATGTGGCGAGGGAGCTTGCTCCCGCTGGAGTGCGCAGCGCTCCCAAAATCCTGGGGCCGCTGCGCAGCCCAGCGGGAGCAAGCTCCCTCGCCACAACAAGCCATTCCGACAAATAAAGCAGCCGGTTACTTAGTAGCGGTAAGCGTGCGGCTTGAACGGGCCTTCGACGGTGACGCCGATGTAGTCAGCCTGTTGCTTGGTCAGTTGGGTGACCACGCCGCCGAAGCCGCGAACCATTTCCAGGGCCACTTCTTCGTCGAGTTTCTTCGGCAGGACTTCAACGGTCAGACGCTCGGCTTTCTGCGCTGGCGACAGGTCGGCGTATTTCTGGCCGAACAGGAAGATCTGTGCCAGTACCTGGTTGGCGAACGAACCATCCATGATGCGGCTCGGGTGACCGGTGGCGTTACCCAGGTTCACCAGACGGCCTTCGGCCAGCAGGATCAGGTAGTCGTCGTTCTGTGGGTCGAAGCTGCCGGCACCGGTGCGGTGAACCTTGTGCACCTGTGGCTTCACTTCTTCCCATGCCCAGTTCTTGCGCATGAAAGCGGTGTCGATTTCATTGTCGAAGTGACCGATGTTGCAGACCACGGCGCGCTTTTTCAGGGCTTTGAGCATGTTCGCGTCGCAGACATTGACGTTACCGGTGGTGGTCACGATCAGGTCGATCTTGCCCAGCAGCGCTTTGTCGATGCTCGCTTCGGAACCGTCGTTGATACCGTCGATGAACGGCGACACCAGTTCGAAACCGTCCATGCAGGCTTGCATGGCGCAGATCGGGTCGACTTCCGACACCTTGACGATCATGCCTTCCTGACGCAGGGACTGAGCCGAGCCCTTGCCCACGTCACCGTAACCGATGACCAGCGCTTGCTTGCCGGACAGCAGGTGGTCGGTACCGCGCTTGATCGCATCGTTCAGGCTGTGACGGCAGCCGTACTTGTTGTCGTTCTTGGACTTGGTCACCGAGTCGTTGACGTTGATGGCCGGGATCTTCAGCTCGCCCTTGGCCAGCATGTCCAGCAGACGGTGCACGCCAGTGGTGGTTTCTTCGGTCACGCCGTGAACGCGATCGAGCACTTGCGGATATTTCTTGTGCAGCAGCTCGGTCAGGTCGCCGCCGTCGTCGAGGATCATGTTGGCGTCCCATGGCTGGCCATCCTTCAGGATGGTCTGCTCCAGGCACCACTCGTACTCTTCTTCAGTCTCGCCTTTCCAGGCGAACACCGGGATACCGGCGGCAGCGATAGCGGCAGCGGCCTGATCCTGAGTGGAGAAAATGTTGCAGGACGACCAGCGTACTTCGGCACCCAGGGCAACCAGGGTTTCGATCAGCACGGCAGTCTGAATGGTCATGTGGATGCAGCCGAGGATTTTCGCGCCCTTGAGCGGCTGCTCCGAGGCGTACTTGCGGCGCAGACCCATCAGGGCAGGCATTTCCGATTCGGCGATGATGGTTTCGCGACGGCCCCAGGCAGCCAGGGACATATCGGCAACTTTGTAATCGGTAAAATCGGCAGGCGTGTTGACAGCGCTCATGAAGAGCCTCCATTCGTAATGTATGCGAATGGGCGCCGTTGTGCGTTTAGTGTCCGGCGAGAGCCGGTCAACGCCCCATCCGAGCCTGACAGGTCGAACCTGCTGCAGCGCCCCTCGGACAGGTGGCGGGAAAACGGTAGTCAGTGAACGTTACCGTTTTTTGAAACGGGGCGATTATAGCCGTCCGGGCTGATCTTCCAAAGGGTTTCTGTCGGCCAGATGAAGATCGCCAATGGCGACCATAGTCGCAGCTGCCTGGAGCCTGACCGATCAGTCTGCCAAGATGGGCACATCTTTCGGCACGCGCTCAGGAGTGAACATGAATTTCCACACCCGCAAATGGGTTAAACCCGAAGACCTCAACCCCAACGGCACCCTGTTCGGCGGCAGCCTCCTGCGCTGGATCGATGAAGAAGCGGCGATCTACGCCATCGTGCAATTGGGCAATCAGCGTGTAGTGACCAAGTACATCTCGGAAATCAACTTCGTCAGCGCCTCGCGCCAGGGCGACATCATCGAACTGGGCATCACCGCCACCGAATTCGGCCGCACCTCGATCACCCTGACCTGCGAAGTGCGCAACAAGATCACCCGCAAGAGCATTCTGACCGTCGAGAAGATGGTGTTCGTCAACCTCGGCGAAGACGGCCTGCCGGCGCCGCACGGGCGCACCGAGATCAAATATGTGAAAGACCAGTTCAAGGATGACGAAGCCGTTCAATAAGATCGCCGGCGCATCCTTCGCGAGCAGGCTCGCTCCCACAGGAATCACCTGTGCCTGTAGGAGCTGCCGAAGGCTGCGATCTTTTGATCTTGATCTTGATCTTGATCTTGATCTTCAAAAATCAAGATCAAAAGATCGCAGCCTTCGGCAGCTCCTACCCTGGATTTGCGTGCATCCAGAGATTTGCGCCGCGCCTACAGAACGTATTCCCAAGCGCAACGGTCGTAGCTACATCGCCCCCCACCGGTTGCCACGCCATGACCACCCCCACCAGCGACAAGACCCCCGACCTCTCGGCCAAGGAGCAGCACGAAGTCGAGAAGAGCCAGCCGCCGCGCGCGGCCGTTCTGCATGAAATCATCCGCACCCAGGGCGACCAGGAACTGGAACGCAGCATTGCCGCGCTCTGGTGGTCGGCGCTGGCCGCCGGCCTGACCATGGGCCTGTCGCTGATGGGCATGGGCTTGCTCAATTCGCGTCTGCCCGAGGGCGATGAATTCAAGGTGATCGCCAGCTTCGGTTACTGCGCCGGTTTCCTCGCAGTCATCCTTGCGCGCCAACAGCTGTTCACCGAAAACACCCTGACCGCCGTGCTGCCGGTGATGACCAAGCCGACGCTGCTGAATTTCGCCCGGCTGATCCGCCTGTGGAGCGTGGTGTTGGTCGGCAACCTCTGCGGGACGATTCTGGTTGCGTACGTGATGCTGGAACTGCCGATCTTCGACAGCAAGACCGACGTCGCCTTCCTCGAGATCGGCCGCAAGGTCATGGAGCACAGCGCCAGTCAGATGTTCGCCAAGGGCATCGTCTCCGGCTGGATGATCGCCACCATGGTCTGGATGATTCCGTCCATGGAGAGCGCGAAGATGTGGATCATCATCCTCATCACCTACTTCATGGCATTGGGCGACTTCACCCACATCGTCGTCGGCTCGGCGGAAGTATCGTATCTGGTGTTTGCCGGCGAGTTGCCGTGGAGCGATTTCTGGGCGGTGTTCGCCGCGCCGACGCTGGCGGGAAATATCATTGGCGGCAGTTTCATCTTCGCGCTGATCAGTCATGCGCAGATTCGCAGCGAAAGTGGTGCGCCGAAGGAGTCTGCGGACCAGGCTGTAGAGCCGGATCCGCAGTCGATCAAGAAATGATCAATGGTGGGCTGGCTCAGGCATGCTGGCCGGCTCGTTGCGCGTCGCGTGCTTGACCAGTTTGCCGATGGTCAGGCCCTGCAACAGGATCGACGACAGCACGACGATGTAGGTGATGCTCAGCAGCAGATCGCGCTCCGGGCCCAGCGGCAGGGCCAGCGCCAGTGCCACCGAAACACCGCCGCGCAAACCGCCCCAGGTCAGGATGCGGATGGTGCCGGCGGGCACTGAGCGCCAGCGGCGCAACAGTAGAATCGCCGGCGCCACGGTGAGCAGGCGCGACAGCAGAATCGCCACCGCCAGCAAACCTGCGGCGGCCATGTGCAGCCAGTTGAACGGCAGCAGCAACAACTCCATGCCGATCAGCGCAAACAGCAGCGCGTTGAGCATGTCATCGAGCAACTCCCAGAAACCGTCCAGATAGCGCCGGGTCATGTCGTTCATCGCCAGGTTGCGCCCCAGGTTGCCGATGATCAGCCCGGCGACCACCATCGCGATCGGCGCCGAGACGTGCAGTTCGGTGGACATCGCCGAACCGCCGATCACCAGCGCCAGGGTCAGCATCACGGTAATCTGATGCTGCTCGACGCTTTTGATCATCCGATAGACCAGATAGCCGATCAGCCCACCGAACAACACACCGCCAATCGCCTCATGGACGAAGAGCATGGCCGTGGCGCTGACGGTCGGGGTTTCGCCCAGTTGCGCGATGCCCAGCAGCACGGTGAAGACCACGACCGCGGTGCCGTCGTTGAACAGCGATTCGCCAACGATGGTGGTTTTCAGCGGTTTTGAAGCATTGGCGGTACGCAATACGCCGAGTACCGCAATCGGGTCGGTCGGTGAGATCAGCGCGCCGAACAACAGGCAGTAGAGGAAACTCACGTGCCAGCCGAACAGGGCAAAGATGTAGAAGGCCAGACTGCCGATCACCACTGTGGCGATCAATACGCCGAAGGTAGCCAGCAGGCCGATCGGCCAGCGGTAGCTGCGCAAGTCATTCAGGTTGACGTGCAGGGCGCCGGCGAACAGCAGGAACGACAGCATCCAGTTCATCAGCAGATCGCCGAAGTCGATCTGGCCGATCAGTTGCTGCACACGCTCTTCTAGCCCCGGAAAACCGAGCACGCTGAGGCCTTGCAGGAGCAGTGAGAACAGCAGGGCGGTAACCATCACGCCGATGGTCGGCGGCAGGCCGATGAAGCGGAAATTGACGAAGGTAAGGAGGGTGGTGAGGCAGATGAAAGCGGCGACAAGTTCAAGCATCCGGGATCCTTTGGATGAAGGGTGAATGGAGCGCGACCGGAGGTTGGACGCAGGGGTTTGATGGGGCGGGAGTGGCTGAGGGCACATCCGAATCCGGAGTCAAATTCAACAGCCCTCACCCCAGCCCTCTCCCAGAGGGCTGGGGTGAGGTGCATCGACCTGAACGATCGGGTCGATTATGGAATGAGCGAAGCACGGTCAGGTCGGCGTAGCTCTTAAGCATCCCCCAATCAGTCCCCTCTCCCACTGGGAGAGGGCTAGGGTGAGGGCTGCATCTGGCACACCACAATCAGCCAGACACATTGACCGCACTGGCCCGCCGACGTTGCAGGTAAATGAACAGCAGCGCGGTCAGCACCGTCAGCACGCCGACCAGCGCCCCGGTCCACGGCAAGTCCGCCAGATCCGCGCCGCTGGCGACTACCAGTCCGCCGATCCAGGCGCCTGCTGCGTTGCCGAGGTTGAACGCGCTCTGGTTCAGCGTCGAACCGAGATTCGGCGCTTCATGCGCCTGATCGATGATCAACAGCTGCAGAATCGGGCACAGTGCGAAGGCGAAAATTCCCCACAGCACCAGCGTGATTGCCGCCGGAATAACCGAACGGCTGGTCTGGCTGAACGCCGCGAGAATCACCACGACCGCCAGTGCCACGCCGACCAGTGACGGCAACAGACGGCTGTCGGCCAGACGCCCGCCGAGCATGCTGCCCGCTGTCAGACCGACGCCAAACAACAGCAGCATCACCGTCACACCGTGGGGGCTGACGCCGGTGATGTCTTGCAGAATCGGTGCGATATAGGTGAATACGCTGAACAGGCTGGTCGACGCTAGCACGCTCATGCCCAGCGCCAGCAGCACGTTGGCCTTGCTCAGTACTTTGAATTCGCTGGCGAGGTTGGCCTTGTCCATCGCGATGTGTTTGGGCAACCACAAGCATTGCGCCAGCGCGGCGACAATGCCGATCACCGACACCGCCCAGAAGGTCGAGCGCCAGCCAGCGTATTGGCCCAGCGCTGTGCCCAAGGGCACGCCGAGGACGTTGGCCAGGGTCAGGCCGGTGAACATCATCGCAATGGCCTGTGCGCGTTTGTTCGGCGCAACCAGTCCGGCGGCGACCACCGAGCCAATGCCGAAAAACGCGCCATGACACAGCGCCGTGACCACGCGTGCCGCCATCAGTGTTGCGTAGTTCGGCGCGAGCGCGCAGAGCACGTTGCCGAGAATGAACATCAGCGTCATGCCCAGCAGGGTCGCTTTGCGCGGCATGTTGGCGGTGCCGATCGCCAGAATCGGCGCGCCGAACACCACGCCCAGGGCGTAACCGGTGATCAGCAGGCCGGCGTGAGGAATGCTCACCGCAAGGTCGCGGGCGACATCGGGCAGCAGGCCCATGATGACGAATTCGGTGGTGCCGATGCCGAATGCGGCAACGGCGAGTGCAAGCAAAGCGAGGGGCATGCGCAAGGTCTCTGTCAGTAGTCTTGACGCTTTGATCAGGCATACGCGTGCCAGCGACCGTTTTCGCAAAGGAAAGCGGAGCAGGCAGCTTTTATTGGAATTTTTGGGTGTGCAGCTGAGTACGGCGTGGTGGGGTGCAGTATAAACAGCTGCTGACACATGGCGAATCAATTCTGACCAGTCGGTTCTGCAATCGCATATTCACCGTAAGCGGTGCCGTGAAATATCTGCCTGAAAGAACCTTTCGGCCGGCCACGGCTCTTAGCCTGTGGGCAGGTGCTGATCGGCATGCTGGGTGATGAAGTTCTGACCGCTCGCCCATTACTCGAATCGAAAAAAGGACGACGTTATGACGGTGGCTCTTTGGTGTGTGTTGATCGCGATTTTTCTGCCGTACCTGTGCACGGTCGTGGCGAAGGCAACCGGCGGTTTCCGCTTGAAGGACAATTACGATCCACGGGATTTTCTCGACAGTGTCGACGGCGTCGCCCGTCGCGCCCATGCCGCGCAGTTGAACAGCTTTGAAGTGACGCCAGCCTTTGCCGCCGCGGTGATCGTTGCCCATCTGGTCGGCACTGCGGAGCTGGTGACGGTCAATGTGCTGGCCGTGTTGTTTATCACCAGTCGCCTGCTGTACATCATTTGCTATCTGGCCGACTGGGCCGCACTGCGTTCGGTGGTGTGGTTTATCGGGATGGCGTTGATTGCTTCGTTCTTCTTTGTGTCCATCTGATTATCGGGTGTTACTGCCGGCCTCTTCGCGAGCAGGCTCGCTCCCACATGGAAATGCATTCCAGATGTGGGAGCGAGGCTGCTCGCGAAGGCGACCGATCAGACCACGAAGAACCTAAGACTTTTGCTTCGGTGTATCCGCCACCTGCGGCACTTGCGGTAACTCTTTTCCTTTGGGCCAGAGCATCCAGATCTGCCCTTGCTGCTTCATGTCCCCGGCCAGTTGCCCGGCCGCATCGCCAGTGCCCCAGAACAGATCCGCACGCACCTCACCAGCAATCGCGCCGCCGGTATCCTGCGCCGCGACCGGGCGCACCAACGGTGTGCCATCCGGTTTGGTGGTGGACAGCCATAACAGACTGCCCAACGGAATCACCTTGCGATCCACCGCCGCGCTGTAGCCGGCGGTCAGCGGCACGTTCAGCGAGCCGCGCGGGCCTTCGTTGCTGTCCGGGTTGCGGGTGAAGAACACGTAGCTCGGGTTGCTGGCGAGCAGTTCCGGAATGCGCGTCGGGTTGGCCTTGGCCCAATTGCTGATCGCGCTCATGGTCACCTCTTCTTTCTTCAGCTCGCCTTGCTCGACCAGCCAGCGACCGATCGGCCGGTACGGGTGGCCGTTCTGATCGGCGTAGGCAATGCGCAACTGTTTGCCGTCTTCGGTCTGAATCCGGCCCGACCCCTGAATCTGCAGAAATTGCAGGTTCATCGGATCCGTCAGGTAGGCGACTACCGGGGCTTTAACGCCTTTGGATTCGATGGTTGCTGCGTCATCGTAAGGCTTGAGCACGCGACCTTCGAGGCGGCCGCGCAGGCGCTTGCCTTTCAATTCCGGATAGATGCTGTCGAGCGAGACAATGATCATGTCTTCTGGCACGCCATACACCGGCACGTTGGCCGTTGCGGTTGGGGTCAGGCTGCCGGGGTACACCGGTTCGTAGTAGCCAGTGATCAGGCCGTTGGGGTTGTCGTGCTCGGCGCGCAGGCCGTAGACATCGAGGTTCTGCTTGAGGAATGCGCGAATTGCATCAGCACTTTGCGGCACATTCGCCGCTGCAGCGCAGGTCGGGCCCCAGACTGCGTCGGCTTTGAGTCGTGTGCAGGCGCTGCGCCACGAGCCGAAACCGGCGACCAGATCGCTGTCGGAGACTGCTGGCAAGGCTTCCCAGGTTGCGCTGGAATAGGTGGCCAGCGCGTGGGTTTTCGGTTCGGCGTTGTCACCGCCGGTGCAGCCGGCGAGGGCGGCCAGGATTGGCAGGGTGACGAGAAGCGGGTGACGCCAGGCCGTGAAGCGGCTGTTCATGGAGTGATTCCTGTGCCGGTTGGCCGAGTGCTCCATGCGCTCGAACAACCCGTATTTTTAATAGGGCTATTGGTGTTTGGCGGTGAGCCGACGATACTGGCCGCCGATTTCCGCGACCTGAAGCCACCATGACTCTGAAACGAATTGCTGTTGTATTGCTGGCCTGCCTGAGCTTGTCCGCCTGTGGCGGCGTCGACCCGAATTCGCCGCTGGGCCAGCGCAAGGCCATCTTCAAACAGATGCTCAAGACCAGCGAAGACCTCGGCGGCATGTTGCGTGGGCGCATTGCGTTCGACGGGCCGAAATTTGCCGAGGGTGCGGTCCGACTCGATGAGTTGTCCCACGAGCCTTGGAAGCATTTTCCGCAGGTGCGCGAAGAAGATCACACCAGCGCCAAGGACGATGTCTGGCAGAAACAGGCACGTTTCCAGGAGCTGGCCCGCGCTCTTGAAGCGGCTACCGGCGAACTGGTAGCCGCCAGCCAGGTTCAGCCCTACAAGGCCAGCAATCTCGGACCGGCAGTGCAGAAAGTCGAGGATGCCTGCAGTGCTTGCCATAAAGAGTTTCGGGATCATTGATTCCTGAACCTGCTGAGTACCTTGTGGCAAGCTCCCTCGCCACAGGGAATCGGCAGATTACTTGTCGATCTCGTCCAGCGCTTCCTGCAGTTCCTTGCGCGATTCGGCGAGCTTCTCCTTGCGCTTGTTGATCTTCTCCGGATCGCCTTTTTTCATGGCCTTGTCGAGGTCTGCCTGACGCTGGCTGACTTCATGCTTGGCCTCAAGCACCTTGTTCTCACGCTCTTTCTTCAGGCCGGCGTCGGTGCAGTGCTCGGTCACTTCGCGCAGTGCGGTTTCCAGACCTGCCTGCTGCTCCATGTTGCCGCGGGATTTGGCCTGTTCGATCTGATTGATGATGCCCTGCTTCTTGGCAGCGCAGCCGGTCAGGCCCGGGCCGTCTTCTTCGGCCATGACCGGGGCGGCCATGACGCCGCAAAGAGTAAGCAGGGCGAGCGGTGCGAGAAATTTCATAAAAGCTCCATGTGCAAAGGCAATCGGGGTAGGAGGGCACTGCGCTGTTGGAGCGTCTGGCCGGCCATTGGGTTCCCGCCTGGCGGGGATTGCATGTTCAGAAACCGTCGATTCCGGCGGCTTTCAAGGTGTCGCTCAAAGCCAGTACCTGCGGGTCGCGAAAGAATGCGCTCAGTTGCGCCGCGCGACCCGGGCCGATGCCGGCTTCTGCCTGCCATTGTTCAGTGTCGCGTTGTGCCAGGGCCTGCCACGAATCAGCCAGTTGTGCCTGTCCGGCCGGCGGCATGCCCAGGGCTTTCAACCAATGAGCGAACGGCTGGTGCCGCGCGCCCCGAAAACTTTCGATCAGACGTGCGCTGCTGCGCTCGCCGAGGCCGGCAATGTTAGCAAGCTCTGAGGCATCGAGGGTCAGCCAATCCAGCAGGTGTTTCAGACGGCCTGTTTCCAAAAGTTTCTCCCAGGTGCCACGCCCGACATGTTGCATGGCCAGGCCCTGCTTGCCGCTCAGCCAGGTCAGACGCGCGAGAAACTGGCTTTCACAGCTGGGCGTCGGTTGCCAGCAGCTCAGGGCGTGGTAGTCGCTGGCGTTGGGGATGTCGATGTCTGGCCGTTCGCTGGTACGTAACACGACACTGTCCAGGCGTGGAATGGTCAGCCCGGCCAGACTGAGAGCCACCTGGTCGCCGGGGCGAATGTCGAGGGTTTGCCAGCGCTTGAGCGAGCTGACGCTGACCCGTTTGATCTCGCGGTCATCGAGTCTCACCGGCAGCAGTTCCAGCACTGGGGTGATGCGCCCGGTGCGGCCGATCTTGAAATTCACCTTGCGCACTTCCGCCAATGCCTGGGCGAATGGGTATTTCCAGGCCACCGCCCAGTAAGGTGCCTTGGCCCGCCAGCGTTCGGCGGGTGGCCGTTGACTCTGGCGCAGCACTACGCCATCGCTGGCAAAGGGCAGCGGCGAGCGATACCAGTGCTCGCGCCATTGTTGCGCGTCTTCGAATCGGGTGATCGGCTGTGTGTATGGCTCGGTTGTGGCGAACCCCAATGCCTGAAGTCCGGACAATCTCTCTGGCAGCCGCACAGGGCCTTGCGGCCAGTCCCAAACGAACAGCCCGATCCCGGCGGCCTGTTCGGCATCGAGGGATTTGCGTCCCATAAGGCCGGCCACGGTGGCGCGGGCGTTGACGCTGCCGGATCGCGCTTGCACGTGCGCCTGCAGCCGCCAGTAGAGTTCGCCCTGCACCAGCAGATCCCGTGGCTGGTTCAGGCGTTGCGGAATGGCAGCGATTCTACGCGCGGAAATTGTCCAGTCCTGACCGCTGACACCGTCACCTCGGCTGATGGCCTGCTGCAATATCCCCTGACGGTAGATCAGCGTGACGGCCACTCCATCGACCTTGGGCTGCACCCAGACGTTCTGGCGATCGCGCAGCCAGTTGGCGACGTCTGCAGCTTTGTGCAGCTTGTCCAGGCCGGTGTGGGTGATGGGATGAGTGACCGTGCCGGCCGCTGTGCGCAACGGCTGCGGTGATGCGGGTTGGTTGAAGCAGGCTTGCCATTCATTCAGCCGCAGCAGGGACTGGTCATAGAGTTCGTCGGTGATCAATGAACGGCCTTCGCGGTGATAGGCGTCGTCCCATTGGTCGATCCGGTTTTGCAGGGTAGTGATTTCGCGTTGGGCTTGGGGTAAGGGCCAGTCGGGGCAGTTGGCTTGGCTGACGAGGGTGATGAGTGCCAGCAGGAATGCCAGCAACAGGCGCAGTGTGAAAAGCATCGTTGAGCGTCCTTGCTCGGGGGTGATGCTTGAAGGGTAGGTGAGGATCTGAAGATCGTTGCGCGGTTTTTTTGCGAACTGTTTCCGGGCTGGAGCGTGGTGGCGTCGGGTAGGGCCCTTTCGCGAGCAGGCTCGCTCCCACAGAGATCTCAAAAATCCGTCAGGCATGAAAAAGCCCCGCACGGCGCGAACCGTGCGGGGCTTTCATGCAGCCAGGGTCTTACAGGCCAGCGGCAGAACGCAGGGCGTCGGCGCGGTCGGTTTTTTCCCAGGTGAACGTGGTGAAGCTGTCTTCGCCAACGGTCTTGCTCTGCGGAGCACGACCGAAGTGGCCGTAGGCTGCGGTTTCCTGGTACATCGGGTGCAGCAGGTCGAGCATGGTGGTGATCGCGTATGGACGCAGGTCGAACACTTCACGCACCAGTTTGATGATCTTGTCATCGCTGATCTTGCCGGTGCCGAAGGTGTTCAGCGATATCGACGTAGGCTGGGCCACACCGATCGCGTAGGACACCTGGATCTCGCAACGCTCGGCCAGGCCGGCCGCAACGATGTTCTTGGCAACGTAACGGCCAGCGTAGGCAGCCGAACGGTCAACCTTCGATGGATCCTTGCCGGAGAACGCGCCGCCGCCGTGACGGGCCATGCCGCCGTAGCTGTCGACGATGATCTTGCGACCGGTCAGACCGCAGTCACCTACCGGGCCGCCAATGATGAACTGGCCGGTCGGGTTGATGTGGAACTGGGTGTCCTTGCTCAGCAGTTCGGCAGGCAGCACGTGCTTGACGATCAGCTCCATCACGCCTTCGCGCAGGTCTTTGTACGACACTTCCGGGTTGTGCTGGGTCGACAGGACAACGGCGTCGATGCCGACAACCTTGCCGCCTTCGTAACGGCAGGTCACTTGCGACTTGGCGTCCGGACGCAGCCAGGGCAGCAGGCCCGACTTGCGTGCTTCGGCCTGACGCTGCACCAACTGGTGCGAGAAAGTGATCGGCGCTGGCATCAAAACGTCGGTTTCGTTACTGGCGTAGCCGAACATCAGGCCCTGGTCGCCGGCGCCCTGATCTTCAGGCTTGGCACGGTCAACACCCTGGTTGATGTCGGGGGACTGCTTGCCGATGATGTTCATCACGCCGCAGGTCGCGCCGTCGAAGCCGACTTCGGAGCTGGTGTAGCCGATGTCGCAAATCACGTCACGAACGATCTGCTCCAGGTCGACCCAGGCGCTGGTGGTCACTTCACCGGCAACGATGGCCACGCCGGTCTTGACCAGGGTTTCCACGGCCACGCGAGCGTGTTTGTCCTGGGCAATAATGGCGTCCAGCACCGCATCGGAAATCTGGTCGGCGATTTTGTCCGGATGTCCTTCAGACACGGACTCGGAGGTGAAGAGGGAGTATTCGCTCATCTCGATGTTTTCCTGAATTTACCGATGGTGAGTGTCGCCAGCCGGTCGCTGAAAGTGGCGGACCTGGATCTGGAAACCATTACGTAAGCCTACATAGAGGCTTTCCCCGGGAACGAGTCCCGCAGCGGTGGCCCAACGGGCCAGATCGTCCTGTTCAAACCCCAACCAGAGATCACCGCAGGCCTCCCTGGCCCAACTCTGGTTGTGGCTACATAACTCTGTCACGAGCAGGCTACCGCCCGGTTGCAGCAGGTCAGCCATGTGCCTGAGCGCATCGGCCGGGGCGGCGAAATGGTGCAGGACCATGTTCAACACCACGCAATCGGCCATAAGGCTCGTGCCGTTCAATGCATCGGCCAATTGCAGGCTGACGTTAGCCAGCTGTTCACGTTCGCACACCTGACGCGCCAGTTCGAGCATCGCCGGGCTGTTGTCCAGCGCGGTTACGGTGCCGAAGCGACGGGCCAGTTCCGGCAGAAAAGCACCATCGCCGGGGCCGACTTCAATGGCCGTGGCTGCGCCATCGAAGTTCAGTTTGTCGAGCAGGGCCAGCACGCTGTCACGGTACTGCGGCAGGCCTGCGATCAAGTCTTGCTGGGCACGGAATTTTTCCGCCACCCGGGCGAAGAAGTCCTGACTGGCAGCGGCACGCTGGCCGTGAACCTGTTCGATGCGCGCTTGCACCTCGTCAGGCAGATCCAGATTGTCGACTTCTTCTAACAGCGCCGCGTGCAGCTTGCCGCCGAGCAAATCGCTGTGGGGCAGGGCGCGACGATAGAAAATCGCATTTCCTTCACGGCGTGTCGCCACCAGATCGGCTTGTGCCAGCACCTTGAGGTGATGGCTCATGCCCGACTGGCCGATGCCGAAAATCTGCGCCAGCTCCAGCACGCCGAACGAATCGTTGGCCAGCGCGCGCAAGACATTCAGCCGCAGCGGATCACCGCCGGCCTTGCACAGGGCCGCCAGCTCGTCGCAATCGTCATGGCGAATGGAAGGCACGCGTAGGTTCATAGGGCTGGCAGTCTAGAGACGGGGGCAAAGCATCGCAAGGTCAATATCAAAAAGTTTTGATATTGCTCGATAAATGGCACTTCTCAGCGGACGGCAGTCTCTACAAACGAATAGCGGAAAGGTTTCACCAAGCGAAACCCGCGCTATCGATTGGAAAAACGCCCGCGGATGACTATCTGTCATTGCCCCGAGGCGCATGGGTGAGGGAAAATGCCCTCCTTTTTTCCGTTTCAGTCTATTCACACCCAGGAGATCAGCGATGCCTAGCCGTCGTGAGCGTGCCAACGCCATTCGTGCCCTCAGCATGGATGCCGTGCAAAAAGCCAACAGCGGCCATCCCGGTGCCCCTATGGGTATGGCAGATATTGCCGAAGTGCTGTGGCGCGACTACCTCAAGCACAACCCGAGCAACCCGTCTTTCGCCGACCGTGACCGCTTCGTGCTGTCCAACGGCCACGGCTCGATGTTGATCTACTCGCTGCTGCACCTGACCGGTTACGACCTGTCGATCGACGACCTCAAGCAATTCCGTCAACTGCACAGCCGCACTCCAGGTCACCCGGAATTCGGTTACACCCCGGGCGTCGAAACCACCACCGGCCCGCTGGGTCAGGGTCTGGCCAACGCCGTCGGTTTCGCCTTGGCTGAGAAAGTCATGGGCGCGCAGTTCAACCGTCCAGGCCACAACATCGTTGACCACCACACCTACGTGTTCCTCGGTGATGGCTGCATGATGGAAGGCATTTCCCACGAAGTCGCTTCCCTGGCTGGCACGCTGGGCCTGGGCAAGCTGATCGCGTTCTACGATGACAACGGCATCTCCATCGACGGCGAAGTCGAAGGCTGGTTCACCGATGACACGCCGAAGCGTTTCGAAGCCTACAACTGGCAGGTGATCCGCAACGTCGACGGCCACGATCCGGAAGAGATCAAGACCGCCATCGAAACCGCACGCAAGAGCGCGCAGCCGACCCTGATTTGCTGCAAGACCACCATCGGTTTCGGTTCGCCGAACAAGCAGGGCAAGGAAGATTGCCACGGCGCCCCGTTGGGTGACGCGGAAATCGCCCTGACCCGCCAGGCGCTGAACTGGAACTACGGCCCGTTCGAAATCCCGGCCGAGATCTATGCCGAGTGGGACGCCAAGGAAGCTGGCCGCGCGGTCGAAGCCGAGTGGGATCAGCGTTTCGCCGCCTACTCCGCTGCGTTCCCGACTGAAGCCAACGAGCTGATCCGTCGTCTGAGCGGCGAATTGCCGGCCGACTTCTCGGAGAAAGCCTCGGCCTATATCGCCGAAGTCGCGGCCAAGGGCGAGACCATCGCCAGCCGCAAAGCCAGCCAGAACACCCTCAACGCCTTTGGTCCGCTGCTGCCGGAACTGCTTGGCGGCTCGGCTGACCTCGCCGGTTCCAACCTGACCCTGTGGAAAGGCTGCAAGGGCGTCAACGCTGAAGACGCCAGCGGCAACTACATGTACTACGGCGTGCGCGAATTCGGCATGACCGCGATCATGAACGGCGTCACCCTGCACGGCGGCCTGGTGCCTTACGGCGCGACCTTCCTGATGTTCATGGAATACGCGCGCAACGCCGTACGCATGTCGGCATTGATGAAAAAGCGCGTGATTCACGTCTACACCCACGACTCCATCGGTCTGGGCGAAGACGGCCCGACCCACCAGCCGATCGAGCAACTGACCAGCCTGCGCAGCACGCCGAACCTCGACACCTGGCGTCCAGCCGACGCCGTGGAATCGGCGGTGGCCTGGAAAAACGCTCTGGAGCGCAAGGACGGCCCGTCGGCGCTGATCTTCTCGCGGCAGAACCTGCAGCATCAGGAACGCGATGCTGGCCAGATCGCCAACATCAGCCGTGGTGGTTATGTGCTCAAGGACTGCGCAGGCGAGCCTGAGCTGATCCTGATCGCCACCGGTTCGGAAGTGGGTCTGGCCGTTCAGGCCTTCGACAAACTGACCGAGCAGGGCCGCAAGGTCCGCGTGGTATCGATGCCGTGCACCAGCGCGTTCGACGCTCAGGATGCGGAGTACAAGCAGTCGGTTCTGCCGCTGCAGGTCAGCGCGCGTATCGCCATCGAAGCGGCCCACGCCGACTTCTGGTTCAAGTACGTGGGTCTGGAAGGTCGCGTGATCGGCATGACCACCTACGGTGAGTCGGCGCCGGCTTCGGCATTGTTCGAAGAGTTCGGCTTTACCTTGGAAAACATCCTGGGTCAGGCTGAAGAGCTGCTGGAGGACTAAGTCCGACAGTTGTGTTGTCCGGGCTGACGCCTTCGCGAGCAGGCTCGCTCCCACGATGGAATGCATTTCCCTGTGGGAGCGAGCCTGCTCGCGAAAGCGATGGCTCAGGCAACATCGCAATACCTGATTCACCACGGTAATCGAGAACCCCATGCCTCAACCGCGTCCTTACAAAGTTGCACTCAACGGCTACGGCCGCATTGGTCGTTGCGTCTTGCGGGCGTTGTTCGAGCGCGGCGCGAAGGCCGGGTTTGAAATTGTCGCGATCAACGATCTGGCCGATATGGCCAGTATCGAATACCTGACACGCTTCGACTCCACCCACGGCCGTTTCCCCGGCGAAGTGCGGGTCGAGGGCGATTGTCTGCATATCAATGGCGACTGCGTGAAGGTCCTGCGCAGTGCCACCCCGGAAGGCATCGATTGGGCGTCGCTGGGCGTCGATCTGGTGCTGGAGTGCTCCGGCGCTTACCACACCCGTGCCGACGGTCAGCGTTTTCTCGACGCCGGCGCGCCGCGCGTGCTGTTCTCGCAGCCGATGGCCAGCGAGGCGGATGTCGACGCCACCATCGTCTACGGCGTCAATCAGGACTGCCTGACGGGCGACGAACTGCTGGTGTCCAACGCCTCCTGCACCACCAACTGCGGCGTGCCGCTGCTGCGCCTGCTCGATCAGGCGATCGGTCTGGATTACGTGTCGATCACCACGATCCACTCGGCGATGAACGATCAGCCGGTGATCGACGCCTATCACCACGAAGACCTGCGCCGCACCCGTTCGGCGTTCCAGTCGGTGATCCCGGTGTCCACTGGTCTGGCACGCGGTATCGAGCGCCTGCTGCCGGAACTTGCCGGACGAATTCAGGCCAAAGCCGTGCGCGTGCCGACAGTCAACGTGTCCTGCCTCGACATCACGATGCAGACCGCCACCGCGACTGACGCCAACGAGGTCAACCGGATCCTGCGCGAAGCCGCCACCAGCGGCCCGCTCAAAGGCCTTCTGGCCTACACCGAGTTGCCGCACGCCAGCTGTGATTTCAACCATGACCCACATTCGGCCATCGTCGATGCCAGTCAGACCCGTGTTTCCGGCCCCAAACTGGTGAACATCCTGGCCTGGTTCGACAACGAGTGGGGTTTTGCCAACCGAATGCTGGACGTTGCAGATCACTATCTGCAAACAGCAACTTCAAAAAAACCGTAGGAAGTGCGACCCATGACCGTGTTGAAGATGTCCGACCTCGATCTGCAAGGTAAGCGCGTATTGATCCGCGAAGACCTCAACGTCCCCGTCAAGGACGGTGTTGTCACCAGCGACGCGCGCATCCTGGCTTCGCTGCCGACCATCAAGCTGGCCCTGGAAAAAGGCGCGGCAGTGATGGTCTGCTCGCACCTGGGCCGTCCTACCGAAGGCGAATTCTCTGCCGAAAACAGCCTGAAACCTGTCGCCGACTACCTGAGCAAGGCGCTCGGCCGCGAAGTGCCGCTGGTGGCTGATTACCTCGGTGGCGTCGAGGTCAAGGCGGGCGACATCGTGCTGTTCGAAAACGTGCGCTTCAACAAGGGCGAGAAAAAGAACGCCGACGACCTGGCCCAGCAATACGCGGCCCTGTGCGACGTGTTCGTGATGGACGCTTTCGGTACCGCTCACCGCGCCGAAGGTTCGACCCATGGTGTAGCCAAGTTTGCCAAAGTCGCTGCTGCTGGCCCGCTGCTGGCCGCTGAACTGGACGCACTGGGCAAAGCTCTTGGCGCACCGGCCAAGCCAATGGCGGCGATCGTTGCCGGCTCCAAGGTGTCGACCAAACTCGATGTGCTGAACAGCCTGAGCCAGATCTGCGATCAACTGATCGTCGGCGGCGGCATTGCCAACACCTTCCTCGCCGCGGCTGGCCACCCGGTCGGCAAGTCGCTGTACGAACCGGACCTGCTCGACACCGCCCGTGAAATCGCGGCGAAAGTCAGCGTGCCGTTGCCGGTTGACGTCGTGGTCGCCAAGGAATTTGCCGAAAGCGCCGAAGCTACCGTCAAGCTGATCGCTGACGTTGCGGCTGACGACATGATTCTCGACATCGGCCCGCAAACCGCAGCCAACTTCGCCGAGTTGCTGAAGTCGTCGAAAACCATTCTGTGGAACGGTCCGGTTGGCGTGTTCGAGTTCGACCAGTTCGGCAACGGCACCAAAGTGCTCGCCCAGGCCATCGCTGAAAGCTCGGCATTCTCGATTGCTGGCGGCGGCGACACCCTGGCGGCGATCGATAAATATGGCGTGGCTGAGCAAATCTCCTACATTTCCACCGGTGGTGGCGCGTTCCTCGAATTCGTCGAGGGCAAGGTGCTGCCTGCCGTTGAAGTCCTGGAAACCCGGGCCAAGGCCTGAGGCCGCCCGTTTGGCCAGGCAAAGGAGTGTTTTCATGGTCAAGTCGTTAGCGCTGTTGTTGCTGAGCGGTACGCTGGCGGCCTGCGGGAGTAACCCGAAGGCCGACGCGACGCCAGCACCGAGCGAGCCGCAGAAGGGCTGTTATCAGGCCGACTGGCAGGCCGAAACCAACCCGGTGCTAAATAAGCGCTCGGGCCCGGACGGTCTGGACAAATACGAGACGCAAACCCCGGCCAAGGAACATGGTTGTCCCTGACGGGTCTGACTCTTTAACTCAGGGCTGGCGGCGTGTGTCGTCAGTCGAGGAACACGGATGAAAGGCTTGATCGCCATTGCGGCGCTGGCATTGTTGGGCGGTTGCGCGCAGTTGAACCTGTTTCAGTCGTCGGCCCCGGCGGACAACTGGACAACCTGGACCTGCGACAGCCAGGCCAAGGTGTTGTGGCGTTACGCCGATGCCGGCCAAAAGGAAGTCGACGTTCGTCTCGGCGGCGGTGATCAGGTCTATCGCCTGAAAGAAGAGCCGGGCGCCTCGGGCACGCTGTACAGCGATGGCATGCTGGCGTTTCACGTCAAGGGTGACGAAGGCCTGGTGTATTGGGTCGCCACCAATGACCTGATTGGCCGTGGATGCAAAGCGCAGTAATTGACACACCGCAGGCCCATTGTAGGAGTGAGCCTGCTCGCGATAGCGGTATGACAGTCGCTGCAATATTGACTGCAAGATAGCTATCGCGAGCAGGCTCACTCCTACAGGGGATCTGTGTAGTTCTCAGGATTATGCTTTATCGAATCACCAGACCGGGCCTCAATCCCCGATCTGCATTAACTTGAATAGCCGCCGCCGCTCCGGCAGGCTGGCACGATCAACGACCCTCAACCGGGAGAGACACACACAATGGCACTTATCAGCATGCGCCAGATGCTGGACCACGCAGCCGAGTTCGGCTACGGCGTTCCAGCTTTCAACGTCAACAACCTTGAGCAGATGCGCGCCATCATGGAAGCCGCTGACAAGACTGACTCCCCGGTGATCGTCCAGGCTTCGGCCGGCGCGCGCAAATACGCCGGCGCGCCATTCCTGCGTCACCTGATCCTCGCCGCGATCGAAGAATTCCCGCACATCCCGGTGTGCATGCACCAGGACCACGGCACCAGCCCTGACGTCTGCCAGCGTTCGATTCAACTGGGCTTCAGCTCGGTAATGATGGACGGCTCGCTGGGCGAAGACGGCAAGACCCCGACCGACTACGACTACAACGTCCGCGTTACCCAACAGACCGTGGCCATGGCTCACGCCTGCGGCGTTTCGGTAGAAGGCGAGCTGGGTTGCCTGGGTTCGCTGGAAACCGGTATGGCCGGTGAAGAAGACGGCATCGGCGCCGAAGGCGTTCTGGATCACAGCCAAATGCTGACCGACCCGGAAGAAGCCGCTGACTTCGTCAAGCGCACCCAGGTCGATGCCCTGGCCATCGCCATCGGCACCAGCCACGGCGCCTACAAGTTCACCAAGCCACCGACCGGTGACGTGCTGGCGATCGACCGCATCAAGGAAATCCACAAGCGCATCCCCAACACTCACCTGGTGATGCACGGTTCGTCCTCCGTGCCACAAGAGTGGCTGGCGATCATCAACCAGTACGGCGGCGACATCAAAGAAACCTACGGCGTACCGGTTGAAGAAATCGTCGAAGGCATCAAACACGGCGTGCGCAAGGTCAACATCGACACCGACCTGCGTCTGGCATCCACCGGCGCCATGCGTCGCCTGATGGCCACCAACCCGAGCGAATTCGACCCACGTAAATTCTTCGGCGCCACCGTGACTGCAATGCGTGACGTGTGTATCGCACGTTATGAAGCATTTGGTACTGCGGGTAATGCTTCGAAGATCAAACCGATCTCGCTGGAAGCGATGTACCAGCGTTATCTGAAGGGTGAGTTGAACGCTAAGGTCAACTGAGCCTGAGTGTTGAGCTGATTAAAAAAGAAACCCGCCGAGAGGCGGGTTTTTTGTGGGCGTAATTAACAAATATTTCCGCTACCTCTTAAAGCGTGGGCTTCACTGCTGAATGGCCCGCCAGGCGCACAAGCCGGCGGATTCTGGCGTACCCGTAGGCAACGACTCAAGCTGTTGTAGGCATCCGGAGGTAACCGCCGACAGATCTAAACAACGCTGTTTTAAAGGTAGGAGCTGCCGAAGGCGGCGATCTTTTGACTTTGATTCCGGCGTTCCCAAGAGGCGCCAAACATCAAGATCAAAAGATCGCAGCCTTCGGCAGCTCCTACAAGGGATTGCGATGTCGAAATGGGTTACTTGTCGTGATCAATATCCAGTTTGGTAAACGTCACCTGCCCACCCTCACTGGTATACCCGGTGTTGTCCTGCACATAAACCCCAGCCTTGAAGTACAACGGCTTGTCCCGCCAGGTCGCGCTGATCTGTGAATCCCACTGATACCCCGCCGCACTCACGCCCAGCGCACCGCCGGGGCTGAGGTGGATGAGGTAGTTGAATTCGCGATCGAGCTTGACGCCGGTGGCGAGGGTGATGACGCGGCTTTCTTCGTCATCGGGGCGCATGCGCACTTTGATGACCAGGTTGCCCGTTTCGGTCTTTGTCTTGTACTGATACTCAAGTTTGAGCATCGGCTTCTGGCTTTCATAAGCGTGAATCTGACCAATAACGATCTTGCCCGAACTGGGCACCTTGTTCACGGCGAGGGTTGCACGCAGCAGGTTGTCCGCGTCCGGGTAATACCAGTTGCGCAGGGTGCCGTTGCTGAAGGTCTCGCGCAGTTCGGTGCGCGGGTAGACGGCGTTTTCGGTTTTTGACCCGGTAACCGGGGACCAGAAAAACAAGGTTCCGGTGTCGGAATGGAAGTATTGATCCTTGAAGCCTTTCACCAGTTTTTCGGTTTCGACGGTGTACGGCGGGCTGCCAACGGGAACGCTGAGATTCCAGGTTGCGAGATCGATCATGTCGGTTCTTCCACTCGATTCATCCTGAACGCGGGTGCCAGAAGCTCTAGCCCGCGCCTTTTCGGGGCGCCTTTATAAGCGTAGCGGCTATTTTTGTTAATGCCCGTCCGGCAGTTGATTGGCGTCAACATCCTGTCGAAATGCCATCCTGCCCTGTTTCCGGGGGCTGTAGCGGCGACCGTTAGTCGGCTCGATGGAACATTGGCCAAATGATGGCGTGGCGGCTGCTTCTGCTTTGTGGCTTCCGCGACTAGAGTGAAGGCTCAGTACGTCTATGGTTTTGCCGGCAACCGGTCCCGATAAGAGAAGCAGCATGGAATGCGCGCAACCCCAGCCAGGTGAAGGCAACTCGGTCCTTTTGATCGTCGATGATTACCCCGAAAATCTGATCAGCATGCGCGCGTTGTTGCAGCGTCAGGACTGGCATGTGATGACCGCCGCCTCCGGTTTCGAGGCGCTCAATCTTTTGCTCGAACACGACATCGACCTGGTCCTGCTCGATGTGCAGATGCCCGGCATGGACGGTTTTGAGGTCGCACGGCTCATGCGCGGCAGCCAGCGCACGCGGTTGACGCCGATCATTTTCCTCACCGCCAACGAGCAATCCCAAGACGCCGTCATCAAGGGCTATGCCAGCGGCGCCGTGGATTACCTGTTCAAACCGTTCGATCCGCAAATCCTCAAGCCCAAGGTTCAGGCACTGCTTGAACACCAGCGCAATCGCCGTGCCCTGCAACGCCTCAGTCATGATCTGGAAGTGGCGCGCGCCTTCAATGCCTCGGTGCTGGATAACGCCGCCGAAGGCATTCTGGTGTTGAGCGAGGACGGCGTGATTCGCTTTGCCAACCCGGCTATTTCGCGGCTGCTCAACGCGCCGGTCAAGGAGCTTGAGGGCAAGGAGTTTCTCGACTTCCTGCAGAAGCCGCACATTCCGCTGTGGGCCGATTCCGAGTTTTACGCCGGCTACCAGCGCGGCGAAACTCTGCGCCTGCACGATGCGTTGCTGCGCACTGCGCCCGGACAGCAAGTGCCGGTGGCATTGTCCTGCGCGCCGCTATCCTCGGAGCAGCACGCAATGGTGGTGACCGTGCTGGACATGTCGGTGGTGCGTCACTTGCACCAGCAACTGGAATTCCAGGCAGTGACCGACCCTCTGACCGGCCTGCTCAACCGGCGGGGTTTCTACCAGACCGTGGAAAACCTGCTGTTGCGCGGCGAACGCAGCGACAGTAGCTGGGTGTTGCTCTACCTCGATCTCGACGGCTTCAAGCGGGTCAACGATTCCCTCGGCCATGATGCCGGCGACCGCGTGTTGCGCTGGGTTTCCGAACAGTTGAAGGCGTGCCTGCGGCCGTTCGATATCCTGGCGCGCATGGGCGGCGATGAGTTCACTGCGCTGCTGGATCTTGAATTCCCCGAGCAAGCGGCGAAGATTGCCGAGAAGCTCATCGAGCGGGTGTCGGTCTGTCAGCAGATCGAAGGTCTGGATATTGTCCTTGGCGCCAGCATCGGCATCGCCACCTATCCCGACTGCGGCCGCCACCTCGACGGTTTGCTGCGCGCCTCGGACATTGCCATGTACGAAGCCAAGCGGGCCGGGCGTCAGCAATATCGCTTTTATGATCATGAGATGAACGGCCGCGCACGCTCGCGCCTGATGCTGGAAGACAGCGTGCGCGAGGCCATCGAAAACCGCGATTTCAATCTGGTCTATCAGCCGCAGGTGGCGATCGGTAGCGGGCAGACTCGGGGGTTCGAAGCGTTGCTGCGCTGGCAGCATCCGAGCGTCGGCGATGTGCCGCCGGGACTGTTTCTGCCGTTGCTGGAAGAAGCGCGGTTGATCAGCCGCCTCGGCAGCTGGATCTATCACCGGGGCGCCGGCCAGCGCAAAGCCTGGGCAGCGCTGTTCGCCGAGGATCTGGTGCTCGGCGTGAGCCTGAGCAACACCCAGTTCGGCTTGCCGAATCTGGTCACCGAGTTGCGTCAGGTCATGGAGCGCCATGGGCTGCAGCCACGGCAACTGGAAGTCGAGGTCACCGAGGAAGCGTTGATGCAAAACCCGGACGAGACGCGCAAGCAACTGCGGCTGCTGCGTCATCTCGGGGTGCGCGTGGCGCTGGATGATTTCGGTTCCGGATCATGCTCGCTGGCGCATCTGCGTGATCTGGAGCTGGACACGCTGAAGCTCGACCGCCACCTCATCGCGCGCCTGCCGGACTCGCCACGTGATGCTGCGCTGGTGCGCATGGTCATCGACCTGTGCAAGCAATACGGCCTGCTGGTGATCGCCGAAGGGGTGGAAACCGTCGAGCAATACCGGTGGCTGCAAGCCCATGGCTGCGAGTACGTGCAAGGTTTCCTGGTGGCGCGACCCTTGGTCGCCGAGGACGCGGCCCGCTTTGCCGAGCCGTTCGACTGGAGCGCGCTGGCCGGTTGAATTCGCTACACTGGCGCACCTTTTTCCGAGCCGTGCTGCCCGTCCATGACTGTCTTGAAGTACCTCCAGGCCTATCCCGAGCGTTTACAGGATCAGGTGCGCCAACTGATCGCCGAGGGGCGGCTGGGTGATTACCTGGATCAGCGCTACTCGGGACGCCATGACGTGCAGAGCGACAAGGCGTTGTACAGCTACGCGCTGGATCTCAAACAGCAGTACATGCGCAACGCGCCGGCCATCGACAAGGTGCTGTTCGACAATCGCCTCGACCTGACCCACCGCGCCCTCGGTCTGCACACCACGGTCTCGCGGGTGCAGGGCGGCAAGCTCAAGGCCAACAAGGAAATCCGCATCGCCTCGCTGTTCAAGGACGCCGCGCCGGACTTTCTGAAGATGATCGTGGTGCACGAGCTGGCGCACTTCAAGGAATCGGACCACAACAAGGCGTTCTATAAACTGTGCGAGCACATGCTGCCGGGGTATCACCAGATCGAATTCGATCTGCGCGTGTACCTGACGTGGCGGGATATGCAATAAAAATCAAAAGATCGCAGCCTCCGGCAGCTTCTACAGTTGGAATGCGATCTTTTGCAGGCTGCCGAAGGCTGCGATCTTCTAACGTTGGGAGTGTTTGGATGGACGTCAGCAAGACCAAAAGCAGTTTCTACCGCCGTCTCTACGTGGCCTATCTGATCGACAGCGGTCTGGCGCCCTGCGTGCCGGCGCTGACCGAAGTCACCGGCATGCCCCGACGCACGGCGCAGGACACCATCGCCGCGCTGGCCGATCTGGATATCATCTGTGAATTCGAGCAGGAAGAGGGCGCACGCAATCATGCCGGGCGCTATCGGATTCGCGAGTGGGGGGCGATTGATCGCGGGTGGATCGAACGAAATTTGCGGCAGATCAAGGCTGTTCTTGAGTATCCCTGAAAAAGCCCCTCACCCCAGCCCTCTCCCAGAGGGAGAGGGAGCCGATCGGGGGAAATTGTAGAATTTCACCGACGTGAGCGAATGCTGTTGAATCCATAATCGACACTGTTTTTCAGGTCGCCGCATGGCCCAAGACACCAAGGTCAGTCCCCTCTCCCTCTGGGAGAGGGTTAGGGTGAGGGGCTGTTCAGGCGCGACGCATCCCGATGTGAGGAATGCCATCCTCCAGATATTCCTCACCCGCCACTTCAAACCCGTATTTGCCGTAATACCCTTGCAAATGCGCCTGCGCCGACAGATAGATCGGCACCTGCGGCCAGTGCTTCCCGGCCTGTTTCAGCGCCTGTTCCATCATCGCGTGGCCCAGCCCTTTACCGCGACCGGCAGGGGCGGTGATCACCCGGCCAATCACCACGTCACCACCCTGGGATTCCGGATCGAGCAGGCGCAGATAAGCCATCAACTGATCGTCCTCCCAACCCATCAGATGGTAGGTATCGCCTTCCAGATCCTGGCCGTCGAGGTCCGGGTAGGCGCATTTCTGTTCGACCACGAACACGTCCGAGCGCAGTTTCAATAGCGCGTACAACTGCTCTTTGCCCAGATCGCTGTGATGTTTGCAGATCCACTCGATTGTCATCTTTCGATTCCTTGAATACGTCGCCCGATACTAAGCGCAGCGGCGCCGTATGTCTGTATGGCGCAACAGTCTGTGATAAAGGTCAAAATGCCATCATTCCTTTCTCGCGGCGCCTGCGACTTTGTGTAATCTGCTCAAGAGCACTGCGTACTGGCTCCCATGAGCTAATGTTCAATGCTTGGGTTTTGCCGGTAAGGGGCCTTGGATTTTGACGTGAAACCACGTCGGGCGGATGCCCGCTGAGGATGTTCAAGCATGCTGCGATTGCTTCAAGCCGTTGCTTTGATCGGACTGCTGTTGCTCGGCCAGGATGCTGCAGCGCAAAAGCTGCGGCTGGTGTTCGATAACTGGCCGCCGTTTACCGACGATGCGCTGATCAACGGTGGCCTGGCCACTGACATTGTCAGCACCGCACTGGCGCGCGCCGGTTATGCCAGCGGTTACGAGCAAGTGCCGTGGGCGCGGGCGTTGCTGGGGATTGGCGAAGGGCGTTACGACGTGCTGGTCAACGCCTGGTACAACGACGAGCGCACGCAGATCGGCCAGTTTTCCGGCGAGTACCTGATCAACCGCATTCGCTTCCTCAAGCGCAAGGATGCGCCCATCGACTACAGCAACCTCGAGCAACTGCACACCTACCCGATTGCGGTGGTGCGCGGGTATGCCTATTCCGCACCGTTCGATGCCGACACGGCGATGCAGAAAGTCCCTGTGCACAACTTCGCCATGGGCGTGCGCATGCTCTCGGCCGATCGGGTCAAGCTGACGCTGGAAGACGAATACGTCGCGAAGTATTACCTGGCGCGGGAATCGGCCAAGGTGCGCAATTCGGTGGAGTTTTTACCCAAGCCGCTGAGTGAGAACAGCCTGCACATACTGGTCAGCCTGAAGAGTCCGCAGCATGAGCAGATTGTCGCCGGGTTTGATCGAGCGATTGCAGCGATGAAGGCTGACGGGACCTACGAGAAGTTATTGCGGCGGCATGGAATGTGAGGGCTGAGCTGGAATTTATTGTGGGGCTGATGGCCCTATCGCGAGCAGGCTCACTCCTACAGTTGGAATGCGTTCCCCTGTAGGAGTGAGCCTGCTCGCGATGACGCCATGTCAGCCAGCACTGACCTCGCTGGTGTCTTTGATCAAATGCGCCGCCAACGTCCGAAGCGGCCCCAACTGCCGGCAGATCAGCGCCAATTGCGTCTGTACCAGTCGCTGGCCTTCATCGATCTCCTCCGGCATCTGCTCCAGTTCATTGGCCAGTGCTTCCTCTTCATCACTCTGAATCGCAATCGGCTGCTTGCTCGCGAGGCCTTGGGCGATTTCGTCGATGCTGCTCGCCAGTTTCACCCCGGCGCCCTCGATCAAGTGCTCACGCACTTCGGCTGGCAGCTGCGTTTCGCGGTGTGCGCCGAGCCCGGACAGGTAACTGAGCAGGGTGTGCGAGAGCACCAGGAAACGGAAACCGACATCGGCTTCCTTTCGGAAATGCCCCGGCTCCATCAGCATGTTCGCCAGCGTCGTCGACAGCGCCGCATCGGCGTTGTGCGCGTTGCGTCGGGCGAGGCGATAGGCGAGGTCGTCGCTCTTGCCCGCGGCGTATTGCTGCATGATCTGGCGCAGGTAGATGCTGTTGCAGGTCAGGGTGTTGGCCAGCACTTTGTTCAGGCGCCGGCCCTGCCAGTCCGGCAGGAACAGGAATACCGCCAGCCCGGCGATCAGACTGCCCAGCAGGGTATCGAACAGCCGTGGCAGAAACAGCCCGTAGCCATCGCCGACCTGATTGAAGCAGAACAGCACCATGATGGTGATCGCCGCCGTCGCCAGGGTGTAGCGGGTGGTGCGGTTGGTGAAGAACACCACCCCGGCAGCGATGGCGAAGCACGATTGCACCACTGGGTTGGGGAACAGATCGAAGAGCGCCCACGCCACCGTCAGGCCAATGGCCGTGCCGATGATCCGCTGGCCGAGTTTGCGCCGGGTGGCGCCGTAGTTCGGCTGGCAGACGAACAGCGTGGTGAGGATGATCCAGTAGCCTTGCGACGGGTGAATCAGGTGCACCATGCCGTAGCCGATGCTCAGCGCCAGCGGCAGGCGCAGGGCATGGCGGAACAGCAGCGAGGTGGGCGTCAGTTGCGTGCGCAGGCGAATCCAAACGTCCTTGAGATTGCGCGGTGAGCGGTCGAGCAGGCTGCTGTCGGTAGCATCGGCCAGGGCGTCTGGGTTGCTGGCATCGCTGAGCAAGCGGTCGAGGGTGCCGAGGTTGGCCGCCAGTGCGCGCAACGAGCGCAGCAGGCCGCGCCATGCCGGGTTGCTCTGGATGCGCAAGTGCTCGAGGGAGGCATGCAGGTCGTTCAGGGCTTCGGCGAAACTGGCGTCATAAATGAACGGCTGGCGCATCTGGATCGACTCCGCCAATGCCCGGCAAGCCTTGCCTTGCTGACGCAGCAGGCGCTGGCAGCGGAACAGCACGTCGCTGTGGAAGAACGCCTCGGCCAGCGCGTTGTAAGGGTAGTGCGACGAACTGGCGCGTTCGTGGATGTCCTGCGCGAGGAAGTACAGCTTCAGATACCGGCTGACTTTCGAGCCCGGTCGACCGTTGCCGACCCGGTGCAGGATGATTTCCTTGGCGGTGTTCAGTGCGGCGACCACCCGGCCATTCTGTTGCGCCAGTTCGAGGCGGCGGGCTTCGACGTCCATCTGCCGGATCGGCTCGAACAACGAGGATTTCAACTTCAGGTAAAGGCCCAGCTCGCGGAACAGTCGCGCCAGGCTTTGCTGCACCGGTTGATTGGAAAACAGTGCCTGCCACAGTACCGACAGCAGGCCATACCACGCCGCGCCAGCGACCAGCAGCATCGGTTCGTGCCAGAAATCGGTGACCGCGCCGCCGCGCTGATCGACGCCGATCATCGTGTACACCGACAGAATCAGCGTCGCCGAGGCGATCGCGCCGTAACGCTCGCCCAGCGCACCGAGCATGGTCAGGCCGAAACTGGCCAGCGCCAGGGCCACGGCGAAAATGATCGGGTAGGGGAAAAGCAGCTCCACCGACAGCGCGGCGATGCTGAAACACACCAGCGTCACGGCGAGGGCGTTGAGGCGGCCCTGCCAACTGTCGTCGGTTTCGGCCAGGGCGCTGGCGATGATGCCGAGGAACAACGGGATCAGCAGGCCCATTTCATCCTGATACCAGCACAGCGCCATGCTGCCGGTCAGGGCGATGAATACCCGCACGCTGTAGCTGAATTTATCCAGCGCCCACAGGCGCCGCAAAGACTGACGAAACGAGGTCGAGGACATGAAGTGCGAAGGCCTTCCGAGGCGATGCCGCTAAATTGAGCCAGTAATGACGCCGACGCAATGGCGCCGAGCACATCTGACAGCAAAAAGTGTTCCTTTTACTTACACCACAAACCACTGTGGGAGCGAGCCTGCTCGCGAAAGCGGAGTGTCATTCAACAGATATGTCGACTGATATACCGCATTCGCGAGCAGGCTCGCTCCCACAGTTGTGATTTGTGTTGGATCAAACGTACTGCGCAGCGGCGTAGCCGGAGGCCCAGGCCCACTGAAAGTTGAAGCCGCCCAGGTGCCCGGTGACGTCGAGCACTTCGCCGATGAAATACAGGCCCGGGCTTTTCAGCGATTCCATGGTCTTCGAGGACACTTCGCGGGTATCGACGCCACCCAGAGTCACCTCAGCCGTGCGATAGCCTTCAGTCCCCGCCGGCACAACCTTCCAGCTGCCAAGCTTCTCGGCAATCTGCGCCAGTTCAGCGTGGGTGTACTGCTTCATCGGTTTGGAGACAAACCAGTTGTCCGCCAGCAGATTGGCCATCTTCTTGGTGAAGATTTCGCCAAGCAAGGTTTTCAACTCGCTGTTCGGACGTTCGGCGACTTGCTCTTGCAGCCACGTCGCCGCATCGTGGTCCGGCAGCAGATTGATCTCCACTGTGTCGCCGGGCTCCCAGAACGAGGAAATCTGCAGGATCGCCGGGCCGCTGAGGCCGCGGTGAGTGAACAGGATGTTTTCGCGAAAGCTCTGCTCGTTGCAACTGACCAGGCAATCCACCGAGGTGCCGGACAGCTCTGTGCACAAATCCTTGAGCTGGTCGGTGATGGTGAACGGCACCAGTCCGGCGCGGGTCGGCAGCAGTTCATGGCCGAACTGTTTAGCGACCTGATAACCGAACCCGGTGGCGCCCAGCGTCGGGATCGACAAGCCGCCCGTGGCGATCACCAGCGACTGGCATTGAACCTGACCGAGGGTGGTGTCGAGCAAGTAACCGCTTTCGACCTTCTCGATAGTCTGGATCGACGTGTCGAGGTGCAGTTCGACACCGGCCTGATCGCACTCGGTCAGGAGCATTTCGAGGATGTCGCTGGATTTGTTATCGCAGAACAGCTGGCCGAGTTTCTTCTCGTGGTACGGGACGCCGTGTTTGCCGACCAGACCGATGAAATCCCACTGGGTGTAACGCGCCAGCGCGGATTTGCAGAAATGCGGATTCTGCGAGAGGAAATTGCTCGGTTCGGTGTACATGTTGGTGAAATTGCAGCGGCCACCGCCGGACATGAGGATTTTCTTCCCCGCCTTGTTCGCGTGGTCAAGCAGCAACACCTGACGCCCGCGCCCGGCGGCAGTCAGGGCACACATCAAGCCGGCGGCGCCAGCGCCAATGATCACGACTTCGGTAGAGCGCAAAACGGTGTCCTCTTGGTGGCTCGCTACAACACAAACTGTGGGAGCGAGCCTGCTCGCGAAAGCGCTGTGTCATTCAACAATGATGTCGACTGACCGATTGCATTCGCGAGCAGGCTCGCTCCCACAGGGGATCTCCTTTGGATGGAAGATCGCTTAGAGAATGCGTACGCGCAACGAGCGGCCCTTGATCTTGCCGTCGTTCAGACGCTGCAAGGCCTGCATGGCCACGGTGCGCTCGACAGCGACATAGGCCTGGAAATCGAAGATCGCAATCTTGCCAACCTGCGCACCGGGAATGCCCGCTTCGCCAGTCAATGCGCCAAGAATGTCGCCTGGACGCACCTTGTCTTTACGGCCAGCGCCGATGCACAGGGTGGTCATCGGTGGTTGCAGCGGTGCCAGGCCCTGGGACTTGAGGTTGTCGATCTGATCCCAGTTCAGTGGCGCTTTCTGCAGTTGTTCGATGGCTTGCGCACGATGAGCCTCAGACGGCGCGACGAGGCTGATGGCAATGCCTTTCTCGCCCGCGCGACCGGTACGGCCGACGCGGTGGATGTGGATTTCCGAATCCCGCGCCAGCTCGACGTTGATCACCATGTCCAGCGCATCGATATCCAGACCACGGGCTGCGACGTCGGTGGCAACCAGCACCGAGGTGCTGCGGTTGGCGAACATCGCCAGCACCTGATCGCGGTCACGCTGTTCCAGATCGCCGTGCAGGCCGACGGCGGAAATGCCTTTGGCGGTCAGGTGATCAACGGTTTCCTGCACTTGCTGCTTGGTGAAGCAGAACGCCACGCAGGACGCCGGACGGAAGTGGTGCAGGACTTTGGTCACTGCGCTCATGCGCTCTTCCGGGGAAATTTCGTAGAAGCGCTGTTCGATCTGCGTGTCGTCGTGGAAGGCTTCAGCCTTGACGGTCTGCGGATCGCGCATGAATTTCGAGGCCAGTTGCTTGATGCCCACCGGGTAGGTCGCGGAGAACAGCAGAGTCTGGCGACGCTCCGGGGTCTTGATGATGATGTCTTCGATGGCGTCGTAGAAACCCATGTCGAGCATGCGGTCGGCTTCGTCGAGGATCAGCGTGTTCAGACCATCGAGCACCAGCGAACCCTTGCGCAGGTGCTGCTGAATGCGCCCCGGGGTGCCGACGATGATATGCGCGCCATGCTCCAGCGAAGCGATCTGCGGGCCGAACGACACGCCACCGCAGAGGGTCAGGACCTTGATGTTGTCTTCGGCGCGGGCCAGACGACGGACTTCCTTGGCCACCTGGTCAGCCAGCTCACGAGTCGGGCAGATCACCAGCGCCTGGCAACCGAAGTAGCGCGGATTGATCGGGTTGAGCAGGCCGATGCCGAACGCGGCGGTCTTGCCGCTGCCGGTCTTGGCCTGGGCGATCAGGTCCATCCCCTTGAGGATCACCGGCAAGCTCTGCGCCTGGATCGGCGTCATCTGGGCATAACCGAGTGATTCGAGGTTAGCCAGCATGGCGGCGGACAGCGGCAGAGTATTAAAAGCGGTGGCGATGGTGGTCACGGGACTGGCCTGCAAAACAAAATGTCGCGCAGTGTAGCAGCCCCGTGCCAGTTTCCTCGACAGTTCTGGACGAACAGCCCCAGAGTTTCTCTGACTGGAGATCAGTCTGTGTGAGGGACCACACTCCCCTGTAGGAGCTGCCGAAGGCTGCGATCTTTTGATTTTTCTTTAAAAAACAAGATCAAAAGATCGCAGCCTTCGGCAGCTCCTACAGGGAGTCCTTCAGCGGAATCAGTGTTCGATGTGTTCTTGTGGACGTTTAGCGCGCCGGCCGTCTTCCTTCGACAGCTGCGAGAAGATCGTTGCCGCGAGCATCGCCATCACGCCGACCGTAACGAAGGTCAGCTGGAACGCGCCGAGTACGGTTTCTACGCCGTCGTTGCCGACCTTGGCAGTGAAGCCGCCGAGCAGCGCGCCGGCGCAGGCCACGCCGAGGCTCAGCGACAATTGCGCGACCACCGAGAGCAAACTGTTGCCGCTGCTGGCGCTGGCATCGTCGAGGTCGATCAGGGTCACGGTGTTCATCGCGGTGAATTGCAGCGAATTGATCGCCCCCAGCACCGCCAGCAGGCACAGCAGCAGCCAGTACGGCGTCTGCTCGCTGACCAGGCCCATGCTCGCCAGCATGATCCCCAGTGCCAGCGTGTTGCCGGTGAGGACGATGCGATAGCCGAGGCGTTCGATCAGCGGTCGGGCGACCCACTTGGCGATCATCGCCGCAGCGGCCAGCGGCAACATGCTCATCCCGGCTTGCGAGGGCGAATAGCCCAACGCCACTTGCAGCAACAACGGCACAAGAAACGGCAGGGCACCGCTGCCCAGTCGTGCGAACAGGTTGCCGAGAATGCCGACGGCGAAGGTGCGGGTCTTGAACAGTGACGGCGCGAACAGCGGATTCTCGATATGCCCGGCGCGCAGCCAGTACGCCGCCAGACAGGCCATGCCGGCGAACAGCAGCAACATCACCCGCAGGTGCGGCAAGTGCAGTTCGCCAAGGCCTTCCATGGCAATGGTGATGAGGATCATCGCCGCGCCGAACAGCAGAAAGCCGAGGCTATCGAAACGCGTGCGCTCCGTGCCGCGCAGGTCAGGAATGAATTTCCACACCGCATAACAACCGATGACCCCGACGGGCAGATTGATCAGGAAGATCCAGTGCCACGTTACGTATTCCACCATCCAGCCGCCCATGGTCGGGCCGATCAGCGGGCCGAGCAGGCCGGGAATGGTGATGAAACCCATGATCCGCACCAGTTCCGAACGCGGATAGGCGCGCAGCACCACCAGCCGCCCCACCGGCAACATCAGCGCACCGCCGAGGCCCTGGATCACCCGCGCCCCGATGAGCATGCTCAGGCTGCTGGACAGGGCGCAGAGCAGCGAGCCGAAACTGAACAGCAGGATCGCACCGAAGAAGATTTTCTTGGTGCCGAAGCGGTCGGCGATCCAGCCTGACGCCGGGATCAACAGGGCGACGGTGAGCATGTAGGCGATGATCACGCCCTGCATGCGCAACGGGTCTTCGGCGAGATCGCTGGCCATGGCCGGCAGCGCGGTGTTGAGGATGGTCCCGTCGAGGGACTGCATGAAGAACGCAATGGCGACGACCCACGGCAACCAGCGTGCGGTGATGGCGTCGAGAGGCGGGCGGTTGGGCATGGAACCTCTGAAGGTGGTTAATCCGGCTTGTCGGTCTGAATGGAACTCTGTGGCGAGGGAGCTTGCTCCCGGTCGGCGGCGCAGCCGTCGTGAATCCGGCCAGCGCGGTATTACTGGAACACCGTGAGCTCCGGCTTTGGGGTCGCTTCGCAACCCAGCGGGAGCAAGCTCCCTCGCCACAGTTGAGTGTGCCCCCCCTCACCGGGGGGCGATTTACAGGGTCAAGGTCAGTCGGCTGACCAACGCTCCCGGCAACAACGCCGACGAGGTATTGCGCTGGCTGTAGGTGCTCGCCGACAGCAGCAGTTCGCGCTCGGTGGTCAACGCTTCCAGCTGCGAACCGAGCAGGTTGTAGGCGCTGTCATCGAAACGCATGGTGCTGACCGGCGCCTGGATCTCGCCGTTCTCGACCCAGAAAGTCGCGAAACGGGTCATGCCGGTCATACGCGCCGCCGGTTGGTCCGAGTAGTTCAGGTACCACAGGTTGCTGATGTACAGCCCGGTGCCCAACTGCTTGAGGATCTCTTGCTGCGACAAATCACCTGCCGCCATGTTCAACGCGCTGGGCATCTCGCCGCCGCCCGCACCGTTCGCCGCCAGACCATATTCGGCAGCGCTGCGCGAGCCGACCAGTTGATCCCCGGCCTTGCCCTCGATGATCAGACGCAGATCGCTGCGCGGATAGCCTTCGGCGGAGAACGCCGGGCTCAGCGACTCACTGACTTTCTCATCCAGCGACAGCAACGGGCTGAATGCCTGATCGCCGACGTAGAGCTTCTGCAACGGACTGCTCTTGCTGGCGATCGATTGCGCAGAAAAGCCGCCCCAACTGAGCATGCCCATGATTTCTTCCAGCGCCGCCGGCGCCAGATAGGCACGGTACTGACCAGGCGCCAGGGTGCGTAACGGTCGGCCGAGAAACTCAAGCTGTTCGCGGGCTTGGGCGAAACGCCTGGCGAAACCCTCGTCGCTCCAGTCGTGCCCGGCGTAACTGGCCTTCACCGCTTCGCCATTTTCATGGAACAGGCTGAAGTCGAAATTGAAGCTGTTGGCTTCATGCCAGCCGAACGCGCCGGCGGAACTGGCGAAACCGCGGCTGATCGGACCGGCAGCATAAAAACCGACCAGGTCGAGACCTTCAGCGGCGGCGCAGATTTGCCCGACGACATCTTCGGTGTCCGGCAGCGGATGCGCTTGTACGTGCGTGCTCTGCCAACTGTTGTGATTGAGCAGCAGATACGGATCCTGCGGCAGCAGCGGCAGGGTTTCGCGCAATTGCTGCAGGCCCTCGGCGAGCCGTTGCAAATCGGCTTCCTGATCCCCGGACAAGGTGATCTGCAGGTCGGCGTGGCGACCGTCGTTGATCAGTTTCAGGCCGACGTTGGCCTGTTGCACCTGCCCGGCCTGGCGCACCTTGGCGTGATTGAAGCGCACGAACGCCGAGGCTTCGGCGGCGTAGCTGAGCGTGAACTGTTCCGGCTCGCGCACGCTGTCGCGCAGCCAGTTGACCATGACCTTGAAGGCGTCGGACTGACGCTTCGAAATGCTCATCAGGCGTCTCCCCCAAACACATCAATGTTGCTGAATACGCAGGCCGGCGAAGCGTGGCCGACGCGAATCACCTGGTTCGGTTCGCCCTTGCCGCAGTTCGGCGTGCCCAGCACCTTGACGGTGCTGGCATCGCCGACGGCGCGCAGGCTCTTCCAGAAGTGCGCGGAAATCGCCCGGTAGTTGGGATTTTTCACCACGCCTTTAAGTTCACCGTTCTCGATCAGCTGGCCCCATTCGCAGCCGAACTGGAATTTGTTGCGCGCATCGTCGATCGACCACGAACGGTTGGTGCTCATCAGAATGCCGTGCTCGATACCGCCGATCATCTGCTCCAGGCTCTGATCGCCGGGCTCGATGTTGAGGTTGGCCATGCGGTCGATCGGCGGGCGGTTCCAGCCGCAGGCGCGGCTGTTGGCGACGCCATCGAGGCCGGCGCGATATTGCGACAGCGCTCCGCCCAGTGGCCGCAGCAGCAGGCCGTCGCGAATCAGGAATTGCTTGCTGGCCGCAGTGCCGTCGTCGTCATGGCCGTAGCTGGCGAGTTCTTCGGGAATGTCCGGATCGAAGGTTACGTTGAGCAGCCTGGAGCCGTATTGCAGGCTGCCGAAATCGCTGGTTTTGACGAAACTGGTGCCGGCGTAATTGCGCTCATCACCCAGGATCCGGTCGAGCTCCAGCGGGTGGCCGATGGACTCGTGGATCTGCAGCATCATCTGATCGGGCATCAGCAGCAGATCGCGCGGGCCTTGCGGGGTGTTCGGCGCGAGCAGCAGTTGCAGGGCCTGATCGGCCACTTGCGGGCCGGCACCGACCAGTCCGCAACGGCTGATGACATCGGCGCCACCCTGTTGGCCGAAATTCTCCCGGCCCAGGCTACGGGTCTGGCTGTCGTTGCCGTCGTAGGCCGTGACGTCGAGGCCCGGATAGACGAAGCGCTGGGCCTGACGCAGTTCGGCGCCAGCGCTGCTCAAATAAATCTGCTCGACGTGAGTGATGCCGATGCTCACTTGCCAATTGACCAGGCGCTCATCCTTGGGCACCGAGGCGGATTCCGCGCCGAGCAGCTCGAAGCATTCGCTCAGGGACGGGAAGGGCTGTTTGAGGTTAGGCGAAAAATAATCGGCGCGATCGCTGGAAACCGGCTGCTCGCGCAGATCGAGCAAGGCGTGCGGCTTGAGCCGCCGGGCCTGTTGCTCGGCGCGTTCGACGGCAGCTTGCAGGCCCTGTTGCGAAAGATCGTTGGTCGCCGCGTAGGCTTCGACGCCATTGACCCGCACGGTGAGCATCGCCCCTTCGTCGCGGCGCAGGCTCGGCGGTTCGGCGACGTTCTTGCGCACCGACAGATACTGCCCGGACTCGCGCACATACCGCAGGGAAAAAAATTCAGCGCCCGTGCGCAAGGCAGCGAAGCGCTGCTTGAGCTGGGGGTGGAAATCGAACATTCGGGAACCTCCTTGTAATGGAGTAGCGGCAGGGCGACAGCGGGGAGGGGTGAAACGGTTGAGCGAGGTCTAGAGTAGGCCCGCGTGGGGGTAGGATCAAGTGAAGAGGGGGTGTAGGAGGTTTTACTGTGCAGCGGGGGAATTTGTGCTGAATCTGAGGGCCCCTTCGCGAGCAGGCTCGCTCCCACAGTTGAAATGCATTCCAATGTGGGAGCGAGCCTGCTCGCGAAGGTCGCGCCTAGGTCTTACGACTTACTGGGTAACCGGTGTGATATCCCGCATCGGCTTGCCTTTGACCGGCGCGCCGTTCGCGACGTAGTACGCAGCGTTGCTGCGCGGCAGCGGTTTGCGACCACGGATCTTGTCGGCGATTTTCTCCGCCATCATGATCGTCGGTGCGTTGAGGTTGCCGGTGGTGATGATCGGCATGATCGAGGCATCGACCACGCGCAGGCTCTGCATGCCGTGCACACGACCTTCGCCATCGACCACGGCCATCTCGTCGGTGCCCATCTTGCACGAGCAGGACGGGTGGAACGCGGTTTCGGCGTGCTCGCGGATGAACTTGTCGAGCTGCTCATCGGTTTGCACTTCGATGCCCGGGCTGATTTCGCGACCACGGAACGCGTCCAGTGCCGGCTGCTGCATGATTTCGCGGGTCAGGCGGATGCCGTCGCGAAATTCCTGCCAGTCCTGCTCGGTAGCCATGTAGTTGAACAGGATGCTCGGGTGCTGGCGCGGGTCCTTGGATTTGACCTGGACGCGGCCACGGCTCGGCGAGCGCATGGAACCCATGTGCGCCTGGAAACCGTGTTCTTTCACACCGTTGCTGCCGTTGTAGTTAATCGCCACCGGCAGGAAGTGGTACTGGATGTTCGGCCACTCGAATTCCGGACGCGAACGAATGAAACCGCCGGCCTCGAACTGGTTGCTGGCACCGATGCCGGTGCCGTTGAACAGCCACTCGGCACCGATCGCCGGCTGGTTGTACCAGAGCAGCGACGGGTACAGCGAGACCGGTTGGGTGCAGGCGTATTGCAGGTACAGCTCAAGGTGATCCTGCAGGTTTTCACCGACGCCCGGCAGGTCGTGAACCACCGGAATGTCGAGGCTTTCCAGCAGTTTCGCCGGGCCGACGCCGGAGCGCTGCAGAATCTGCGGCGAAGCGATGGCGCCGGAGCACAGCAGCACTTCTTTGCGCGCCTTGGCTTCAACGCGCTCTTCTGCGTCGCCGATCAGGTAACGCACGCCGACCGCACGCTTGCCTTCAAACAGAATCTTGTCGGTCAGGGCGTGGGTGACGATGGTCAGGGTCGAGCGTTTTTTGGCGATGTCGAGGTAGCCACGGGCGGTGGAAGCACGGCGGCCGTTCGGCGTCACGGTGCGGTCCATCGGGCCGAAGCCTTCCTGCTGGTAACCGTTGAGGTCTTCGGTACGCGGGTAACCGGCCTGCACGCCGGCTTCAACCATGGCGTGGAACAGCGGGTTGTTGCCGGCTTTCGGCGTGGTCACGCTGACCGGGCCTTCGCCACCGTGGTAATCGTTCGGGCCGATGTCACGGGTTTCGGCTTTGCGGAAGTACGGCAGGCAATCGAGGTACGACCAGTCTTCCAGGCCCGGCAGTTTCGCCCAGCCGTCGTAGTCCATGGCGTTGCCACGGATGTAGCACATGCCGTTGATCAGCGAAGAACCGCCGAGGCCCTTGCCGCGACCGCATTCCATCCGGCGACCGTCCATATGTGGCTCTGGATCGGTTTCATAGGCCCAGTTGTAGCGACGACCCTGCAGCGGGAACGCCAGCGCGGCGGGCATCTGCGTGCGGAAGTCGAGGCGGTAATCCGGGCCCCCGGCTTCGAGCAGCAGAACGGTGACGCCTTCGTCTTCAGTCAGACGGGTCGCCAGGGTGTTACCGGCCGAGCCGGCACCTATGATGATGTAATCGAATTCTTGGGACATTGAATGCACCCTCTTTAAATGTGGTCAGGCTGCCGAGTGGCCACTTGCTGTGGCGAGGGAGCTTGCTCCCGCTCGGCTGCGCAGCAGTCGCAAAGCCTGCAACTGAGTTCTGTCTGGATAACTGCGGTGTCTGCAGTCGGGGCCGCTTCGCAGCCCGGCGGGAGCAAGCTCCCTCGCCACAAGGGCCCCGACTTCAGCGTTGCGGCAGATCAGAACACCGAGACGTAATCGCCCAGCTCGACCTGTACCGATTTGATCCGGGTGAAGTTATTCAGCGAGCTGATCCCGTTCTCACGGCCCACGCCCGACTGCTTGTAGCCGCCGACCGGCATTTTCGCGTCGGACTCGCCCCAGGCGTTGATCCAGCAGATACCGGCTTCCAGTTGATGAATCACGCGGTGGGCGCGGTTCAGGTCTTTGGTGACGATACCGGCGGCCAAGCCGAAGTCGGTGTCGTTGGCGCGGCGGATCACTTCTTCTTCGGTTTCGTAGGAGAGGATCGCCATGACCGGGCCGAAGATTTCTTCGCGGACGATGGTCATGTCGTCGCTGCAATCGGTGAACACGGTCGGTGCAACGAACGCGCCTTTGGCGAATTCGCCGTCGGTCAGACGACCGCCGCCGCACAGGACGCGGGCGCCTTGTTCTTTACCTTTTTCGATATAGGCCAGCACGCTTTCCATATGGGCGAAGCTGACCAGCGGGCCGAAGTTGGTGTTTTCGTCTTCCGGGTTGCCGACGCGGATGCGTGCAACGCGTTCAACGATCTTGGCTTCGAACGCAGCTTTCAGGTGCGCCGGTACGAACACGCGAGTGCCGTTGGTGCAGACCTGACCGGAGCTGTAGAAGTTGGCCATCATCGCGGTATCGGCGGCGCGATCGAGGTCGGCGTCGTCAAAGATGATCAGCGGCGACTTGCCGCCCAGTTCCATGGTCACGTCTTTCAGCGACGAAGCCGAGGCGCTGGCCATGACTTTCTTGCCGGTGTCGGTGCCGCCGGTGAAGGAGATTTTTTCGATGCGCGGGTGCTCGGTCAGCCAGGTGCCGACTTCGCGGCCGCTGCCGGTCAGGACGTTGAACACGCCGTTCGGCACGCCGGCTTCGGTGTAGATCTCGGCCAGTTTCAGGGTGGTCAACGAGGTGACTTCGCTTGGCTTGAAGATCATCGCGTTACCGGCCGCCAGGGCTGGAGCGGATTTCCACAGCGCGATCTGGATCGGGTAGTTCCACGCGCCGATACCGGCGACCACACCCAGCGGCTCGCGACGGGTGTAAACGAAAGAGGTGTCACGCAGCGGGATCTGCTCGCCTTCGATGGCGGGCACCAGGCCTGCGTAGTATTCCAGCACGTCGGCGCCGGTGACGATGTCGACGTATTTGGTTTCGGAGAAGGATTTGCCGGTGTCCAGGGTTTCCAGCGCGGCCAGTTCATCGTTGCGCTCGCGCAGGATGTCGACGGCGCGACGCAGGATGCGCGAACGCTCCATGGCGGTCATCGCGGCCCAGATTTTCTGACCCTTTTCGGCGCTGACCACGGCGCGCTCGACGTCGTCCTTGGTCGCACGCTGCACCAGTGCGAGGACTTCACCGTTCGCCGGGTTGATGGCTTCGAAGGTGGCGTCGCTGCCGGCATCGGTATACGCGCCATCGATGTAGAGTTTTTGCAGTTCGAAACGGGCCATAGTGTCCTCGCAAGTGCATTGGTGGTTGGCGTTGACCACCGCGATGACGCTGCGGTGGAGTTCAGGGGCTGAGCGTTTCTGTGTGCTCTAGCTCACCTGCTTGGCCAATTGGAAATCCATGTATTCGTAAGCGATCTGTTGCGCCTGCGCCGTGTCGAAAGCGTCTCCCGACAGCGCGCCGCGCAACCACAAGCCGTCAATCAACGCTGCCAGACCCCGGGCCGCACTGCGCGCATCTTCGAGCGGCAGCACACGGCGGAACTGGCAGCACAGGTTGGAATACAGACGGTGATCGTTGATCCGCTGCAACCTGTGCAAAGACGGCTGGTGCATGCTGGTGGCCCAGAAGGCCAGCCAGGTTTTCATTGCCGGGCCATTGACCTGGCTGGCGTCGAAGTTGCCTTCGATGATCACCTGCAGATGCGCCCGTGGGCTGTCATCTGCCAGCGCCTGACGGCGCGCGGTGACGCTCTCGCTGAGGGCGGTCATCAGGTACCGCATCGTGGCGGCGATCAGGCCGTTCTTGTCCTGAAAGTAATGACTGATGATGCCATTCGAGACACCGGCCAAACGGGCGATCAGCGCAATGCTGGCGTCCCCCATTCCGACCTGATCGACGGCCTGCAAAGTGGCTTCGATCAGTTGTTGGCGGCGGATGGGTTGCATACCGACCTTGGGCATCTTGCACATCTCCTTAGGCCTTCCGAGGGGCGAATGACGCCGATCGGATTGAGGGCCAGTCTATTTTGTTTTGATTGAACGTTCAATCAACAAAGAATAAGATCTGCGACAATTCGTCGCTGCCTACAGAAAATTCCTACGCGTGATGACGATAAAAAACGACACCTGAAACGGCTCGAAACCTGCGTGGGGCATGGCGCGGTTCGTGATTCGAAGGACGTGTTGAAAGGGCAAGACGCTCGGGGCCAGGTTTCGGATGAACGTCCGGCACCTCTGGCCACGAAAGCGAATACGTAACGCCATTTCGGCAGGTTCGGGCTTTTTTCGGAGTGTCTTTATATCACCCGCCGGTCGGCTGCCAACTAACCGATTGGTCGGGTTCCGTGATGCCTTGTGTTCTTCTCTCGCACTGCCTGGAGCATTTGTGCCATGAGTTCTGCCTCGCTAATAAAGACCCCGCCCGAGAAGGTGACGGTCAACGGTTGGGTGTTCTACACCTCGACCGCGCTGATTCTGTTGTTGACCGCCATTCTGATCATCGCCCCGCAAGAGGCCGGCAGAATGTTGGGGATGGCCCAGGCCTGGTTGTCGCGCAGCTTCGGCTGGTACTACATGGTGGTGATCGCCGCCTACCTGGTGTTCGTGGTCGGCCTGGCGTTTTCCTCGTACGGCAAACTCAAACTGGGCAGCAAGGACGACACCCCGGATTTCAGTTACGGCGCCTGGGCGGGGATGCTGTTCTCGTCAGGCATCGGCATTTCGCTGTTGTACTTCGGCGCGTCCGAGCCGCTGGATCACTATTTCAATCCGCCGGAAGGCACGTCGGCCAGCAACCTGGCCGCGCGGCAGGCAGTGCAACTGACGTTCCTGCACTGGGGCCTGCACGGCTGGGCGATCTACGCACTGGTCGGTCTGGCCGTGGCGTATTTTGCCTATCGGCATAACCAGCCGCTGGCGCTGCGTTCGGCACTGTATCCGCTGGTCGGCGAGCGCTGGGTCAAGGGCGCGGCCGGGCACGCGGTAGACGGCTTCGGCATGTTCGTAACGCTGCTGGGTCTGGTGACCAACCTGGGGATTGGCTCGCTGCAAGTGTCGTCCGGGCTGGAGAACCTGTTCGGCATGGAGCACAGCAACACCAACCTGCTGATCGTCATCATCGTCATGAGCACCGTGGCGACCATCGCCGCCGTGTCGGGTGTGGAAAACGGCATTCGTCGCCTGTCCAACCTGAACATCGTGCTGTTCAGCGGCCTGCTGATTTTCGTCCTGTTGTTCGGCCCGACCCTGCACTTGCTCAACGGCTTTGTGCAGAACATCGGTGACTACCTCAACGGCGTCGTGTTGAAGACTTTCGACCTGTACGTCTATGAAGGCGACAGCGCCAAGTCCGACCGCTGGCTCGGGCTGTGGACCCTGTTCTACTGGGCATGGTGGATTTCCTGGGCGCCATTCGTGGGCATGTTCATCGCGCGGATTTCCCGTGGCCGCAGCGTGCGGGAACTGGTCGCTGGCGTGCTGCTGATTCCGCTGGGCTTCACCTTGGCGTGGCTGTCGATCTTCGGTAACTCAGCGCTGGATCTGGTGATGAATCAGGGCGCGGTGGAGTTGGGCAAGACGGCGCTGGAACAGCCGTCGATGGCGATTTATCAGTTGCTTGAGCATTACCCGGCGTCGAAAGTCGTCATCGGTGTGTCGATCTTCGTCGGCTTCGTGCTGTTCCTGACCCCGGCCGACTCCGGCGCGGTGATGATGGCGAACCTGTCGTGCAAGGGCGGTAACGTCGATGAAGACGCACCGCACTGGCTGCGGATTTTCTGGTCGGTGGTAATCACGCTGGTGACCATTGGCCTGCTGTTCGCCGGCAACTTCGAAGCCATGCAGACCATGGTCGTGCTGGCCGGCCTGCCGTTCTCGGTGGTGCTGATCTGCTTCATGTTCGGCCTGCACAAGGCGATGCGCCAGGACGTGCAGATCGAACAGGAGCAAGCGCAACTGGCCGAGCGCGGACGCCGTGGTTTCAGCGAGCGCCTGACTCAGCTGGATCTGCAGCCGAGCCAATCGGTGGTGCAGCGCTTCATGGACAAACATGTCACCCCGGCGCTGGAGGATGCGGCCGCACAATTGCGCAATCAGGGGATTGAAGTGCAGACGCTGTTGGGCAAGGCCAAGCGTTGCATGGGTGTGCGGGTCGAAATGGAAGAGGGCAACCCTTTCGTTTATGAAGTGAGCCTGGACGGCTATCTGGCGACTCCGACCGAATCGGCGCAATCGGATGAAGCGCGCCAGCGTTATTACCGGGCCGAGGTGTATCTGCACAATGGCAGTCAGGATTACGACTTGATGGGCTTTACGCCGGAGCAGATTACCCGGGATGTGCTCGATCAGTTCGAGAGCCATCGGCAGTTGTTGGGGCGGGTTTATAGCTAAAGTCAAAAGCTGACCCTCACCCCAGCCCTCTCCCGGAGGGAGAGGGAGCTGACCGAGATGTCTAGCGTCATACATCGACCTGAGAGATCGAGTCGATTATGGATTCGATAAAGCAAGATCAGGTCGGTGCAGATCTGCAGCATCCCCCGATCGGTCCCCTCTCCCTCTGGGAGAGGGCTAGGGTGAGGGGCTTTTCCCTGACCCAATAAAAAAGGGATCGCTCACCGCGATCCCTTTTTTTATCCCGCCTTAACCGAGGTTCTTGCCCAACAACGCGTGATACAGCTCGCTGTCGCCGAGGATCCCCACCACATGATTGTTATCGTGCAGCACCAGCTTGTTGCCGGTCTGATAACGGATCTGCAGCGCGTCACGCATGCCGATGTTCGAGTCCACCAGCGTCGGCTTGCGCTCCAGGCCTTCCACCGCTTGGCCAGGTGCCCAGTTCTGCAGGTTCAGTACTGAACCGTTCTGCCGGGCGCCTTTTATGGTGTTGCCTTCGGCCAGGTCCAGCCACGAATCGCCGCCGGGATCGAGGCACACCGAGCCGTTGATGCGTTTGCACTTGTCCAGCGTGCGCATCAGGCTGCGGCCGCAGAGCACGTTGAGCGGATTGGTGTGGGCGACAAAGGTCCGCACGTAGTCGTCCGCCGGGTTGAGGACGATTTCTTCCGGCACGCTGTACTGGATGATCCGGCCGTCCTTCATGATCGCGATGCGGCTGCCCAGTTTGAGGGCTTCATCGAGGTCGTGGCTCACAAACACGATGGTCTTGCTCAACTTGCGTTGCAGTTCCAGCAATTCGTCCTGCAGACCCTGGCGGATCAGCGGGTCGAGCGCCGAGAACGGTTCGTCCATCAGCAGAATATCGGCGTCCATCGCCAGCGCGCGGGCGAGGCCGACGCGCTGCTGCATGCCGCCGGATAGCTCATCAGGCTTCTTGTTGCGCCATTGGGTCAGGCCGACCAGTTCGAGTTTCTCGTCGACCAGTTTCTTGCGTTCCTTCTCCGGTCGGCCCTGCATCTCCAGGCCGAAACTGATGTTCTCGCGCACCGTCAGCCAAGGCATCAGGGCGAACTTCTGGAACACCATCGCAATACGCTTGGTGCGCATCATCTTCAGCTCGGCGGGCGTGCAGGACGCGATATCGATCTGGCGGTTTTCATGCTCGACGAACAGCTTGCCGCGGCTCACGGTGTTGAGGCCGTTGATGCAGCGCAGCAGGCTCGATTTGCCCGAGCCGGAGAGGCCCATCAGCACGCAGATCTCGCCTTTGTTGATGTCCAGCGTGGCTTTTTCCACGCCGACGATCTGACCGGTCTTCTTCAGGATCTCGTTGCGGGTCATGCCCTGATCGAGCAGCTTGAGTGCCTCGCGCGGGTCCTTGGAGAAGATTACGTCGACGTCTTCGAAGCGAATTATGCTCATGCGTCACCCCCTACTTTGGCGTCGGGTTGTTTGCAGATACGGTCGAGCATGATCGCCAGCAGTACGATTGCCAGGCCTGCTTCGAAGCCCAGCGCAATATCAGCAGTGTTCAGTGCGTTGACCACCGGTTTGCCGAGTCCGTCGGCGCCGACCAGTGCCGCGATCACCACCATCGACAGCGACAGCATAATGCACTGGGTGATGCCGGCCGCGATGCTCGGCATGGCGTGCGGCAGTTCGATCCTTGAGAGCAATTGGCGACGCGAGCAGCCGAAGGCCTTGCCGGCGTCCATCAGTTCTTGCGGGACATCGCGGATGCCCAGGTAGGTCAGGCGGATCGGCGCCGCGATGGCGAAGACCACCGTGGAGATCAGGCCCGGTACCACACCCAGCCCGAAGAGGGTCAGGGTAGGAATGAGGTAAACGAAGGTCGGCACGGTCTGCATCAGATCGAGCACCGGCCGCATCATGGTGTAGAACATCGGTTTGTGCGCGGCGACGATGCCCAGCGGCACGCCGATCAACACGCAGACCAGGGTGGCGAACAGCACCTGGGCGAGGGTTTCCATGGTTTCCTGCCAGTACCCCAGATTGAGGATCAGCAGGAACGAGGCGACCACAAACGCGGTCAGGCCCCACTTGCGTTGAATCAGATGGGCGATGATGGCAATCAGGCCAATCAGCACCAGTGGGTTGAACCAGGTCAGCGCAAACGTCACGCCGTGGATCATCGTTTCCAGTGTCACGGCGATTGCGTCGAAGGTGTTGGCGCCGTGTTGCGTCAACCATTCGACGAAGCCCGCGATGTACTGGCCTAGAGGTATTTTCTGATCAATCAGCATGGTAGTGAACGTCCGCATGCAAGGAAATTAACAGCCCGGGCAGGCACGCCTGCCCGGCATAAGCGATGCCCCTCGAATCAAGGCGCGAGCTTGGCTTTCACGGCCTCCAGGCCTGGTTTACCGTCAATGGTGGTCACGCCAGCGAGCCAGGTTTCGAGCACCTGTGGATTCTTTTTCAGCCAGGCCTTGGCGGCCGCGTCAGGCTTCATCTTGTCGTCGAGGATGTTGCCCATCAGTTCACTTTCCATGTCGACGGTGAACTCCAGGTTTTTCAACAGCTGACCGACATTGCTGCATTCTTCGGCGTAACCCTTGCGGGTGTTGGTGGCCACGGTGGCTGCGCCGAAATCGGGGCCGAAGAAGTCGTCGCCGCCGGTCAGGTATTGAATCTTGAAACGCTTGTTCATCGGGTGCGGCGCCCAGCCGAGGAAGACCACGGCGGTGTCGCGCTTCTGCGCCCGGTCGACTTGCGAGAGCATGCCGGCCTCGGAGGATTCGACGACCTTGAAGCCGGCGGTTTTCAGGCCGAAGGCGTCCTTGTCGATCATGCTCTGGATCAGCCGGTTGCCGTCGTTGCCCGGCTCGATGCCGTAGATCTTGCCGTCGAGCTCTTTCTTGAATTTGGCGATATCGGCGAAGTCATGCAGGCCTTTGTCGTACAGGGCTTGCGGCACGGCGAGGGTGTACTTGGCGCCCTTGAGGTTGGTGCGCACGGTGTCGACAGTGCCGGCATCGCGGTACGGCTTGATGTCGTTCTCCATGGTCGGCATCCAGTTACCGAGAAACACGTCCATGTTCTTGCCGTCGGCCAGCGACTTGTAGGTCACGGGCACGGAGATCATGGTGGTCTTGGTCTTGTAGCCGAGGGCGTTGAGAACGACGGAAGTGGTGGCGGTGGTCGCGGTGATGTCGGTCCAGCCGACATCGGAGAAGTTAACGAGGCTGCACTGTGCCGGTTCTGCGGCTTGCGCCAGTAACGGCAGACTCAGCAGGGCGGCCAACAACAACGACGGGGAACCTTTCATGGATGGACTCCTTGGTGTTTTTTTTGGCAGTGTTCCGACTGTGGACCACCGCACTTATGGGTTGCGGTTGGTGGCGTTCGTAAGACAGCTCTACCGCAGCGCCTGGCAATCGAGTCAACCCGATCATGTACCAGTGAAAATCTGACGCCTACAGGGAGGGTCGTATCCAGTACAGGGATGGTCGCTTCCAGTGTCGGTGACGTCGCTTACAGCTTTTTTCCGCCTCCGATGACCTGCACAACTGCATGAAAGCGGCGTATTTGCGGGGCGAAAACGTAACGACGCTGCTGGACATGAGTGCGTCGGTGTCAGACGCCGTGCGCGCCGACAAAAGCCCGATGATGCCGGCATTCGGCGGATCGCAGCTTGAGCGTAGCAGCTCCGCCAGCGGGCGTTTTTGCCGCCCGGACCGGTATTCTCAGGAGCTCTGCAGCAATGGCTATCAGCGTTTTCGACCTGTTCAAAATCGGCATCGGCCCTTCCAGTTCCCACACCGTCGGCCCGATGCGCGCCGCCGCGCTGTTCGTCGAGTCGCTGCGCGGCAAGCATCAGCTGGAACAGGTGCGGCGCATCGAGGTGCAGTTGTTCGGTTCGCTGTCGGCCACCGGCGTCGGTCACGGCAGCGATAACGCGGTGATCATGGGCCTGATGGGCGAGTGGCCGGACGCAATCGACCCGTCGCAGATCGGCCCGCGCATTCAGGCGCTGCGCGAAACCCATACGCTGTTATTGGATGGTCGTCTGTCGGTGGCGTTTGTCTGGGCCCGGGACATGCGCCTGATCGATGAAAACCTGCCATTCCATCCCAACGCCATGACCCTGGTTGCCGAAGGCGAGTTCGGTGAGCTGCACCGTGACACCTACTATTCAATCGGCGGCGGCTTTGTCGTTGATGAGGCGCAAGCGGCCAGCGGTGTGGTTGATCTGGATCGCACCGAATTGCCCTACGACTTCTCCAGTGCGGTCGAGCTGCTGGAACTGTGCAAGACGCACAATCTGCGCGTTGCCGAACTGATGATGGCCAACGAAAAGGTCTGGCGCAGCGAAGAAGAAATCCGCGCCGGCCTGATGAAGCTGTGGCGGGCGATGCAGGATTGCGTCGAGCAGGGCCTCAAGCACGAAGGCATTCTGCCCGGGGGCTTGAACGTGCGCCGGCGCGCGGCGAAGTTGCACCGCAGCCTGCAGGAACTGAACAAACCCAACGTCATCGGCTCGACCCTGAGCGCGATGGAGTGGGTCAACCTGTTCGCCCTGGCCGTCAATGAAGAGAATGCTGCCGGCGGGCGTATGGTCACCGCACCGACCAACGGCGCGGCGGGGATCATCCCGGCGGTGTTGCACTACTTTATGAAGTTCAGCGAGGCGGTGACCGACGCCAACGTCGTCGACTATTTCCTCAGCGCGGCGGCGGTCGGCATTCTGTGCAAGAAGAACGCTTCGATCTCTGGCGCCGAAGTCGGTTGCCAGGGCGAGGTCGGTTCGGCCTGCGCGATGGCGGCGGCGGGGCTGGCGGAGATTCTCGGCGCCACCCCTGAACAGTTGTGCAACGCAGCGGAAATCGGTCTGGAGCACAACCTGGGCCTGACCTGCGATCCGGTCGGTGGTCTGGTGCAGGTGCCGTGCATCGAGCGCAACGCGATTGCCGCGGTGAAGGCGATCAACGCGGCGCAAATGGCCCTGCGTGGCGACGGTCAACACTTCATTTCCCTGGACCGGGTCATCCGCACCATGCGCGATACCGGCGCCGATATGCATGACAAATATAAAGAAACGTCGCGCGGTGGCCTGGCAGTCAGTGCCGTGGAGTGCTGACGCGTATTTATTGTGGCGAGGGAGCTTGCTCCCGCTCGGCTGCGCAGCAGTCGCAATCAGCTTGATGCATTTCAATTGCAGAACCGCGAGTCTGGTTTCGGGCCTGCTTCGCAGTCCAGCGGGAGCAAGCTCCCTCGCCATACTGGTCCACGAACGGCATTCAGTGTGATGAGGCCAGACCAGTCAAAACTGCTCACCAAATGAACACCTCATTTCATTCACGCCACCTTTTGGCGCGTCGCAATCAGACAAGCGTCTTTATCAGCTGTGACTTATCAGTCGTTACCTGACCGTCTGTCGCCCGTGCTTGCGGTGACACTCTGTGCAAATCCTTTGCAGGCCAGTTCCCACAAGTGCTACCGATCTGCTCACAGGCTGCGCGGCAGGGCGGTCAAGGCGCTTGATGGCACTTCGAAATGCCGTGATCCGACGTCTCGTATAGACGCGTCGCGAGGTCGTTTTCAGGAGTTATTGAATGGCCATCCAATTTCAGGCATGGCAATTGCTCTGTCATAACAAAGCCTGCTTCCCTCGTGAGAATGCCGGCAATAACAAGAGCCTCCGCCTGAGGCCACCACCCGCTTTGTGTGAGGAGATACCGCGATGACGTCGTTCAACTCCGGGGCCCAACCCCAGAACCGTGCGCCTCAATCCATCGGCTTTCTGCTGCTGGACAATTTCACGCTGATTTCCCTGGCGTCCGCCGTTGAGCCACTGCGCATGGCCAACCAATTGTCCGGTCGTGAGCTGTATCGCTGGAGCACCCTCACTGTCGATGGCGGCCAGGTCTGGGCCAGTGACGGTCTGCAGATCACCCCCGACGCCTCCATGCACAAAGCCCCGCCACTGGACACCGTGATTGTCTGCGGCGGCATCGGCATTCAACGCACCGTGACCCGTGAGCACGTGTCCTGGCTGCAAAGCCAGGCGCGTCAGTCCAAGCGTCTTGGCGCGGTGTGCACTGGCAGTTGGGCGCTGGCCTGCGCCGGTCTGCTCGACGGCTTCGATTGCAGCGTGCACTGGGAATGCCTGGCGGCGATGCAGGAAGCTTTCCCGCGCGTGGCCATGAGCACACGCCTGTTCACCCTCGACCGTAACCGCTTCACCAGCTCCGGCGGCACTGCGCCGCTGGACATGATGCTGCACCTGATCAGCCGCGATCACGGTCGCGAACTGTCCGCAGCGATTTCGGAAATGTTCGTCTACGAGCGTATCCGCAACGAACAGGATCACCAGCGTGTGCCGCTCAAGCACATGCTCGGCACCAATCAGCCGAAGCTGCAGGAAATCGTCGCGCTGATGGAAGCCAATCTGGAAGAGCCGATCGATCTTGATGAGCTGGCGGTGTATGTCGCGGTGTCGCGTCGACAGCTGGAGCGGTTATTCCAGAAATACCTGCACTGCTCGCCGTCGCGCTATTACCTGAAGCTGCGGTTGATCCGCGCCCGGCAACTGCTCAAGCAGACGCCGATGTCGATCATCGAAGTGGCATCGGTGTGTGGTTTCGTCTCCACGCCGCACTTCTCCAAGTGCTACCGCGAGTACTTCGGCATTCCGCCGCGTGACGAGCGCGTCGGCTCCAACACCACCCAGCAAGTGGCCATGCTGCCGCTGCCGCAGGCGATCGTGATGTCGCCGCTGTCGGGGCCGATGTCGGCGCTGAGTCAGGCGCGCAATGAATCGACGTTTGCCAGCGTAAGGCTGTAGACCGAGTCATCGTTCTTCGCGAGCAGGCTCGCTCCCACAGTCGGATGCATTCCAGGGTGGGAGCGAGCCTGCTCGCGAAGGGGGTTCTCAGGCGCTGTGGGACTGCTGGTAATCCGAAAGGGCTGGTAACAACTGCTTGTCGATCGCCTGACGCACCGCCGGCTGGATGCTGGCGCCGCTGGTGTACATGTCCTTGACCATCTTGCGCAGTTCAAATGCGCGAACATTATCCAGTCCTCGTACTGCGCACTCACAGGCCTGCTCGGCGGTGGTACCGCTCGGCACCTGAATACCCAAGGCCTTGAGCTGGCCCAACAGATCTTCCTGGTCAATCAAATCGGCGTACATCATTACGCAAATCCTTCTGTGGCAACGGAGGTCTTGGCTCGATTCTGGTGGCCCCGACCGGGCGCGGCAAGGGCGTTTTGTCGCGGTGGCCGGGACGACTATGAACAGGTCGTTTTCGGCTAACCGAGTGGATTGGCGAGTAGGCACACTGGCTCCAGCTCGCTTCACGAAGGTTTGGTCACCCTCGCCTGGCAGCTCCTCAACAGTACCCTCCTCAGCTCCGATCCGGTCACGGCTTGATCGGAGTTTTTTTTGCCGTGAATCACGGGGGGGTGATCGAGCTGACGCCATCGCTGGCAAGCCAGCTCCCACAGATCTACCTCTGTAACACCAGAATCCGCGACAACAACTCATCCCGGTCGACATAGCAGCCCTGAAAATGTCGCGCCCCGGTGGCTGGGTCAAAGGCATTGCGCGCATGCAGCGTGCGGCGGTTGTCAAAGCACCACAACTCTCCCGGATTGAGGCGCTGCACCAGCCGAAACCGCGGCTCGCGGGTCATCGCGATAAAACGTCGATAGGCTCGATACAGCAATGGCATCTGCGCCACCGACGTCTCGAACGCGCCGCGCAAAAAGTTCGCCATGCGAATTTCCGCCACACGCCCCAACGCATCCACAGCAATGATTGGCGCCAGGCAGCGATAGTCGCTGTGGCGGTCCTTGTTGCGAAACTCTACGGGGATTTCACACAGGGCCTGAAACAGCTGCGGATCCTCTCGACGCAAGGCGTCGGCGATCGCGAAACCATCGACGAAAATGCTTTCGCCACCTTCGGCATCGTTCACCAGGCAATGCAGAAATTGCAGCCCCGGTTGCAGCTCGCGAGTCGGCAAATCCGTGTGCAATGGCAGGTTGAAGGCGGTGTAGGCGTTGCTGTCGGCGTCGGCTTTGGACTGCACATTGAACAGCACGCCGAAGTTGCTTTCGCGGATGAAGGAAATCCGCTGCGCAATGAGCTTCAGCGAGCCCGGCTCGGTGGGCACGCCGCGCACTTGAGTCAGGCCGATGTCACGCACGGCGAGCAACCATTGCAGCAGCGCAGCGTTGTCGTTCATCAGTGCGGTGTAGTCGAACACCGGCAACTGCAGATCGCTATGCCACAAACGGCTCTGCGGTTTGCCGGCCAGGCGTTCGGCGCGGGACTCGTCGTCATAGGCGTGAGCGCGCAACCAGCCCGGATCGAAGCGGCTGAGGTGACCATCCTGCCAGTCGATGCGCAGGCAGCCGTCGGTGTCGATGCGCGTGGCCAGTGGTTGCAGATCCTCGGCGGCATCGACGCTCTCGAAGACCTGCTCGCGGGTGACGCTATAGACGCAGCGATCACACGGGCAATTGTCGCGCAGCCATACGTGGTGAAACGGGCTGACACGACCGTCAGCCCATTCGATGACAACGCGATCCGCCAGACCCTGCACGCCACGCAGCGCGCTGATCAACGGATAAGTACGAAAATCGGCAACAGCGACGGCGGTGTTCATGGCGGCTCCTTGACGATGGAGGGATTTACCGGGCAGGTGGCAGCGCGATCACGCGGCCGATGTAAGCGGGAGCGGGCAGGTCGGTCTGCTCAGCGACGATCGCTTGCAGGCGATGCAGCGTGTCGGGGCTGAACGGCGCCGAGCGCGGGCCGGCGAGGTCGACGTGCAGGAGCATCTGTTCATTGCCGGCCAGTTCCTGTTCCTCGCCGATTGTGTGCAGGCTGTGGTAGAGGTGCAGACGCTTGCTGTCGTGGCCGATGATTTGCGTGCGCACTTCGACCTCGGTATCGAGCTTCACTTCGTGCAGGTAATTGAGGTGCAGCTCGAGGGTGAACAGCGAATGGCCGCTGACTTCGCGGTTGTTGCTGTCCATGCCCAGGCGATCCATCAGCGCGTCGGTGGCGTAGCTGAAGATCAGCAGGTAGAAGGCATCGCGCAGGTGGCCGTTGTAGTCGACCCAGTCAGTGATGATGGTGGTTTGGTAGGTGGTGAGGTGGGGCATGGTTTCGATTCCCGCAGTTGATGGGTGAAGATCAAGAGCAACCCCCTCACCCCAGCCCTCTCCCCCAAGGGGGCGAGGGGGAAAGGGAGCCGATTTTCGAGCTTTTCAAGTCCAGAGTTCGACTCAGAGGTGCAAGTCGGCGTAGCTTGCAAAAACACCTCGGTCAGTCCCCTCTCCCTCTGGGAGAGGGCTAGGGTGAGGGCAGCGATGTCATGCCAACCCCATCACTCGCTGAAACTCATCCCATGCTTCTCTTTGGTGGTCTTCACCGCCTCAAGCACCGCCAGCAGGCAGTCATCACGGTAGCGCTCCAGCGCCGAGATGCTGTGGCGGCCTAACTGTTCACTGGTGCCATCGACCACATCATCGATCAGCTTGTCGGTCAGCTCCGGCGCTGGCAGATACGTCCACGGCAATTGCAACGCCGGGCCGAATTGCGACATGAAGTGGCGCATGCCGGCATCGCCGCCGGCCAGGGTGTAAGTCAGGAATGTACCCATGAATGACCAACGCAGGCCGGCGCCAAAACGAATCGCATCGTCGATCTCGCCGGTCGTCGCCACACCGTCATTGACCAGGTGCAGCGCCTCGCGCCACAGCGCTTCAAGCAAGCGATCGGCGATGAACCCCGGCACTTCCTTGCGCACATGCAACGGACGCATGCCAAGAGATTCGTAGACTTGCATCGCCGCTCGAACCGCCTCAGGCGCGGTGTGCTTGCCGCCGACCACTTCCACCAGCGGTAACAGATAGACCGGGTTGAACGGATGCCCGACCACGCAGCGTTCAGGGTGCGTCGAACTCTCGTAGAACTCGCTGGGCAACAGGCCTGAAGTGCTCGAGCCAATCAAGGCGTCGGGCTTGGCGGCGGCGCTGATTTTGCTGTGCAGATCGAGTTTCAGTTCCAGCCGCTCGGGGGCGCTCTCCTGAATGAAATCGGCGTCGCGCACGCATTCCTCGATGGTGGCGACAAAGCGCAGGCGATCCTGCGAAGCGCCCGGCGCCAGGCCGTTCTTCTCCAGCGCGCCCCAGGCATTGGCCACGCGCTGGCGCAACGCCGCTTCGGCGCCGGGCGCCGGATCCCAGGCCACCACGTCGAGGCCATGAGCGAGGGCGCGGGCGACCCAGCCACTGCCGATGACACCGCTGCCGAGGGCGGCGAAGGTTTTGATTTCGGTGATAAAGCGCATAGGTATTCCCTGATAGTCGAGGACCCCGTAGGAGCTGCCGAAGGCTGCGATCTTTTGATCTTGCTTCTAAAAATCAAAGGCAAAAGATCGCAGCCTTCGGCAGCTCCTACAGGTGGAATGGGTGATGGGATCAGCCGCGCTGGGTCAGGCCCATTTTCTTGCGACCTTCCGCCGGCGTGAGCACGCGGGCACCGAGGCGGCTGAGGATCTCCGTGGCGCGCTCAACCAATTGGCCATTGGTCGCCAGCACGCCTTTGTCCAGCCACAGGTTGTCTTCCAGTCCGACCCGCACGTTGCCGCCGAGCAGCACCGCTTGCGCCGCCATCGGCATCTGCATGCGGCCAATGCCGAATCCGGCCCACACCGCATCGGCGGGCAGGTTGTCGACCATGGCTTTCATGGTGGTGGTATCGGCCGGCGCGCCCCACGGGATGCCCAGGCACAGCTGGAACAGCGGGTTGTCGAGCAAGCCTTCCTTGATCATCTGCTTGGCGAACCACAGATGCCCGGTGTCGAAAATCTCCAGCTCGGCTTTCACCCCCAGTTCGGTGATGCGCTTGGCGCCGGCGCGCAGTTGTGCCGGCGTGGAGACGTAAATGGTGTCGCCGTCGCCGAAATTCAGCGTGCCGCAATCGAGGGTGCAGATTTCCGGAAGCAGCTCTTCAACGTGGGCGAGACGGGTCAGCGGGCCGACCAGATCGGTGTTCGGGCCGAACTCCATCGGGTGCTCGCCAGCGCCGATTTCCAGGTCTCCGCCCATCCCGGCGGTGAGGTTGACGATGATGTCGACGTCGGCCTCGCGGATGCGCTCCATCACTTCGCGATACAGCGCCACGTCACGGCTGAACTTGCCGGTCTGCGGATCGCGCACATGGCAGTGCACCACGGTGGCGCCAGCCTTGGCCGCTTCCACTGCCGCAGCGGCGATCTGTTTCGGGGTGACCGGCACATGCGGGCTCTTGGCGGTCGTGTCGCCAGCACCGGTGAGTGCGCAGGTGATGATGACGTCGTGGTTCATGGTGCGTTTCCTTCAGGCGTGATGGGTCTGTCCGCAGCCCGTGGCGGGGCTGCGAAGCGTCGTTAAATTCCCTATCCCTTGGGAGAGGGCCAGGGTGAGGGGGCTTTTGAGCGCAAGGTTATTTGCTGGTCAGTTGCAGATTTTCAGCGGCCGGTTTGCCATCGAAAGTCGTCACACCTTCGAGCCAGCGCTGCTTGTCTTCGGGGTGATCCTTGAGCCATTGCTTGGCCGACTCGAAGGCATCCTTGTGATCGAGCAGCGGCTGCATCATTCGGCTCTCGGCTTCGGCGGTGAAGGTCAGGTTGGTCAGCAGGCGGCCGATGTTCGGGCACTGCTCGGCGTATTTCGGTGAAGTGACAGTCCACACCGTAGCCATGCCTTCGTTCGGGCCAAGGGCATCTTCGCTACCGGTCAGATAGGTCATCTGAATGTTGACGTTCATCGGGTGCGGCGCCCAGCCGAAGAACACCACGGCTTCCTTGCGGCGCACGGCGCGATCGACGGCGGCGAGCATGCCGGCCTCGCTCGATTCGACGAGCTGGAATTTGCCCAGACCAAACTGGTTCTTGGCGATCATCGCTTTGATCTGCGTGTTGGCGCCCGACCCTGGCTCGATGCCGTAGATCTTGCCGCCCAATTCCTTCTCGAATTTGGCGATGTCGGCGAAGGTTTTCAGGCCCTTGTCAGCCAGATAGGTCGGCACGGCGAGAGTGGCGCGGGCATCTTTCAGGCTCGGTGCTTCGAGCACTTTCACCTGATTGGCCTCGACGAACGGCGTGATGGTCTGGGTCATCAGCGGGTTCCAGTAGCCAAGGAACAGGTCCAGGCGCTGATCGCGAATCCCGGCGAAGATGATCTGCTGCGAGGCGCTGGTCTGTTTGGTGCTGTAGCCGAGGCCGTCGAGCAGGACCTGGGTCATGGCACTGGTGGCGATCACGTCAGTCCAGTTGACCACACCCATGCGTACGTTCTTGCAGGAGGCCAGTTCGGCCGCCATCACGCCGGTGCTGAAGAAAGCGGTACCGCTGAGTGCAAGAACGCAGCTGCTGATCAGTCGTTTCATGTCGGGTTCCTCGGCAGTTCGATTATTGTGGTTCCCGGCATCTGCGCGCCGGTGATGCCAAGTTACGCAGCTATACGCCCGTGAAAGCGCACTGCGGCGACTGGCATTTGCACTGTAGCGACCTGCACGCTTGAACGCCGCCGCCAATCGGCGTATCAACGAGCCACGCGTCCGCCAACCGAGTGCGCCCATGTCCCAGGATTTCTACTTTTTGCTGATGCCGGGGTTCTCTGCCATCGGCTTTATCTCCGCGATCGAACCGCTGCGGGTGGCCAACCGCTTTCGTGGCGAGCTGTACCGCTGGCATGTGCTCAGCGCCGATGGCGGCGCGGTACTGGCGAGCAACGGCATGTCGGTCAACGCCGATGCGGCGCTGGAGCCGCTGAAAAAAGGTGCGACGTTACTGGTGGTGGCCGGCTTCGAACCACTGAAATTCATCACGCCGATGCTGGAGCACTGGTTGCGCAGGCTGGACAAGGACGGCGTGACCCTCGGCGCGATCGACACCGGCAGCTTCGTCCTCGCCGAAGCAGGCCTGCTCAATGGCCATCGCCTGACCCTGCACTGGGAAGCGATCGATGCGTTCAAGGAATCTTATCCACAGCTCAGCGTTACCCAGGAGCTGTTCGAGATCGACCGGCGGCGGATCACTTCGGCGGGTGGCACGGCGTCGATTGATCTGATGCTCGATCTGATCGCCCAGGCCCACGGCCCGCAACTGGCGATTCAGGTCAGCGAGCAGTTTGTGCTCGGGCGCATCCGCCCGCGCAAAGACCACCAGCGCATGGAAGTCGCCACACGCTACGGCATCAGCAACAAGAAACTGGTGCAGGTGATCGGCGAAATGGAGCAGCACAGCGAACCGCCGCTGAGCACGCTGCAACTGGCGGAGTCGATCAAGGTGACGCGACGGCAGCTGGAGCGCTTGTTTCGCCTGCACCTGAACGACACGCCGAGCAATTTCTATCTGCGGTTGAGGTTGGAAAAGGCCCGGCAGCTGTTGCGTCAGACCGACATGAGCGTGCTTGAGGTCAGCATTGCCTGCGGGTTTGAATCACCGTCGTACTTCACCCGCAGCTATCGCGCCAGATTTGCCCGTTGCCCGCGCGAGGATCGGCGTACCGCGCAGGCCTGAGTGATGCACACAAAACCCCTGTAGGAGTGAGCCTGCTCGCGATAGCGGTCTATCGGCTCACATGTGTGGGACTGACCCACCGCTATCGCGAGCAGGCTCACTCCTACAATTCGATCGACATTATTTCTTCACCAACGCCGAGCACGCCGCCTTGTAAGCCTCATGCTGATACTTGTTCAACGTCCCCGGCAGCTCGAAATTGTGCTTCTTGGCCTGTGCATTGATCGTCTGCGGCGACAACAGCGTCACCTCACAACCATCGAGCAGCTGAAACACCCCCTCAATCTTGAACGTCGTCGGCCCACCGGCAAACTCACCCTTCTTGCTGCGCTTCTTGATCGCAATCCGGTCCACCGAGTTCTCGCGCACGAACGACGCCACCTGCGCCGCGAACCGCCGCACGTTCGCCGCCTCGTCATCATCATCGAGAGCGATCTTTTTCGTGGCGAGAGGGATGTGGCTCAACGTCGAACCGTCGAGCGCAGCCACGGCGATGATCGCTTCGCTGCCTTTGATTTCAATGCCGCAAATGTTCATCAGAGCTCCTTGAGGCTAAATTTTAAAGTGGTAAGGGCTCAGTGCTTGTCGTGGTTAACTTGGTGAGCGGTCTTGTAGATTTAATTTTTCAAAATTCTTTTTTAGCAGTTTTTTTATTTCTGCCTTGGTTTCTTCAGAAAGGGTCTGGTCTATTTTTTTATCTGTTTCGAATTCATATTTTTTCATGATTAAATTGAGCAAATATTCTATGGTAGCGATTTTTTTACTAGAGTTTTTCTCCGTGAAATTGGATAAGTCTCTTCCGTGTAAAATAGGGTTTCGTTCAGAATAGAGTTCATTGCAGAAGTATGTGACGAATTTTTTATCAAATAGCTCTCCGAGTTTCGATTGCTGCAGCAACAGTCCTATTGTTGGGTCGGCTTGAGTTTTTCCTGACTTGAGTTTCAAAATACTAAAATTTTCATCTGTGTAAATTTCGCCATGGCGCAAATGCATTTCTTTTGAAAAGTCCCATATCAGCCCCTCAATGAGAACAAGGCTAGTGCAGACTGAAGAGCTGTACATTTTTTTTGCATGGCAATCTAGAATTTCTCTGATGATGTTTTTTCTACTGCAAAGTAAATGTGTGGTGGGCATATTTAGATAGGGGTTGTCGAGCTGTTCAACTATGCGCTCAAACCCGGATGGATGTGCGTATTTCTCAGTGAAATAGCTTTCTAACGACACCCCTTTCCTATGAAGGAATATTAGTGTTTTTGCGACATTTATCGGCTCTTGATTTATATACCAAAATGGAAGTTCTTCAGACTCTTTCTCGGTGCATAGTGCAGATAAAAATTGATTTTTTGGATTCAGTATGAGAAAGGCCGCGTTTGTGAGTATATCGTGATCTTTAACCTCCGCAACAAGCAATGATTCATTTAATTTGATTTGCATGGGGTGGAATTCAAAAATTTCGATCTCGGACGTTACTCTTTCATACATTTCTCGTAAATGTATTGTTGTTGTGGCGAGTTTGGATGTTAGGAGTTTTAATGCTACTTCGGGTCTGGTTTTTTTTATTTTTTTGAAATTTTCATATTGGTCTGAAAGGATTTGTTTTGCTAGATGTCCTCTTTTTAGATGGAGGTGGTTTTTAGCGAAAGCTCGTCTTTCATTGAATAAAATGGTTAGCTCTGGATCGATAAGTTTTTCTTTTTTTGATTTTCTTAAGAGTTTTAAGGTGTTTTTATAGAGTGGGTCGTTTTTTTGTTCGTTGATTTCGATTTCAGAGGCAAATGTCATGCACGCCATTGTTTGGCTTAAAGACTCGATCGCTTCCGGAGGAAGTGATTTGACTAGCTGCTCTTTTTGTTGTTTTTGTAAATATTTTTGTAGTAGGGCATTCAAGTTCCCTCCCTGTTTTGCACGATTTTTTCTAGACACAGAAACTTCTCCTTGGGCTCACTCATTCCATAAATTGTCAGATTTGATCTTTTAGCATCTATTCCTGCCCAATCGACTCCAAAAACTCCGACCGTTCATCACTCATCCGCGCCATGCAATCATTCTGCGCAATCGTGAACGCCTTGCTCCCCGCCGTCGCCGGGAAGGCTTCCACCGCGCAATCGGCATCGCGGGTTTTCAGCCATTGCTGCTGGGCGGTTTTCAGTTTGGCGGTGATGTCGGCCAGTTGCGTCGGGTTCTTGCCGTACGCGGCCTGCATGCGTTCGTTGAGGCTGGCGTAGTTGTCCTTGAGCAGGTCTTCGGCGGTGGTGCGGCTGTAGGCGGAGCATTCCAGGGTCTGGATGTCGTTTTCCACCGCGTCGCACGGGTTGTTCTCGGATTCTTCGGCGGCGTGGGCGCCGGTCGCAATCAGTGCCAGGGCGAGGAAGATCGATTTCATTGGGGTCGCTCTAATCCGTGGGTAGGTGCAGGCTGCGGCAGATTCTGGCGCAAGCGCGCGGGCTTGAACAGCCGGCCGAGGAGGGCGGCTGACGACCCTTTGTCGCGGATTGACGCTTTCGGCAATTCCCCTGTCGTTTTTGCACCCGGTCGCCCCGGCACCGAGGCATATGCTGGCCCCAAAGCGCCGGCAGACGATTCGGCGCACGAATCGCCAATAAGGGGACGCCTGATGAGCCCAGCCGAATTACACGCCGACAGCATCGTTATCGACGGTCTGATCATTGCCAAATGGAACCGCGAGCTGTTCGAAGACATGCGCAAGGGCGGTCTGACGGCAGCCAACTGCACTGTGTCGGTGTGGGAAGGCTTTCAGGCGACCGTGAACAACATCGCTGCCAGCCAGAAACTGATCCGTGAAAACAGCGACCTGGTGATGCCGGTGCGCACCACCGCCGACATCCGTCGCGCCAAGGAACAGGGCAAGACCGGCATCCTCTTCGGCTTCCAGAATGCCCACGCTTTCGAAGACCAGATCGGCTATGTCGAGGTGTTCAAGCAGCTCGGCGTGGGCATCGTGCAGATGTGCTACAACACCCAGAATCTGGTCGGCACCGGTTGCTACGAACGCGACGGCGGCCTGTCGGGTTTCGGTCGCGAGATCGTCGCCGAGATGAACCGCGTCGGCGTCATGTGCGACCTGTCCCACGTCGGTTCCAAGACTTCCGAAGAGGTCATCCTCGAATCGAAAAAACCGGTCTGCTATTCGCACTGCCTGCCGTCGGGTCTCAAAGAGCACCCGCGCAACAAATCCGACGCAGAACTGAAGTTCATCGCCGACCACGGCGGTTTTGTCGGCGTGACCATGTTCGCGCCGTTCCTCGCCAAGGGCATCGATTCGACCATCGACGATTACGCCGAAGCCATCGAATACACCATGAACATCGTTGGCGAAGACGCCATCGGCATCGGCACCGATTTCACTCAGGGTCACGGCCAGGATTTCTTCGAATACCTGACCCACGACAAGGGCTACGCCCGCCGCCTGACCAGCTTCGGCAAGATCATCAACCCGCTGGGCATCCGCACCGTCGGCGAATTCCCCAACCTAACCGAAACCCTGCTCAAGCGCGGTCATTCCGAACGTGTGGTGCGCAAGATCATGGGTGAGAACTGGGTGAACGTCCTCAAAGACGTCTGGGGCGAATAACGCTTTCACGACCGCCGCCGAACTGCCCCCTCTCCTGCGGGAGAGGGCTGGGGTGAGGGCCGCGGCCACCACTGAACCATAATTTTTCTGGAGTTAAGTTTCCATGGCCAAGATCGCCCCGCAATTGCCTATCGAAGTCGACAGCGAGACCGGTGTCTGGACCTCCGACGCCTTGCCCATGCTCTATGTGCCGCGGCATTTCTTCGTCAACAACCACATGGGCATCGAGGAAGTGCTGGGCGCCGAAGCCTATGCGGAAATCCTCTACAAGGCCGGCTACAAATCCGCCTGGCACTGGTGTGAAAAGGAAGCCGAATGCCACGGCCTGGAAGGCGTCGCGGTGTTTGAGCACTACATGAAGCGCCTGTCGCAACGCGGCTGGGGCCTGTTCAAGATCCAGGACATCGACCTCGACAAGGGCACCGCCAGCGTCAAGCTCGAGCACTCGGCATTCGTCTATGTCTACGGCAAGGTCGGGCGCAAGGTCGATTACATGTTCACCGGCTGGTTTGCCGGTGCCATGGACCAGATTCTCGAAGCCCGTGGCAGCAAGATCCGTACTGTGGCCGAGCAAGTCTACGGAGGCTCCGAAGAGGGCCACGATGACGGCTTGTTCATCGTCAAGCCGTTGTAAGCCGAGGACCGTGCCATGGCTTTCGAAGCAATGTTCCAGCCGATCCAGATCGGCAAACTGACCATCCGCAACCGCGTGCTCAGCACCGCGCACGCCGAGGTCTACGCGACTGACGGTGGCATGACCACCGACCGCTACGTCAAGTATTACGAAGAGAAGGCCAAGGGCGGCATTGGCCTGGCCATCTGCGGCGGTTCGTCCGTGGTGGCGATCGACAGCCCGCAGGAATGGTGGAGTTCGGTCAATCTGTCCACCGACCGGATCATTCCGCACTTCCAGAATCTGGCCGACGCCATGCACAAGCATGGCGCCAAGATCATGATCCAGATTACCCACATGGGCCGTCGCTCGCGCTGGGACGGTTTCAACTGGCCGACGCTGATGTCGCCGTCGGGCATCCGTGAACCGGTGCACCGCGCCACCTGCAAGACCATCGAGCCGGAAGAGATCTGGCGGGTGATCGGCAACTACGCACAGGCGGCGCGCCGGGCCAAGGCCGGTGGCCTCGATGGCGTCGAGCTGTCGGCCGTGCACCAGCACATGATCGACCAGTTCTGGAGCCCGCGCGTCAACAAGCGCACCGACGAGTGGGGCGGCAGCTTCGAAGGGCGGATGAAGTTCGGTCTGGAAGTGCTCAAAGCCGTGCGCGCCGAGGTTGGTGACGATTTCTGCGTCGGCATGCGCCTGTGCGGTGACGAGTTCCACCCGGACGGCTTGTCCCACGAGGACATGAAGCAGATCGCCAAGTATTACGACGACACCGGCATGCTCGATTTCATCGGCGTGGTCGGCTCGGGTTGCGATACGCACAACACCCTGGCCAACGTGATTCCGAACATGAGTTATCCACCGGAGCCGTTCCTGCATCTGGCCGCCGGAATCAAGGAAGTGGTCAAGGTGCCGGTGCTGCACGCACAGAACATTAAGGACCCGAACCAGGCTACGCGGATTCTCGAGGGCGGTTACGTCGACATGGTCGGCATGACCCGCGCGCACATCGCTGACCCGCACCTGATCGCCAAGATCAAGATGGGCCAGATCGACCAGATCAAACAGTGCGTCGGCGCCAACTATTGCATCGACCGCCAGTATCAAGGTCTCGATGTGTTGTGCATCCAGAACGCCGCGACGTCCCGTGAATACATGGGCGTGCCGCACATCATCGAGAAATCCACCGGGCCGAAACGCAAAGTCGTAGTGGTGGGTGCCGGCCCTGCCGGGATGGAAGCTGCGCGTGTGGCGGCCGAACGTGGCCACGACGTGACCTTGTTCGAGAAGAAAGAATTCATCGGTGGGCAGATCACTACTGCATCGAAAGCGCCGCAGCGCGATCAGATCGCCGGCATCACCCGCTGGTTCCAGCTGGAACTGGCGCGGCTGAAAGTCGATCTGCGCCTCGGCACGGCGGCGGACGCCGATACGATCATGGACCTGCGTCCGGATGTCGTGGTGCTGGCGGTCGGTGGTCATCCGTACCTCGAGCAGAACGAACACTGGGGCGCGGCCGAAGGGCTGGTGGTGAGCAGCTGGGACGTGCTCGACGGCAAAGTCGCGCCGGGCAAGAACGTGCTGGTCTACGACACCATTTGCGAGTTCACCGGGATGTCGGTGGCCGACTTCCTCGCCGACAAGGGCAGCCAGGTCGAGATCGTCACCGACGACATCAAGCCGGGCGTGGCCATCGGCGGTACGTCGTTCCCGACCTACTACCGCAGCATGTACCCGAAAGAAGTGATCATGACCGGCGACATGATGCTGGAAAAGGTCTACCGCGAAGGCGACAAGCTGATCGCGGTACTGGAGAACGAATACACCGGCGCGAAAGAGGAGCGGGTGGTCGATCAGGTGGTCGTCGAAAACGGCGTGCGCCCGGACGAGGAAATCTACTACGCCCTCAAGGACGGCTCGCGCAACAAGGGCCAGATCGACGTCGAAGCGCTGTTCGCGATCCAGCCGCAGCCTTCGCTGAGCGAGGCGGGTGACGGCTACTTGCTGTTCCGCATCGGCGACTGCGTGGCGCAGCGTAATACCCATGCCGCGATCTATGACGCCCTGCGACTGTGCAAGGATTTCTGACGGCATCACCACGATCACCTGTGGCGAGGGAGCTTGCTCCCGCTGGGCTGCGAAGCGGCCCTAAATCTGTAGTCACGGTGTATCAGGCATATACCGGCGACGGTAGTGGGAGCGCTTCGCACTCCAGCGGGAGCAAGCTCCCTCGCCACAGGTAGGTGCGTTGCTCTTGCCAGCGCACAAATGACCCCGAGGTCTTTGGGAGCTTCACCATGTTGAACACCCTTCTTCCAATTTTGTTGTTCGCTGCTCTGGGCCTCGCTGTCCTCGGCGCGTTGCGGCGGATGAACATGTGGCGCCGGGGGCGGGCGGCGAAGGTCGATCTGCTTGGCGGTCTGCTGGCCATGCCCAAGCGCTACATGGTCGACCTGCACCACGTCGTGGCGCGGGACAAATACATCGCCAACACCCACGTCGCCACGGCGGGCGGTGCGGTGGCGTCGATTGTGCTGGCCATTCTGGTACACGGCTTCGGCCTGCATAACCGTATCCTCGGCTACGCCTTGCTGCTGATGTCGGCGGTGATGTTCGTTGGCGCGATCTTCATGTACCTGCGTCGGGTCAATCCGCCTGCGCGTCTGTCGAAAGGCCCGTGGATGCGTCTGCCGAAAAGCCTGCTGGCGTTCTCGGCGTCGTTCTTCCTGGTGACCCTGCCAGTGGCCGGGATCCTGCCGGAGAACTTCGGTGGTTGGGTGCTTGCAGCCATTCTCGGCGTTGGCGTGTTGTGGGGCGTGACGGAACTGTTCTTCGGCATGACCTGGGGCGGGCCGATGAAACACGCCTTTGCCGGTGCCCTGCACCTGGCCTGGCATCGCCGTCCGGAACGCTTTGGCGGCGGTCGCTCGACCGGTTTGAAACCGCTGGACCTGAACAATCCCGATGCGCCGCTGGGCGTGGAAAAACCCAAGGATTTCACCTGGAACCAGTTGCTCGGTTTCGACGCCTGCGTGCAGTGCGGCAAGTGCGAAGCGGCCTGTCCGGCTTTCGCTGCCGGACAGCCGCTGAATCCGAAAAAACTGATTCAGGACATGGTCGTCGGCCTCGCTGGCGGCACCGACGCCAAATTCGCCGGCAGCCCGTATCCAGGCAAACCGATTGGCGAGCATGGCGGCAATCCGCATCAACCGATCGTCAACGGTCTGGTCGACGCCGAAACCCTCTGGTCGTGCACCACCTGCCGTGCCTGCGTCGAGGAATGCCCGATGATGATCGAGCACGTCGACGCGATCGTCGACATGCGCCGTCACCTGACCCTGGAAAAAGGCGCGACGCCGAACAAGGGCGCCGAAGTCCTCGAAAACCTGATCGCCACCGACAACCCCGGCGGTTTCGCCCCGGGCGGGCGGATGAACTGGGCGGCGGATCTGAACCTCAATCTGCTCAGCGAAAAGAAATCCACCGACGTGCTGTTCTGGGTCGGCGACGGCGCCTTCGACATGCGCAACCAGCGCACCTTGCGCGCCTTCGTCAAAGTGTTGAAAGCGGCAAAAATCGACTTCGCCGTGCTCGGCCTCGAAGAGCGCGACAGCGGTGATGTGGCGCGGCGTCTGGGCGACGAAGCGACGTTCCAGTTGCTGGCCAAGCGCAACATCCAGACGTTGGCCAAATACAGCTTCAACCGCATCGTCACCTGCGATCCGCACAGTTTCCATGTGCTGAAAAACGAGTACGGCGCTTTCGATGGCAACTACCTGGTGCAGCACCACAGCACCTGCATGGCCGAGATCATTCAGGCCGGCGCGCTCAACCTCGGGCAGCACAAAGGCAACAGCGTGACCTATCACGATCCGTGCTACCTGGGCCGCTACAACGGCGAGTACGAAGCACCGCGTGAAGTGCTGCGTGCGCTCGGCATCGAAGTCAAAGAGATGCAACGGTCCGGTTTCCGCTCGCGCTGCTGCGGCGGCGGTGGTGGCGCGCCGATCACCGACATTCCGGGCAAACAGCGCATCCCCGACATGCGCATGGAAGATATCCGCGAAACCGGCGCCGAGTTGGTGGCGGTGGGTTGTCCACAGTGCACGGCGATGCTCGAAGGCGTGGTCGAACCGCGTCCGCTGATCAAGGACATCGCCGAACTGGTGGCCGACGCGCTGCTCGAAGACGCCGCGCCAGGCAAGCCTGCCACGCCGGCCAAACGTGAACCTGCGGAGGTGCATTGATGAGCGACATTATCCGCCGCGACCCGCGCGCCGAATGGATTGCGCGCAACCGCCTGCATCCGCTGCACGCGGCGATGCAACCGGCGCAACACAGCTGGATGGGGCCCAATGGCGTCATCCGCAAGAATCTGCACGGCATGGGTTTTATCGGCCCCAACGGCTTCAAGCGGATCGACCGCAGCGGCGCGCAGCAGGGCGGGGCGGTCAAACGCTCGGCCACGGTGGAAGTGCAGTTGCCGCTGCATCAGGTTCCGGCTCCGGCGTTCTATATCGGCGTGGTGCCGGATATGGTCGGCGGCCGCCTGAGCAGCCACGATCGCGATCTGCTCGGCCTCGCTCATCAGCTGGCCGGCACGGACGGTGCGGTGCTGGCGGTAGTTTTTGGCGAGCACAAGGAAAGCACGTTCGAAACCGCCGGCGTCGATCGCCTGCTGGTGCTCGAAGGCGAGCATTTCAGCGGTTATGCACCGGAACAACGAGTGCAGGGTTTGCGCGCTGTGGATAACCAGTTCAATCCGCGTCACTGGTTGCTGCCGGACAGCCGCAGCGGTGGCGGTGAACTCGGTCGGCGCTTTGCCGCAGCCTTGGGCGAGCGCCCGGCTACACGGGTCTGGCAGGTCAAGGATCAGGAGTGCATCGGCCGCGCCGGTGCCGGGTTGCAAGACCTGGCGCGTCCAGTGGCGCGGTTGATTCTCGCCGCTGCCGAATGCGCCGAGCCGGTCAGCGAAACCCGACACGAAGCGTTACCGGTGGAGTTATCCACAAGCGTCGTGCGCAGCCTGTCGCGAATCGAAGATCTCGGCGCGGTGGCGGTGGATCCGGCGGCGATCCCGATGGCCGAGGCCGAGTTCATTTTCTCCGGCGGCAACGGCGTCAAGGACTGGCAGCTGTTTCACGAAACGGCATCAGCCCTCGGCGCTACCGAAGGCGCTTCTCGCGTGGCGGTGGACGATGGCTTCATGGCCCGCGATCGCCAGGTCGGCGCGTCCGGCACCTGGGTCACCGCGCGAGTCTACGTCGCGGTGGGTATTTCCGGGGCGATCCAGCACCTGCAAGGCATCGGTGCCTGCGACAAGGTGGTGGCGATCAATCTTGATCCGGGTTGCGACATGATCAAACGCGCCGACCTCTCGGTGATTGGCGAAAGCGCAGAGATTCTGCAGGCCCTGATCGAGGCGGTAGAGGCCTACCGCAACGACGGCCGACGCGACGCGGCATAAGGAAAACAGTTATGAGCACCAACGTGATCAGCCTCGTCTCCATCGGCGCCCACCCGACTTCGGGCCGCCCGCGCCGCGCCGATCAGGATGCCCGCGCAGTGGAACTGGGTCTGCAACTGGCTGGGGATAACCTGCAAGTGCTGCACGCCGGCGACATCGCCGAACCGGCACTGCGTGCCTATCTGGGCATGGGCCTGGAACAGCTGCATGTGCTGGAACAACCCGTTGGCGCCGACGCTTTGCCGGCGCTGACCGCGTACCTTCGCGATGCCGGGGCGCAAGTGGTGCTGACCGGCAGTCAGGCGGAAACCGGTGAAGGCTCGGGGATGTTGCCGTTCCTGCTGGCGGAAGGTCTGGGCTGGCCACTGGTGCTCGGCCTGGCGCAGGTCGAGTCGATCAATGACGGTTCGGCGCTGGTCCTGCAAGCCTTGCCGCGTGGGCAGCGGCGGCGCCTGAAGGTCAAATTGCCGTTTCTGGCCACTGTGGATAACGCCGCGCCGAAACCTCGGCAGAGTGCATATGGCCCGGCACAGCGAGGGATTCTGGAGGCTGATGAGGTTGAAGTCGTCGACGATGAGCTCTTGTCTGTCGCCACTCTGCAACCGGCCAAACCACGGCCCAAACGCCTGAAAGTGATCAAAGCCAAAAGCGGCGCCGACCGCATGAAGGCTGCGACCGCCAAAGCCAGTGGCGGCGGCGGGCAAGTGCTCAAGGGCATCACCCCACAGGCCGGTGCCGAAGCGATCCTCAAGTTGCTGATCGAGGAAGGCGTGGTCCGCTGACCCCCGCAACCAATGCTCGTAGGGACGGGCCGACAGCTGTCATTGATTGACACGAAAAACCTGGCGCTTCTGTTTGCGGCCGGTTTCAAACGCAGGGTAAAAAGCCACTCACCCCACAAGGAGTCAACTGAATGACCGTCAAGTTCCGCCCTGCCCGGCGCTCGGATGCGCGCGACATTGCGCGTCTGTTTCAGATTTCCTCGGAAGGCGCCTCGGATTACATCTGGAGCCAGTTGGCGGAGCCTGGGGAGGCGCTGCTGGATGTCGGCGAGCGCCGTTATGCCCGCGACGATGTGGATTTCTCCTGGCAGAACTGCATGGTCGCTGAGGCCGAAGACCGGGTCGTTGGCATGATGCACAGTTATGCGATGCGCGAGGATCCCGAGCCGACGCCGTCCACTGATCCGGTGCTGGCACCGTACGCCGATATGGAAGTGCCCGATTCGTTGTACATCTCCAGCCTGGCGCTGCATGAAGGCTGGCGCAATCGGGGCCTGGGTGTGCAGTTCCTCGAGCATGCTCAGGCGCGCGCTGATCAGATGGCGCTAAACGGCCTGAGCCTGATTGACTACGCAGCCAACACCGGTGCGCGGCGATTTTATGAGCGCCATGGCTTCCGCATCATCAAGACTTGCCAGGTCACGCCGCATCCGCTGATTCGGGTAACCGGAGAAGCCTATCTGATGCACCGCGCTTAGCGTTGGGTTATCCACCGGACAGCGGTTACGCACAATCCCTGTTGGTCAGTCTGTGGATAACGTGTTGGCCCTTCATCACAGGTCAAGTAAGCCGTGGCCTGCAGCCCGCAGATCAAAAAACAACCAGCCTAACTTACGGTTTTTATGAGGTTTTTCTGCGGGATAACGCCGCAAGTTGCCCCCAAACTCTGTTGGTGCTTCTGTGGATAAGATGTTCGTTGCCCGCTGGGAGCCTTATAAACCAAGCTCTTCACTGCATTGGTCAATATTTGATCGCTTTACGCTTTTCAGCCTCGAATTCATTTGTAAGCCCTGGTTATTCGCACGTTTGAGCGTTTTTCCACAGGCGCCGCAAAGTTACCCCCGAACTCTGTTGGCGCTTCTGTGGATAACATGTTCGCTGTCCTCCACAGGCCATTAAAATCATGGCTTGCAAAGATATGATTAAAAAACAACCAATGTCCCCCGCAACCGCCTGTTCTGCATAAGTCACGATTTTTCTTTGTAAATCAGCACGATAATTTTCGGCTCATGCACAGTTACCCCCATTTGCTGTGGGTGGCTATGTGGATAACTTGTTCGCCAAACCCTGTAAGCCCCGGCCGGCTTAGTCCAAATGGCAATTGATTACATTTCATACAGTTCTAAGAAGTTGCCTTGACTTCGATTCCTGTGCTGTCTTCACTGCAATGGCACAAGGACAGCCGTCATTTATCCACATCAGGTTCTGGGAGAACGCATGATGGATAGCCAGCCGCACCGCCCCCCGCCCTCGCCACGCAAGCGCACGCTCCGACGCGCTGCCAATCAGCACGCTCGCCTGTAGCGCGCCACACCCGCCAGACCCGCCAGACCGCTGTGCTGTCGCCGGAATTTCTCCGGTGGCCAGGTACCCGTTCGCCCATTGATTGCAGGCAACCGCAGAGTTGCCCCATCTGCCTGATTAGAGGAATCACTTCATGACACGGATCGCAACGCCTCTCAGCGAGATCAAGGAACACTACGATGTGATTGTCATTGGTTCAGGCTACGGCGGCGGTATTGCTGCCTCGCGCCTGTCCCGTGCCGGCAAGCGTGTGTGCCTGCTCGAACGCGGTCGGGAAATCCAGCCCGGCGAATACCCCAACACCATGATCGCCGCCACCGAGGAACTGCAGGTGCATGACCCGGACGGGCATATCGGTTCGCGTACCGGGTTGTTCGATTTGCACGTGAACGCCCAGCAAAACGTCGTGGTCGGTTGCGGCCTCGGCGGCACGTCGCTGATCAATGCCAACGTTGCCCTTGAGCCGGAGCCCGGCGTATTCGACGATCCGCGCTGGCCGCAAGCGGTGCGGGAACACCGTGATACGTTGCTCAAGGACGGTTACGCCCGCGCCCGGGAGATGCTCAAGCCCAACCCTTACCCGAGCACTGCACCGAACCTGCCGAAACTCGACGCCAACAGGAAATCCGCCGACTACCTCCAGCAGGGCGCGCATTTCTACAAGCCGCCGATCAACGTGACTTTCGACAAGCTGCCGAACAACCTCAACCATGTCGGCGTCGAGCAACTGCCGTGCAACCAGTGCGGCGACTGCGTTTCGGGCTGTAACAACAAAGCCAAGAACACCACGCTGATGAACTATCTGCCGGACGCCTGGAATCACGGCGCGGAGATTTTCTGTCAGGCCGAAGTGCGGCATCTGGAGCGTGAGGGCGACGGCTGGATCGTGCATTTCCAGTACCTGGACAGTGGTCGCGAGATGTTCAGTGCACCGACCCTGTTCGTAAAGGCCGACATCGTTGTGGTCTCTGCCGGCACGCTCGGTTCAACCGAAATCCTCCTGCGTTCCCGGGACAATGGCGTGGTGATGTCCGGCCAGCTCGGCGAGAACATGAGCGGCAACGGCGACATCCTCGGCTTCGGCCACAACTGCGAGCAGACCATCAACGGCATCGGTTTCGGTGCACACCCGGCCAAGGAACTGCACCCGGTTGGCCCGTGCATCACTTCGGTCATCGACATGCGCACCGAAGGCGACTGGCGCAGCCGCATGGTCATCGAGGAAGGCTCGATTCCCGGCGCGCTCGGGCGGCCGATGGTGCCGGCGATGGCCGGGTTTGCCGAGATGATCGGCGTGGCCACTGACGAGAGCTTCAGTGGCAAGTTGAAGTACAAGGAACGTGAAGCCGAAAGCTTCCTGCGCGGCCCTTATTACGGCGCACTGCACAACATGCAGACCTACCTGATCATGAGCCATGACAGCGGGCAGGGGCGGATGGTCCTCGACAGCAAGGATCAGTTGCGCATCGATTGGCCAGGTGTTGGCGAGCAGGAGAATTTCAAACTCGGCAACGAGCGTTTGCACCAGAGCACCAAGGCATTGGGCGGGGTCTGGGTGGAGAACCCGATCTGGACCAAACTGCTCAAGCACAGCATCGTTTCGGTACACCCGCTGGGCGGTTGCGTGATGGGTGAAGACGCGGCGCAAGGCGTGGTCAATCACAAGGGCCAGGTGTTCAGCGGTGCCAGCGGCACTGATGTTTACGCCAATCTCTACGTCACCGATGGCGCGGTGATTCCGACCTCGCTGGCGGTCAATCCGCTGCTGACCATCTCTGCGGTGAGTGAGCGCAACATGGGCCTGCTCGCCGCCGACCGTGGCTGGCAGATCGACTACACGTTGCCTTCTGCGCCGCGCAAACCGGTGGCGCCGCCCACCCTCGGCGTGCAGTTTACGGAAACCATGAAGGGCTATTTCTCCCGCGCCTTCACGGCGGCGCAGAGCACCGACCTGAAAGTTTATGAAGCAGCGGCCAAGCGCGGAGAGGCGGACAACTCGCCGATCGACTTCACCCTGACGATCACCGCCAGCGACATGAACCGGATGATCAGGGAGCCGGAACACGCGGCGACCATCGTCGGCACGGTGAACGCTCCGGCACTGTCACCGCAGCCGCTGACAGCCAGCAACGGCGTGTTCAACCTGTTCGAGCAATTCGAGCAACAGGTCGATACGCGCCACATGAAGTACGACATGAAACTGACCGCCGAGGACGGCAACGACTATTTCTTCAGCGCCTTCAAAACCGTACCGGAAGATAACGGCGTGCTGAATATCTGGCACGACACCAGCACCCTGTACGTGACGCTGTATCGCGGGCCGGACAAGTCGGGCGAAGTGATCGGCTCGGGAGTGATGCACATTCACCCGACCGATTTCGCCAAGCAGATGACCACCATGAAAGTGCTCAATGCACGCAATGAGCGCGAGCGCATCGAAGGCCTGGCACGGTTCGGCAAGTTCTTCGCCGGGATTCTCTGGGAAAGTTACGGCGGGGTGTTTGCCGGCGATATCTACTTCAACCCCGACGCGCCGCCACGGCTGAAACGACCATTGGATGCCCCCGTCCCGGCAGTGCATTTCTTCCCCACCGAGGATGGCGTCGAACTGCGTCTGACTCGGTACCAGGCCGGGAGCAAAGGACCGGTGATGCTGGTGCATGGCTTGGGTGTGGGGTCGAACATCTTTTCCACCGATACCATCCAGACCAATCTGCTGGAGTACCTGTGCAAGCACGATTACGACGTGTGGTTGCTGGATTTTCGCGTGAGCATTTTGCTGCCGGCGAGCAAGAAGGAGTGGAACGGCGATCAGATCGCCCGATACGACTTCAAGGCGGCCATCGCGCAGATACAGCAGCAAACCCACGCCCGTGATGTGCAATGCGTGGTGCATTGCTACGGTGCAACGACCTTCTTCATGTCGCTGCTCGCCGGTTTGCAGGGGGTGCGTTCGGTGGTCTGCTCACAAATTGCCGCAGACACCGTGGTCGCCACCGCGACGGGTTTGAAAGCCGGATTGCACCTGCCGGGCATGCTCGATGCGATCGGCATCAAGTCGATGACCGCTTACGCCGACAGCAAGGAAAACTGGTTCAACAAACTCTACGACAAGGCCCTCAACGGCTACGCGCGGATCGAGGCGCAGGGTTACTGCACCAACCCGGTGTGTCACCGCATCACCTTCATGTACGCGTCGCTGTATCGCCACAACACCCTCAACGAAACCTTGCACGACAACCTGCACGAATTGTTCGGCGAATCGAACATCGAGACCTTCGAACATCTGGCGCTGATCGTGCGCAAAGGACATCTGGTGGATTTCAAAGGCAACGATGTGTACATGCCGCACTTTGATCGGCTGACCATGCCGATCTGCTTTATCAGCGGCGCCGATAACCAGTGTTATCTGCCGGAAAGTACGCTCAAGACCTACCAGCGAGTGTGCGAAGTCAACGGGCCGGAGCGCTACAGCCGGCAGGTGGTGCCGGGCTACGGCCATATCGACTGCATGTTCGGCAAGAACGCGGTGGTCGATGTCTACCCGATCATCCTTGAACACCTGGAGAAAACGGCCCTCGGCTGATGAAGTCCCTGTGGCGAGGGAGCTTGCTCCCGCTCGGCTGCGCAGCAGTCGTAAACCCGGCAGATGCGGTGTTTCAGGAAAACCGCACTCTCAGGTTTTGGGGCCGCTTCGCAGCCCAGCGGGAGCAAGCTCCCTCGCCACAGTGGCCGATCAGGCTGTGTATTTCTTTCTAGGGTCTGCACAAGGAAATGGATGACATGGACAGCTACATCCGCTGGTTTCAACGCTTCATCTGGATCGGCATTGCGATGAACATGGTGTTCGCCATCCCCGCGCTGTTCGCGCCGGGCTTGCTGACATCGGTGGTCGGACTGCCGCCGCAACTCTCTGACCCGTGGCTGGAAAACGCCGGGATGCTGCTGGTCGGCATCAGCGTGTTCTACATGCCGTCGGGCTTCAACGCGCCCCGCTACGTGGTGCATTCCTGGCTGTGCGTGCTGACGCGGTTGATCGCCGTGATCTTCTGGATTTACCTGATCAACACCAGCACCCAGGGCTCGCTGTTCGTGCCGATGTTGATGGGCGATCTGAGTTTCTTTCTGATCCTCGGCGTTCTGCTCTACCTCGGTACAACGCCGGAGAATCGCCCTTGGGCATTGCTTTGCGATGGCTGGCGCGAGTGGCGCGCGGCGTGGCAGCGGCAATGGCAGAGTCACGCCTTCAAGGTTGGCACGCTGATCGTGGTCGCGGTGCTGGGCTTCATTGGTTATGAAACCTGGTATCAGATGCTCCGCGTCGTGCCTGAACAGCAATACGCGTCGGACGAAGACCACTACAAATATGCCGCTATTGGTCTGGGCATCGAAGCGCGCATCCCCTATTACCTGTTCGCCGTGCTGCCGCAGATGTGCCCGGAGAAAATGCCCAGACCCGGTGGCTGGGAGGTGTTCGGCTTCCTGTTCGAAAACGGCAAGGACCTGCCGATCGGCATGGCCAAGCGGCAGATCGGCTACCCGACCGTCGAGCCGAACTGTGCGCTGTGCCACACCGGTTCCTACCGCGCCAATGCCAGCGACGTCGCCGTCAACGTGCCGAGCGCGCCGGCCAACACTCTGCAACTGCAAGCCTTCCAGTGGTTTGCCTACGATTGCGCCAGTGATCCGAAATTCACCACCGACGCGGTGATGGCGGCGATCAACGGAAAATTCCAGCTGGGTTTCTTCGAGCAACTCTACAACCGCTACCTGATCATGCCGATGGCCAAAAGCGCCTTGCTCAAGCAGAAGCAGGCCTACGCCTGGCAGAAGCTGCGTCCGCAACAGGGCCCAGGCCGCACCGACACCTTCAATCCGACGAAAATGGTGGTGTTCGGCTTCCCGGATGACTCGACCATCGGCACCGTCGACCTGCCACAAGTGTGGAACCAGGAACCCAGGGAATCGATGTACCTGCACTGGGACGGCAATAACAACAAGATCCACGAACGCAATTATGCCGCCGCGATGGCCGTGGGTGCGACGCCGGAATCGGTGCTGCCGCCCAGCTTCAACCGCGTGACCAACTGGCTGCTCGGGCACAAGGCACCAGCGTGGCCGTGGGCGCTGGATCAGGCCAGGGTTGCCCAGGGCAAGCCGATCTGGGAGGCCAACTGCGCGGCTTGTCATGACTTTGGTCGCGCCGACACCGGGCAGGTCACCACCGATATCGACCAGCTCGGCACCGATCCGCACCGGCTTGACTCATTCACCACCGGTCTGGTGACGGCATTCCACACCTTCAAGAAGCCGCCGTTCGACTTCGGCGCGTATCGCAAGACCCAGAGCTACAGCAACACGCCCACCGACGGCATCTGGTTGCGTGCGCCCTACCTGCACAACGGTTCGGTACCGACGTTGTGGGACTTGCTGCAACCGCCGGAAAAACGTCCGCAAGTGTTCATCACCGGTTCGGACATCTACGACCCGGTCAACGTCGGTTTCGTCACCAGCGGCGCCCAGGCCAAAGCCTCGGCGGACTTCAAATACGACACGCGCCTGGAGGGCAACCACAACAGCGGTCACCTGTACGGCACGACCTTGTCGGACGACGACAAACGCGCATTGATCGAATTCATGAAAACCCTGTGAACCCCTACGGAGAGAGGATTACGCCATGTCACTGGTCAGTCATCTGGAACACGAATATGACAAGGTCAAATTGCGTATTCACGGCTTGTTCACGCGCATGGAAATGGCCTGGATGAAGCTCATCAGCGAGCTGGAGCCGCAGGAATTTCAGGCAATCATCAAGCTGTTGCAGCGCGGCCACGATCAGGCGCATTACGTTCTGAAAAACGGCGAATTGCCGACTGACGAGCCGGCGGTGCCTTGGGAGTTGGCCCATGGTCTGTCGATCCTGCGCATCGGCAATGCCACGCCGTTGCCTCAGTCCACCGATCAACTGGCGACCCGGGTGCTCAAGGACGGCAGCCTGCTCGGGTGTCGCAAGTGGGAACTGCTCGATCTGCTGTGGAGCGAGGCGCTGTTGAAGTGGATCGAAAACCTGCGCCATCACGCAACGTTCGGCACTGACCCGGCGGTGGTGCAGATGGATCGCGACGTGACCCTGGCGATTGCCGGCGACTGGGGCACCGGACCGTTCGACAGCCATGCGCCGGCGGTGTCGGTGGCCAACCAGATGCAACTGGCCCAGGCCGATTTCACCATTCATTTGGGCGATGTGTATTACGCCGGCAGTCATTCCCAGGAAGACGTCGACATGGCGGGTTGGCCGATGGGCTTACACGGCTCGTTCACCCTCAACTCCAACCACGAGATGTACAGCGGCGCCCATGGCTACTTTAAGGAACTGGCCAGGCAATTTCCCGGGCAACAGGGCACCAGTTATTTTGCCCTGGTCAATGATGACTGGCTGGTGGTCGGGCTGGATTCTGCCTATGCGTCTGATGCGATGAATCTGTACATGGACGGCACCTTGAACGAGCCGCAGATCCAGTGGATGAAAGGCCTGCCGAAACGCAAAAAACTCATGGTGCTCAGTCATCATCAGGGCTTCGATATTTCCGGGCACCACAAGACGGCGCTGTATCAACCGGTGTGCGATGCGCTGGGGCGCGAGCCGGATTATTGGTATTGGGGGCATCTGCACAACGGCATCGTCTATGCGCAGCAGGGCGGTCTGCATGCGCGCTGTGCCGGGCACGGGGCGATCCCCTATGGCAATGCCAGCGAACTGAACGGGCATTCGCGGGTGTTGTGGTCGGAGACTCAGGACGCCAACGACCCGGCGTATCCGCTGCGGGTGTTGAACGGATACGCGAAAATCAGGTTGGTGGGGGAGGAGATTTTCGAGGAGTTTATTGGCGAGGATGGCAGTGTGAGGTGGTCATCCAAATAAATGGGTGAATGTGAGGGCGCCATCGCGAGCAGGCTCACTCCTACAGTTGGAATGCATTCCACCTGTAGGAGCTGCCGAAGGCTGCGATCTTTTGATCTTGATCAGCCCTGGACCGGGACGCCTTTGAGGTATGGTGCAGGTTCGGCGCCGAGGTTGTTCAGCATCCGCTCGCTGTACCAGTCGACGAAGTTGACCACGCCAAACTCATACGTCTTCGAGTAAGGCCCCGGCTGGTAAGCGGTGGAGTTGATCCCGCGCTGGTTTTCCTCAGCCAGACGCCGGTCCTGATCGTTGGTCGCGTCCCACACCTGGCGCATGCGCTCGACGTCGTAATCGACACCTTCCACCGCATCCTTGTGCACCAGCCATTTGGTGGTGACCATGGTTTCCTGAGCGCTGATCGGCCACACGGTGAAGACGATGATGTGATCGCCCATGCAGTGGTTCCACGAGTGCGGCAGGTGCAGGATGCGCATCGAGCCCAGATCCGGGTTCTTGATCCGGCCCATCAACTTCGCGCAGCCCTGTTTGCCGTCGAGGGTCATCGACACGGTGCCCTTGAGCAGCGGCATGCGCACGATGCGGTTGCGCAGGCCGAAACTGGCGTGGGCGTAAGGGATCTTTTCCGCTTCCCAGGCAGCGGCGGACGCGGCAACGTGGTCCTTGAACGCCTGATCGGCGCGCGGGTCGGTGACGTCGTCCCACTCCAGCAGGGTTTTCAACAGTTCCGGGTGCGACGCGTTGCAGTGGTAGCACTCGCGGTTGTTTTCCAGCACCAGTTTCCAGTTGGCCTTCTCCATCAAGGTGGTGGTGATCGCCACCTTGGTGTTCTCCATGTCGTACGGTTCCATGTAATGGTTGAGCGTCGACAGGAAGTCATCGATGGCCGGCGGGTTTTCCGCCAGGCTGATGAAGATGTAGCCGCCAGCGGTTTTCACGTTCACCGGCTTCAGGCCGTACTGCTTCATGTCGAAGTCCGCGCCCATTTCGGTGCCGGCGAACAGCAGGCGACCGTCCAGCTCGTAGGTCCACTGGTGGTAGTGGCAGACCAGTTTGGCGACCTTGCCTTTTTCACTGGTGCACAGGCGCGAGCCACGGTGGCGGCAGACGTTGTGGAACGCATGCACCACACCCTCGGCACCACGAATGACAATGATCGGGTTCTTGCCGATCTGCAGGGTCAGGTAATTGCCTTTGGCCGGGATCTCGCAGGTCATGCCGGCGATCAACCATTCCTTCTGGAAGATCTCCTGCATGTCGATATCGAACAGCCGCTCGTCGCTGTAGAACGGCTGCGGCAGGGAAAAGGTGCGCTCGCGCTCCTGGAGCATTTGCGCGGTGGCCTTGCGTGCGGGTTCCAGCGGATCGCCCAGGCTGATTTTTGCGGTGACGTCCATCGATGTAATCCTCATGGCCCTCTGCGTGGCCGGCGAAAGTGGCTGATCAGGTGTGCTGCAAAAACGGTTGCTACGCAAGGTGTAAAGAAGTCGTCTTGTGTTGGGGCGAGTGTGGGGCCGGCGCTGGGCGGAACCTTATCCATGCGCGACATGGTGCAATCTGTTCCCGACGCGCAAGCCCCGGTGTTCAAGGGCTGGTCGCGATAAGTATGTCAATGTCGCGGATAGGTAAACGCGCGCTCTGCGCTATACGCAGAATCGCCGACATGAGGCCGACAGTCGGCCGTGGAGAACAGCATGTCCAACAGCTTCCTGAATCCGGTCACCACCCAGACCTGGGCCAATGGCCGACACATTGTCCGTTGCGTCAAAGTCATCCAGGAAACCTGGGATGTGCGCACGTTCTGCTTCATGGCCGACCAGCCGATCCTGTTCTTCTTCAAACCGGGGCAGTTCGTCACCCTCGAGCTCGAAATCGAAGGCCAGCCGATCATGCGCTCGTACACGATTTCCAGCTCGCCGTCGGTGCCGTACAGCTTTTCGGTGACGATCAAGCGCGTGCCGGGCGGCAAGGTCTCGAACTGGTTGCACGACACCCTGCATGAAGGTCAGGAGCTGGCAGTGCACGGCCCGGTCGGGCTGTTCAACGCCATCGACTTCCCGAGTCCGAAAGTCCTGTATCTGAGTGGCGGCGTCGGTATCACCCCGTGCATGTCGATGGCGCGCTGGTTCTACGACACCAACGCCAACGTCGACATGACCTTCGTGCACAGCGCACGCTCGCCGAAAGACATCATTTACCACCGCGAACTCGAGCACATGGCGTCGCGGATCGACAACTTCAGTCTGCACCTGATCTGTGAAAAGCATGGCCTCGGTGAGCCCTGGGCCGGTTATCGCGGTTATCTGAATCACAAGATGCTCGAACTGATGGTTCCGGACTTCCTCGAGCGCGAAGTGTTCTGCTGCGGCCCGACGCCGTACATGACCGCAGTCAAACGCCTGCTGGAAGCGGCTGGCTACGACATGTCGCGCTACCACGAAGAATCCTTCGGCGCCACGCCACCGGAAGCGCGTGCCGACGCGGTGGAGCAAGCCGAACAAGCCGCCGATGCACCGGAAATCGACGCAGCGGATCTGCATCAGGTCGAATTCACCGCTTCCGGTAAAAGCATTCGCGTGGCACCGGGGGAAACCGTCCACGCAGCAGCAGCCAAGCTCGGCCTGATGATCCCGAAAGCCTGCGGCATGGGCATTTGCGGCACGTGCAAAGTGATGAAACTGGGCGGCGAAGTGGAGATGGAGCACAACGGCGGGATTACCGAGGAGGATGAGGCCGAGGGGTTCATCCTGTCGTGCTGCAGCGTGCCCAAAGGCGACGTGCGGATCGAGTTCTGAGTGAGGCGAAGGGGCTGCGTCCGGCTCGCCCCTCACCCCAGCCCTCTCCCCAAGGAGAGGGCTGGGGTGAGGGGTCTGTCGCTTTGCATCGACCTGAGACACCGAGTCGATTATGGATTCAACACTTCACGTTCAGGTCGGCATAATCCTTGAGCATCCCCCAATCAGTCCCCTCTCCCTCGGGAGAGGGCTAGGGTGAGGGGCATCGCTTTTGCGAACAATCCGCTGGTTTGGGATCAGGCCGACATCACTTCGCGAATATCGCGCGCCAGTTCGCGCACGCGTTCCTCTTCGGTATCCCACGAACACATGAAGCGTGCGCCGCCCTTGCCGATGAAGGTGTAGAAACGCCAGTTCTTCGCGGTCAGGGCGGCGATTGCTGGCTCGGACAGTTGCAGGAACACGCCGTTGGCCTGCACCGGGAACATCAGTTCGACGCCGGGGATATCGCTGACCAGTTCTGCCAGCAGTTGCGCGCAGTGGTTGGCGTGGCGGGCGTATTTGAGCCAGGCGTCGTTTTCCAGAATGCCGACCCAGGGTGCCGACAGGAAGCGCATTTTCGATGCCAGTTGCCCGGCCTGCTTGCAACGGTAGTCGAAGTCTTCGGCGAGTTTGTGGTTGAAGAACAGGATCGCTTCACCGACTGCCATGCCATTCTTGGTGCCGCCGAAACACAGCACGTCGACGCCGGCCTTCCAGGTCAGGTCGGCAGGCGAGCAGCCGAGGAATGCGCAGGCGTTGGAGAAGCGTGCGCCGTCCATGTGCAGGTGCAGGCCGAGCTCCTTGCAGGTGACGCTGATCGCGCGGACTTCTTCCGGGGTGTAGACGCTGCCGACTTCGGTGGCCTGGGTCAGGGTTACCACGCGCGGTTTCGGGTAGTGGATGTCCTGGCGCTTGAGCGCCACTTCGCGGATCGATTGCGGGGTGATCTTGCCGTTTTCAGTGCCGGCGATCAGCAGCTTCGAGCCGTTGGAAAAGAATTCCGGAGCGCCGCATTCGTCGGTTTCGACGTGGGCGGTTTCCGAGCAGATCACGCTGTGGTAACTCTGGCACAGCGACGACAGGGCCAGCGAGTTGGCGGCGGTGCCGTTGAAGGCGAAGAACACTTCGCAGTCGGTCTCGAACAGTTTGCGGAAATGATCGGCCGCGCGCGCGGTCCATTCATCGTCGCCGTAAGCGCGCTGGTGGCCGTGGTTGGCCTGCTCCATGGCGGCCCAGGCTTCAGGGCAGATACCGGAATAGTTGTCGCTGGCGAATTGTTGGCTCTTGTCGGTCATGGCCGGCTTCCGTAATCGAGACTCTTGTGAAGGCTCGTGGTCAATGAGGATGCGCACTTTACCGAAGATCTTTCGGGGAGCACATGTGATGTCGGGTGCAGAAAATTACCAGTTTATGGGCCGATTATGCACCTGAGCCAACGCGACGGTGCTCTGGATCTGCTCAAGTGGCTGGCGCTGCTGAGCATGTTGCTCGATCACCTGCGATATGTCGGCTTCTCCGTCGACTGGCTGTATGTGCCCGGGCGCCTGGCCTTTCCTTGGTTTTGCCTGGCGATGGCGGCGAACCTGGCACGCGACGGTTCGCGGAGGATGGAGTGGCGCTATCTGGGCTGGCTCTTGCTGTTCAGCGCCGTCAGCGAAATTCCTTATCGCTTGTACATACCCGAACCTGACACCTTGAACGTGATGCCGACGCTGGCGCTGGGCCTGCTGGTGGCCCGCGCTTGGCAGGCCTCTGCGTCAGTGTCGCGATTGCTCGCACTGACCGCGCTGGTGGTCGCGATGGTTTTTTCAGATCGACTGATGTTCGGTTTCTTCGGCGTGCTGCTGCCGTTGGCGATGCTGCTGGTCTTTCGCCGGCCGTGGTATCTCAGTCTGTTGCCCGGGCTGGTTTGTCTGGCGGCGAACCAATGGCAAGTGCTGCTCGAATCGGCGCGGTTCGGCAACAGCGTGGCGATGCTCGGTCTGGCGACGTGTCTGTTTGCGCCGATGCTGGGAATGTTCCTGTTGCGACATGGGCGACATGTCCGGCCACCACCGATGCGGCGCTGGGCTTACGCACTCTATCCCGCGCATTTTCTATTACTGCTCGCCGCCCGCCAGTTGATCGCATAACCCCTGTAGGAGCTGCCGAAGGCTGCGATCTTTTGATCTTCAAAGTCAAAGTCAAAAGATCGCAGCCTTCGGCAGCTCCTACAGGGGAACGCATTCTGCAGTCATTTCCAGCCATGTCGTAAACGCACCTTTGCGTGGCGTCCGCAGGCATTTGAGCTGTCTGCGCCGGTCATACCATCGCATCAAAGGGCACTGCCATCACTGCCGGTGCCTTACCGAGACGAATGGCGCACAGATGCCGCTGGGAGAGACGCGATGTTCAGCAAGCAAGACCAGATCCAGGGTTACGACGATGCACTGCTGGCGGCGATGAATGCCGAGGAGCAACGTCAGGAAGATCACATCGAGCTGATCGCGTCGGAGAACTACACCAGCAAGCGCGTGATGGAAGCGCAAGGCAGCGGCCTGACCAACAAATACGCCGAAGGCTATCCGGGCAAGCGCTACTACGGTGGCTGCGAGCACGTCGATAAAGTCGAGGCACTGGCCATCGAGCGCGCCAAGCAATTGTTCGGCGCCGATTACGCCAACGTTCAGCCGCACTCCGGCTCCTCGGCCAACAGCGCCGTGTACCTGGCGCTGATCCAGCCAGGCGACACCATCCTCGGCATGAGCCTGGCTCACGGTGGTCACCTGACCCACGGCGCGAAAGTGTCGTCCTCGGGCAAGCTCTATAACGCCGTGCAGTACGGCATCAACACCGACACCGGGCTGATCGACTACGACGAAGTCGAGCGTCTGGCCGTCGAGTGCAAACCGAAAATGATCGTTGCCGGTTTCTCGGCTTACTCGAAGACCCTGGACTTCCCGCGCTTCCGCCAGATCGCCGACAAGGTCGGTGCGCTGCTGTTCGTCGACATGGCCCACGTGGCCGGTCTGGTCGCTGCGGGCCTGTACCCGAATCCGCTGCCTTACGCCGATGTGGTCACCACCACCACCCACAAGACCCTGCGCGGTCCGCGTGGCGGGCTGATCCTGGCCAAGTCCAACGAAGAGATCGAGAAGAAGCTCAACGCCGCGGTATTCCCCGGCGCCCAGGGCGGCCCGCTGATGCACGTCATCGCCGGTAAAGCGGTGTGCTTCAAGGAAGCGCTGGAGCCTGGCTTCAAGGCGTATCAGCAACAAGTGATCGACAACGCCCAGGCGATGGCCAGCGTGTTCATCAAGCGCGGCTACGATGTGGTCTCCGGCGGCACCGACAACCATCTGTTCCTGGTCAGCCTGATCCGTCAGGGCCTGACCGGCAAAGACGCCGACGCTGCACTGGGCCGCGCGCACATCACCGTCAACAAGAATGCCGTGCCGAACGACCCGCAGTCGCCGTTCGTCACCTCGGGCCTGCGCATCGGCACCCCGGCGGTGACCACTCGCGGCTTCAAGGTCAGCCAGTGCGAAACCCTCGCCGGCTGGATCTGCGACATCCTCGACAACCTCGGCGACGCCGATGTCGAGGCCAATGTCGCCCAGCAGGTCTCGGCCCTGTGCGCAGACTTCCCGGTTTATCGCTGAGTCGGTTCTGGAGTAATGACTATGCAACGCTATTCCGGCTTCGGCCTGTTCAAACACTCGCTCAGCCACCACGAAAACTGGCAGCGCATGTGGCGCACGCCCACGCCGAAAAAAGTCTATGACGTGGTCATTGTCGGCGGCGGCGGGCACGGCCTGGCGACGGCCTACTACCTGGCCAAGGAACACGGCATCACCAATGTTGCCGTGGTCGAGAAGGGCTGGCTGGGCGGCGGTAACACCGCGCGCAACACCACCATCGTGCGCTCCAACTACCTGTGGGACGAGTCGGCGCACCTCTACGAACACGCGATGAAATTGTGGGAAGGCCTGTCGCAGGATCTCAACTACAACGTGATGTTCTCCCAGCGCGGCGTCTACAACCTGTGCCACACCCTGCAGGACATCCGTGATTCCGAACGTCGGGTCAGCGCCAACCGCCTCAACGGCGTCGACGGCGAACTGCTCGACGCCAAGCAGGTTGCGGACGAGATTCCGTACCTGGACTGCTCGAAAAACACCCGCTACCCGATCATGGGCGCGACCGTGCAGCGTCGCGGCGGCGTCGCCCGTCACGATGCCGTGGCCTGGGGCTTCGCGCGTGCCGCCGATGCCCTCGGTGTGGACTTGATCCAGCAGACCGAAGTGATCGGTTTCCGCAAGGAAAACGGCGTGTGCATCGGCGTTGAAACCAACAAGGGTTTCATCGGCGCCAAGCGCGTCGGTGTGGTCACTGCCGGTAACTCCGGGCACATGGCCAAGCTTGCCGGATTCCGTCTGCCGATCGAATCCCACCCGCTGCAAGCGCTGGTGTCCGAGCCGATCAAACCGATTATCGACAGCGTGATCATGTCCAACGCCGTGCACGGTTACATCAGCCAGTCTGACAAGGGCGACCTGGTTATCGGCGCCGGTATCGACGGCTACAACGGCTACGGCCAGCGTGGTTCGTACCCGGTGATCGAACACACCATCCAGGCCATCGTCGAGATGTTCCCGGTGTTGTCCCGCGTACGCATGAACCGCCAGTGGGGCGGCATCGTCGACACCACCCCTGACGCCTGCCCGATCATCTCGAAAACGCCGGTGCCGAACATGTTCTTCAACTGCGGTTGGGGCACCGGTGGCTTCAAGGCCACACCGGGTTCGGGCAACGTGTTTGCCGCGAGTCTGGCCAAGGGTGAAATGCACCCGCTGGCCGCACCGTTTTCCATCGACCGTTTCCACAACGGCGCGCTCATCGACGAACACGGCGCTGCTGCCGTCGCCCACTAACAGGAGAAATCCCTATGTTGCACATCTTCTGTCCTCACTGCGGCGAACTGCGCTCCGAAGAGGAATTCCACGCATCCGGCCAGGCCCACATCCCGCGGCCGCTGGATCCGAACGCCTGCACCGATGAAGAGTGGGGCGACTACATGTTCTTTCGTGATAACCCGCGTGGTCTGCACCATGAGCTGTGGGACCACGTTGCCGGTTGCCGCCAGTACTTCAACGTCACTCGCGATACCGTGACCTACGAGATTCTCGAGAGCTACAAGATCGGCGAGAAGCCGCAATTCACCGACAAGGCTGGCACTGCGAAAACAGCCTCGACGGCGCTGGGAGAGAAGGTATGAGCCAGACCAATCGCCTGTCCAACGGTGGACGGATCGACCGCAACAAAGTGCTGAGCTTCACCTTCAACGGCCAGACCTACAAAGGCTATGAAGGCGACTCGCTGGCTGCTGCCCTGATCGCCAACGGCGTCGACATCATCGGCCGCAGCTTCAAGTATTCGCGCCCTCGCGGCATCTTTGCCGCCGGTTCCGAAGAGCCGAACGCGGTGCTGCAGATCGGTGCCACTGAAGCCACGCAGATTCCCAACGTGCGCGCCACGCAACAGGCGTTGTATCAGGGCCTCGTTGCCACCAGCACCAACGGCTGGCCGAGCGTCAACAACGACATGATGGGCATTCTCGGCAAGGTCGGCGGCAAGCTGATGCCGCCGGGTTTCTACTACAAAACCTTTATGTATCCCCAGTCGTTCTGGATGACTTACGAGAAATACATCCGCAAGGCTGCCGGTCTCGGCCGTTCGCCGACCGAGAACGATCCGGACACCTACGACTACATGAACCAGCACTGCGACGTGCTGATTGTCGGCGCCGGCCCGGCCGGTCTCGCCGCTGCCCTGGCCGCTGCGCGCAGCGGTGCTCGCGTGATTCTTGCCGATGAGCAGGAAGAGTTCGGCGGCAGCCTGCTCGATTCCCGCGAAAGTCTCGACGGCAAACCGGCGATGGAGTGGGTCGCCAGTGTCATCGCTGAATTGAAGAACACCCCGGACGTGCTGCTGTTGCCTCGCGCCACGGTCAACGGTTACCACGACCACAACTTCCTGACCATTCACGAACGCCTTACCGATCACCTCGGCGACCGCGCGCCGATCGGTCAGGTGCGTCAGCGCATCCACCGCGTCCGCGCCAAGCGTGTGGTACTGGCGACCGGCGCCCACGAGCGTCCGCTGGTCTATGGCAACAACGACGTGCCGGGCAACATGCTTGCCGGCGCGGTGTCGACTTACGTGCGTCGCTACGGCGTCGCGCCGGGCAAAAAACTTGTCCTCAGCACCAACAACGATCACGCCTATCGCGTCGCTCTGGATTGGCTCGATGCCAGTCTGCAAGTGGTCGCCATCGCTGATGCACGCAGCAATCCGCGCGGTGCATTGGTCGAAGAGGCGCGCGCCAAAGGCATTCGCATCCTCACCGGCAGCGCCGTCATCGAAGTGCGTGGCAGCAAGCGTGTGACCGCTGCCCGCGTCGCCGCGATTGACGTCAAGGCACACGCCGTGACCAGCCCGGGCGAATGGCTCGACTGCGACCTGGTTGCCAGTTCAGGCGGTTACAGCCCTGTGGTTCACCTGGCTTCGCACCTCGGCGGCAAACCGGTCTGGCGTGAAGACATTCTCGGTTTCGTACCGGGTGAAGCACCGCAGAAACGCGTGTGCGTCGGTGGTATCAACGGCGTCTACGCGCTCGGCGATTCGCTGGCCGACGGTTTCGAAGGTGGCGTGCGCGCTGCCGCCGAAGCCGGTTTCCAGACCGTCGAAGGCGTGTTGCCGAAAGCCCTGAGCCGTCTCGAAGAGCCAACCCTGGCGCTGTTCCAGGTGCCGCACGAGAAGAACTCGGCGCGTGCACCGAAGCAATTCGTCGACTTCCAGAACGACGTCACCGCCGGTGGCATCGAACTGGCGACCCGCGAAGGTTTCGAGTCGGTCGAGCACGTCAAACGCTACACCGCGCTGGGCTTCGGCACCGATCAGGGCAAGCTCGGCAACGTCAACGGCCTGGCCATTGCCGCCCGTTCGCTGAACGTGACCATCCCGCAGATGGGCACCACCATGTTCCGCCCGAACTACACGCCGGTGACCTTCGGCGCCGTGGCCGGTCGGCACTGTGGGCACATCTTCGAACCGGTGCGCTACACCGCGCTGCATGCCTGGCATGTGAAGAACGGCGCCGAATTCGAAGACGTCGGTCAGTGGAAGCGTCCGTGGTACTTCCCGAAAAACGGCGAAGACCTGCACGCGGCGGTCAAGCGTGAATGCAAAGCCGTGCGCGACAGCGTCGGCCTGCTCGACGCGTCGACCCTCGGCAAGATCGACATTCAAGGCCCGGATGCCCGCGAGTTCCTCAACCGCGTGTACACCAACGCCTGGACCAAGCTCGACGTGGGCAAGGCTCGCTACGGTCTGATGTGCAAGGAAGACGGCATGGTCTTCGACGACGGTGTGACCGCGTGTCTGGCCGACAACCATTTCGTCATGACCACCACCACCGGCGGCGCCGCGCGCGTACTGCAGTGGCTGGAGCTGTATCACCAGACCGAATGGCCGGACCTGAAGGTGTACTTCACTTCGGTCACCGACCACTGGGCGACCATGACTTTGTCCGGGCCGAACAGCCGCAAGCTGCTCAGCGCCGTGACTGACATTGATCTGAGCAACGAAGCGTTCCCGTTCATGACCTGGAAAGAAGGTCTGGTCGGCGACGTGCCGGCACGGGTGTTTCGTATCTCGTTTACCGGTGAGCTGTCTTACGAAGTCAACGTGCAGGCCGACTACGCGATGGGCGTGCTGGAGAAAATCGTCGAGGCCGGCAAGCAGTACAACCTGACCCCGTACGGCACCGAAACCATGCACGTGCTGCGGGCCGAGAAGGGTTTCATCATCGTCGGTCAGGACACCGACGGTTCGATGACCCCGGACGACCTGAACATGGGCTGGTGTGTCGGTCGCACCAAACCGTTCTCGTGGATCGGCCAGCGCGGCATGAACCGCGAAGATTGCGTCAAGGATCAGCGCAAGCAGCTGGTGGGCCTCAAACCGGTCGATCCGACCAAATGGCTGCCGGAAGGTGCGCAGCTGGTGTTCAACACCAAGCAGGCGATCCCGATGACCATGGTCGGCCACGTCACCTCGAGCTACGCGCACAACTCCCTCGGTTATTCGTTTGCCATGGGTGTGGTCAAGGGCGGTCTCAAGCGCATGGGCGAGCGGGTGTTCGCACCGCTGGCCGATGGCAGCGTGATCGAGGCGGAAATCGTTTCTTCGGTGTTCTTCGATCCGAAGGGTGATCGCCAGAATATTTGATGGTTCGGCTCCTGGGGAGTGCAGTCGCACCGCGGTGACTTCATCGCGAGCAGGCTCACTCCTACAGGTGATCGCGTACCCCTTGTAGGAGTGAGCCTGCTCGCGATAGCGGTAGATCTGCCTACACAGGGCTCAAGTCAGAATTCAGCAAAGGTGCTTTATGACCACAGCCAACGTGTACCAACAACGCCCGACCACCGGTGCCCGTGCCGAGTCGTCGCTGCACCATGCCGACCTCGCCAGCCTGGTCGGCAAGGGCCGCAAGAACGCCGGGGTGATCGTGCGGGAAAAGAAACTCCTCGGCCACCTGACCATTCGTGGCGATGGTCACGATGCAGCGTTCGCTGACGGTGTGCACAAGGCGCTGGGCATTGAATTGCCCGGCGCTCTGAGCGTGATCGTCAAAGGCGAAACCAGCCTGCAATGGATGGGCCCGGACGAGTGGCTGCTGATCATGCCGAGCGGGGAAGAATTCGCTGCCGAGCAGAAACTGCGCGAAGCGCTGGGCGATCTGCACATTGCCATCGTCAACGTCAGCGGCGGCCAGCAGATCCTCGAACTGAGCGGGCCGAACGTGCGACAGGTGCTGATGAAATCCACCAGCTACGACGTGCACCCGAACAACTTCCCGGTCGGTAAAGCGGTGGGCACGGTGTTCGCCAAGTCGCAGCTGATGATTCGTCACACCGCCGAAGACACTTGGGAATTGCTGATTCGTCGCAGCTTCTCGGATTACTGGTGGTTGTGGTTGCAGGATGCGTCGGCTGAGTACGGCCTTAGCGTTCAGGCCTGAAAGATCAAGAGCTACCCCCTCACCCCAGCCCTCTCCCCCAGGGGGGGCGAGGGGGAAAGGGAGCCGATCTCGGGTGTTTTTGTGATCTATATTCACCCGCGATATTTCAGGTCGGCGTAGCTCGAAAGAGCACCACGGTCAGTCCCCTCTCCCTCTGGGAGAGGGCTAGGGTGAGGGGAAAACCCTGACGCCCCGCACAAAAAACAGGAGTCACCGCACCATGAGCCGCGCCCCAGACACATGGATTCTGACCGCCGACTGCCCCAGCGTCCTCGGCACGGTGGACGCGGTGACGCGTTTTCTGTTCGAGCAGGGCTGTTACGTCACCGAGCACCACTCGTTCGATGATCGCCTCTCCGGGCGCTTCTTCATTCGCGTGGAATTCCGCCAGCCGGACGGTTTTGACGAGCAATCTTTCCGCGCAGGCCTGGCCGAACGCGGGCAGGCGTTCGGCATGCTCTTCGAGCTGACCGCGCCGAACTACCGGCCGAAAGTGGTGATCATGGTCTCCAAGGCCGATCACTGCCTCAATGACTTGCTCTACCGCCAGCGCATCGGCCAGTTGTCGATGGATGTGGCGGCGGTGGTGTCCAACCATCCGGATCTCAAGCCGTTGGCCGACTGGCACCAGATTCCCTACTACCATTTCCCTCTCGACCCCAATGACAAACCGGCGCAGGAGCGTCAGGTCTGGCAGGTGATCGAAGAGGCCGGTGCCGAACTGGTGATCCTCGCCCGCTACATGCAGGTGCTGTCGCCCGAGCTGTGCCGCAAGCTCGACGGCAAGGCGATCAACATTCATCACTCGCTGCTGCCGGGCTTCAAGGGCGCCAAGCCTTATCACCAGGCTTACAACAAGGGCGTGAAACTGGTTGGCGCAACGGCGCACTACATCAACAACGACCTCGATGAAGGGCCGATCATTGCCCAGGGTGTCGAGGCGGTGGACCACAGTCATTACCCTGAGGATCTGATTGCCAAGGGGCGCGATATCGAAGGCCTGACACTGGCGCGGGCGGTTGGGTATCACATTGAAAGAAGGGTGTTCCTCAACGCCAATCGTACGGTCGTTCTTTAGATAGCTATCGCGAGCAGGCTCACTCCTACAAGGGGTACGCATTCCAATGTAGGAGTGAGCCTGCTCGCGATAGGGCCATAACAAACAACGCAAAACCAACAAGCAGTAACCCGAGCACTTAACGCGCTGCCTGTCTGGGCAGCGCAGTTCCATAAAAACAACAGCGAGGTGAAAGCATGTCTGGCAATCGTGGTGTGGTGTATCTCGGCGCTGGCAAGGTCGAAGTACAGAAAATCGACTACCCGAAAATGCAGGACCCGCGCGGTCGCAAGATCGAGCACGGGGTCATTCTCAAAGTGGTTTCCACCAACATCTGCGGCTCCGACCAGCACATGGTGCGCGGCCGGACCACGGCGCAGACCGGTCTGGTGCTGGGTCACGAGATCACCGGTGAGGTGATCGAAAAGGGCTCTGACGTCGAGAACCTGAAGATCGGCGACCTGGTCTCCGTTCCGTTCAACGTGGCTTGCGGGCGCTGCCGTTCCTGCAAAGAGCAACACACCGGTGTCTGCCTTACCGTCAACCCGGCCCGTGCCGGCGGCGCTTACGGTTACGTCGACATGGGCGACTGGACCGGCGGCCAGGCCGAATACGTGCTGGTGCCGTACGCCGACTTCAACCTGCTGAAACTGCCGGACCGCGATAAGGCCATGGAGAAAATCCGTGACCTGACCTGCCTCTCCGACATCCTCCCGACCGGTTACCACGGCGCGGTCACTGCCGGCGTCGGCCCGGGCAGCAGCGTTTACATCGCCGGCGCCGGTCCGGTCGGTCTGGCCGCTGCGGCTTCTGCACGTTTGCTCGGTGCGGCGGTGGTGATCGTCGGCGACGTCAACACCATCCGCCTGGCCCACGCCAAGGCCCAGGGCTTTGAAGTCGTCGACCTGTCCAAGGACACCCCGCTGCACGAACAGATCGCCGCACTGCTGGGCGAACCTGAAGTCGACTGCGCAGTGGACTGCGTCGGTTTCGAAGCCCGCGGCCACGGCCACGATGGCGTCAAGGCCGAAGCCCCGGCTACGGTGCTCAACTCACTGATGGGCGTGGTGCGCGTTGCCGGCAAGATCGGCATCCCGGGCCTGTACGTCACCGAAGATCCGGGCGCCGTCGACGCCGCGGCAAAAATGGGCAGCCTGAGCATCCGCTTCGGTCTGGGCTGGGCCAAGTCCCACAGCTTCCACACTGGTCAGACCCCAGTGATGAAGTACAACCGCCAACTGATGCAGGCGATCATGTGGGATCGCATCAACATCGCCGAAGTGGTTGGCGTGCAGGTCATCAGCCTTGATCAGGCGCCGGAAGGTTATGGCGAGTTCGATGCCGGCGTGCCGAAGAAGTTTGTGATCGACCCGCACAAGTTGTTCAGTGCGGCGTAGGATTTTAACGCGGTACAAAACGGCGCCATTCAGGCGCCGTTTTTCATATTTACGATTCGATTTCGACCTCTTCAGCTTGCATTCCTTTCTGTCCTCTTGTGGCAACAAATGACACAGTTTGGCCTTCTTTCAAAGTTGTGCATCCTTGCGTTTGGATGGCTTTGAAATGGACGAAAAGATCATCGCCACTGACGGGGGTGATAAAGCCGAAGCGTTTTTCATCGTTAAACCACTTTACGGTACCGGTTTGTCTGTTTGACATGTCCATGCTTCCTGTTTGCTTTGTGTCTTGAATTCAGATTCGAGGGGGCACGACCTGGGTTTACCTGTCCAACAATTGCGAACCAGTCGAGCGTTTGTCGAATTCAAGATAATTCACTTGATTTCCGGCGGTAACTGTCAGGTTTGACAGTTTTTATAAACGTTTCGGAATAGCCGGAATATCGATCAGGAATGACCGGAACATGCCTCTGGCAAAGTTTTACCGCAGGCAAAACGGCGACCTCAGGGTCGCCGTTTTGCTTGGTTCATGGTTCAGGGCGGACTTGGGCTGCTTGCATTCCTTTCTGCCCCTTTTCGGCGACGAATGAAACTGTCTGTCCTTCTTTAAGGCTTTTGCGTCCGGCGCTCTCGATAGCCATAAAATGGACGAAAAGATCATCGCCGCCACCCTGAGGGGTGATAAAGCCGAATCCTTTTTCATCGTTAAACCATTTGACTGTCCCGGTTTGTCTGAGTGACATGTCCATGCTTCCTATGCTTTGAGTCTTGATTTCTGCGGTGCAGGTATTTCCATAAAAGGGCAACGTTCGGGTTGCTCTTTTTTTACGTGTTACTCTTTCTTTTCTTCAAACGAGCATTTTTTTACGTCTCCATCGGCGGCTGCGCAATCATCCGAGGTCCAGCCGGTTCCAGTGGCTTTGATCGGAGTACCGTTCCTGTAACCGGAGGAGACGCCAAGGTCGCCCTTGCCGTCGTAGCGACAAATGACGACGGAATCGTCGCTGTTCTTGTCTTGAAGGCGCGCAGAGGTGAAGGTGGCATCTTCGTTTTCTAGAGAGTGAGTAATTGAAATTGTCGGGCAAGTGGCTGCATAGGCGGTGCTCATCATGGCAAGACTGACCAAAACACCGGCGGTAATTGTCAGCTTCATTGTTTGTACTCCGTTACATGAAAGGAGCAGCAATGTTCTATGCATTGATGATCGCCGCCAACTGTCAGATCTGACAGTTTTTTAGTCTCTTTGGAAATATGGAGCCCAGTTGTTGGCGGACAAACGTCATAAAGAATCACACCGTTCTGCAGCGCTTACGCAGTGATCTCAGAAGCCGCCAGGGCCGCAATCTTTTTGATGATCTTCTGCGCATCAAGGCTGATCTGCCGGGCAATGATGAGAATGGGCGTGCGGGTGAGGAACATGCCAACCGATACCCGGTCAAACCGGCAGTTTCGCCGCCCGACAACGGGTCGTTTTTACAGCGCAAGAGGATGTCTGAATGAAGATTTCACGCGGTATTGCCCTGGCATCGCTCCTGACCCTGGCCGCCGGGCCGGTGTTTGCCGGTTTCAGTCTGAATGACGTCGCCGGTGCGGTAGCGGGGATGGAGGGTGGTGACAAGGCGGCCGCTGCGGCGCCGACCTCGGAGACCGCCGGTTTGCTCAGCGCCCTCAGTGCGCTGGATGTCACGCCGGAGCAGGCCGTAGGCGGCACCAGCGCGATGCTCGGGCTGGCGAAGAATCAATTGAGCAGTACCGACTACTCGCAACTGGCCAAGGAAGTGCCGGGCATCGACAAATTGTCCGGTGGCAGCGGCAATCTGGCGGCGCTCGGGGCGTTGCTCGGTTCGTCCGGCAAGTCCGCTGGGCTGGAAAATGCGCTGGGCAATGTCAAAGACACCAACGACCTGAACAATGCCTTCAGCGCATTGGGCATGGACAGCGGCATGATCGGCCAGTTTGCCCCGGTGCTCCTGCAATACCTCGGTCAGCAGGGCGTCGGCGGTTCGCTGTTGAGCAGCCTCGGCAACATCTGGGGCACCGGCGCCGGCACCGGCAGTTGAGTCAGCGGCGCTCGTTGCGCAACGCGACGATGCGCTGATCCTTCTCGGTCCAGAGCTGGTTGACCCAGTTCTGGACGCGCTGGCGGAACGCCGGATCTTTCTCGTAATCGCCCTGCCACAGCCCCGGGTCGAGTTCGCGGGTCTTGATGTCGATGATCACCCGCGGCACGTTGCCGCTGATCAGGTCCCAGAAGCCCGGAATCTTCTCCTGCGGATACACCACCGTCACGTCGAGCATCGCGTCGAGCTGTTCGCCCATCGCCGCCAGCACGAATGCCACACCGCCGGCCTTGGGTTTGAGCAGATGGCTGAACGGTGAGTCCTGCTGGGTGCTTTTCGCCAGGGTGTAGCGGGTGCCTTCGAGATAATTCACCACCGTCACTGGCTGGCGCTTGAACAGCTCGCAAGCGGCTTTGGTGATTTCCAGATCCTTGCCCGCCAGTTCCGGGTTCTTCGCTAGAAAGGCCTTGGTGTAGCGCTTCATGAACGGGTAATCCAGCGCCCACCACGCCAGGCCGAGAAACGGCACCCAGATCAGCTCTTTCTTGAGGAAGAACTTGAAGAACGGCGTGCGCCGGTTGAGGGTCTGGATCAGCGCCGGAATGTCGACCCAGGATTGATGGTTGCTGACCACCAGATATGACGTGTCGCGGCGCAGATCGTCGCCGCCGCGAATGTCCCACTGCGTCGGGATGCACAGCCGGAAGATCAGCTTGTCGATCTCGGCCCAGGTCTCGGCGATCCACATTACCGCCCACGATGCGTAATCACGCCAGCGCCCGGGCGCGATCAGCTTGAGCAGGGCAAACACCATCAACGGCCCGATCAAAATCAGGGTGTTGAGCAACAACAGCAGGGTGACCAAACAGCCGGTGAGCAGGCGGCGCATAAGCAACTCTATGAAGTGGCAGGGGCGGGCCATGATAAGCAGCTTCGCGCGACAGGCCAAATCGGCGCTGACGAATGTTTCACTTTTAAAGCGTTAGTCTTCAGCGCTGATGCGCAACCCTTGTGGCGAGGGAGCTTGCTCCCGCTGGGCTGCGAAGCAGCCCCAGGCACATGCGCTTCGGTGTGCCAGTAGAGTCGCAAATCAGGCTTTACGACGACTGCGTCGCCGAGCGGGAGCAAGCTCCCTCGCCACAGAGGTTGGCGCTACTCCAACTTCCGCACATTTGCGCGGTCTAGAATCTGGCGCTGAGCCCACTCTTTCAGGAAGCCCCTTACGTGAAATCCCTCCTTGCTCTGTTTGCCCTCGTCGCGCTGCCGGTCATGGCTGCCGAACCGACGCTGTACGGTCGCTACGAATACATCGCGCTGCCGGAAATCGGCGGCGAAGTACTCAAGGCCAAGATGGACACCGGTGCGCTGACCGCCTCGCTGTCGGCCAAGGACATTGAGACCTTCACCCGCGATGGCGAAGACTGGGTGCGTTTCCGCCTCGCCACCAAGGACGCCAGCAACAAGGTTTTCGAACACAAGGTCGCGCGCATCAGCAAGATCAAAAGCCGTTCCGACGAGGACGATGACGAGCGCGACGCCAGCGATGTAGCCAAGCGCCCGGTGGTCGATCTGGAACTGTGCCTGGGCAACGTCAAACGCACCGTGGAGGTCAACCTGACCGACCGCAGCCACTTCAACTACCCGCTGCTGATCGGCGCCAAGGCCTTGCGCGAGTTCGGCGCGGCGGTCAATCCGGCGCGGCGTTACACCGCCGACAAGCCTGACTGCTAAGTGGTCTGATTGACGTAACCCCGGGCTTGGGGCACCGTTCGCGCACCAACTGCCACGGGCTCGGACGCCATGCCGCACATCCTGATTGTCGAAGACGAAGCGGCGATTGCCGACACGCTGATTTTTGCCTTGCAGGGCGAGGGCTTCACCACCACGTGGCTGAGCCTCGGCGCGGCGGCGCTGGAGCATCAGCGGCAGACCCCGGCCGACCTGATCATTCTCGATATCGGCCTGCCGGACATCAGCGGCTTCGAAACCTGCAAGCAGCTGCGGCGCTTCACTGAAGTGCCGGTGCTGTTTCTCAGCGCGCGCGATGCCGAGATCGACCGTGTGGTCGGCCTCGAGATCGGCGCCGACGATTACGTCGTCAAACCGTTCAGCCCGCGTGAAGTGGCGGCGCGGGTCAAAGCCATCCTCAAGCGCATGGCGCCGCGCCCGACCCCGGAAGCAGGCGCAACGCTGTTTCGCATCGATCCCGAACGCGTGCAGATCAGCTATCGCGGCCAGCCGCTGAGCCTGACCCGCCATGAATTCCGTCTGCTGCAATGCCTGCTCGAACAACCCGAACGCGTGTTCAGCCGCGAGCAATTGCTCGATGCACTGGGCGTGGCCGCTGATGCCGGTTACGAGCGCAGCATCGACAGCCACATCAAAAGCGTTCGTGCCAAGTTGCGTCTGGTACGTGCCGAGGCTGAGCCGATCCAGACCCATCGCGGCCTCGGTTACAGCTACAGCCCGGTGCACAGCTGATGTCGTTGGGCCTGCGGATCTTTCTGGTGTACGTGCTGTTTGTCGGCCTGACCGGCTATTTCGTCCTTAACACGGTGATGGAAGAAATCCGCCCCGGCGTGCGTCAGTCCACCGAAGAGACGCTGGTGGATACCGCCAACCTGATGGCGGAAATCCTCCGTGACGATTTCAAGGCCGGCACCCTCAGCGAGAACCGCTGGCCGCAACTGCTCCGCGCCTATGGCGAGCGGCAGCCGCAAGCGACGATCTGGGGCTTGCCGAAGAATCAGGTCAACCATCGCATCTACGTTACCGACGCCAAAGGCATCGTCGTGCTCGACTCCAGCGGCGTCGCCGTCGGCCAGGATTATTCGCGCTGGAACGACGTCTACCTGACCCTGCGCGGCGAGTACGGTGCGCGCTCCAGCCGTAGCGATCCTGACGACGCGAATTCCTCGGTGATGCACGTCGGCGCGCCGATCCGTGACAACGGCAAGATCATCGGCGTGGTTACCGTGGCCAAGCCCAACAGCTCGCTGCAGCCCTATGTCGATCGCACCGAGCGGCGCTTGCTGTTTTACGGCGCCGGGCTGATCGGCCTCGGTCTGCTGTTCGGTGCGTTGCTGTCGTGGTGGCTGAGTCGTGCGCTGCACCGGTTGACCGGTTATGCCCAGGCGGTCAGCGAAGGCCGACGCGTGGAAGTGCCGCACTATCGCGGCGGCGAACTGGAACAATTGGCGATGGCGGTCGAGCAGATGCGCACGCAGCTCGAAGGCAAGGCCTACGTCGAGCGCTATGTGCACACCCTGACCCATGAATTGAAAAGTCCGCTGGCGGCGATTCGAGGTGCGGCGGAGTTGCTGCAAAGTGATATGCCGCCCGTCCAGCGTTTGCGTTTTGTCGCCAACATCGACAGCGAAAGCGCGCGAATGCAGCAGTTGATCGAGCGCCTGCTCAATCTGGCGCAGGTCGAACAGCGCCAAGGGCTGGAGGAACGGGTGGCAGTGCCGCTGGCGCTGTTGGTCGCAGAACTGCTCAGGGCGCAGGCGGCGCGAATCGAGGGCAAGCACCTGCGTATCGAGCAAACGATCGGCGAGGAACTGCTGCTGATTGGCGAGCCGTTTCTGCTGCGTCAGGCCTTGGGCAACCTGCTGGAAAACGCACTGGATTTCACCCCGACGCAGGGCCTGTTGCGCTTGAGTGCCGATCGGGTTGGCGAGCAGATCGAGTTTCGCCTGTTCAACCAGACCACGGCGATTCCCGATTACGCCTTGCCGCGATTGACCGAGCGTTTTTACTCGCTGCCGCGCCCGGACAGCGGGCGCAAGAGCACCGGGTTGGGGCTGAACTTCGTTGAGGAAGTGGTCAAGTTGCATGGCGGGGTGATGCGCATTGGCAATGTCGAAAATGGCGTTGAGGTAGCGTTGCGCCTGCCTTGAACTGATCCATGTGGCGAGGGAGCTTGCTCCCGCTGGGCTGCGAAGCAGCCCCCAATCCATACACCGCGGTTTATTCCGGTGTATTACCGACACCGGTTGCGACGACTGCGTCGCCGAGCGGGAGCAAGCTCCCTCGCCACAGGGCATGTGTTTCCACACAATCTCCATATTCCCCACACATTCCCTCCACACCGCATCACCAGACTCCTCCCATCCAAACAGGGAGAGTCCCATGAACAAGAATCTGACCATCAAGCTCGGCGCGATTGCCTTGCTGATCCTGCTGTTGCTGATCCCGTTGCTGATGATCGACGGCATCATCGATGAGCGTCAGCAACTGCGCGACGGTGTGCTCGAAGACATCGCCCGCAGTTCCAGTTACAGCCAGCAACTGACCGGGCCGGTGATGGTGGTGCCCTATCGCAAGATTGTGCGCACCTGGAAGACCAACGAAAAAACCAACAAGCGCTACGAGGACATCAGCGAGGTGCGCGGGCGTCTGTACTTTCTGCCGGAGCGCTTCGAACTCGACGGCCAGGTGCAGACCGAGCTGCGCAAACGTGGGATTTACGAGGCGCGGCTGTTCCACGCCGACAACCGTATCGACGGGCATTTTTCCCTGCCGGCACAGTTGGGCATCAAGGAGAATTTTGCCGATTATCAATTCGACGCACCGTTCCTCGCCGTCGGTATCAGCGACATTCGCGGCATCGAAAACGCGCTGAAACTCGAGCTCGCCGGTCAGCAGCTGGATTTCGTGCCCGGCAGCGAAGTGGCCTGGATTGGTGAGGGCGTGCATGTGACCCTCCCGGACCTCGACGCCAGTAAAGCCACGCAGCTGACATTCGGCTTCGACCTGCGCCTGCAAGGCACCGGTTCGCTGCGCGTGGTGCCGGTGGGCAAGACCAGCAGCGTCAGCCTCGCTGCCAATTGGCCGCACCCCAGCTTCGTCGGCAACTTCCTGCCGGCCAAGCGCGAGATCAACGATCAGGGGTTCAGCGCCGATTGGCAGACCTCGTTCTTCTCCACCAACCTGCAAGAGGCAATGGAGCGTTGTGTCGCTGGCGACTGTGACGCACTCAACGGACGCAGCTTCGGCGTCAGTTTCATCGATCCGGTGGATCAGTACCTCAAAAGCGATCGGGCGATCAAATACGCGCTGTTGTTCATCGTCCTGACCTTCGCCGGTTTCTTCCTCTTCGAAGTGCTCAAGAGCCTGGCGGTGCACCCGGTGCAATATGCCTTGGTCGGTGTGGCGCTGGCGTTCTTTTACCTGCTGCTGTTGTCGCTGTCGGAACACATCGGTTTTGCTCTGGCGTATCTGTTGTCGGCGAGTGGTTGCGTGTTGTTGATCGGCTTCTATGTCAGCCACGTGTTGCGCAGTGCGCGGCATGGATTGAGTTTTTCGGCCGGGCTGGCGGCGTTGTATGGCCTGCTGTACGGCTTGCTCAGCGCCGAGGATTACGCGCTGCTGATGGGCTCGCTGATGCTGTTCGGTCTGCTCGGGGTGTTCATGGTGCTGACGCGCAAACTGGACTGGTACGGGATTGGCGCGAAGTCGGCCAAGCCGCTGGAGTTTGATGTGGAGGCGATGCGATGAGCGGGTTGAGAGCTGAGCGCAGGGAAGTAGCGGTGTTGCTGACGCTGATTTTTGCAGCGCTGCCGCCAGAACCGAGGTGGTGCATTCGCGAGCAGGCTCGCTTCCACAAGGGATGCGGGTATGGCATCCATCCTGTGGGAGCGAGCCTGCTCGCGAAGAGGCCGGAACAGGCAGCGCAGCTTTAAGGCTTGGGCATCGTCGCCAGCATGGACGGCCGCTGACTCACTTCGAAATACCAGTTGGCCAGTTGCGGGTTGGCCGCGCGCCAGTCCATGTCCGGGAAGCGCAGGTCCAGATAGCCCAATGCGCAGGCCACGCTGATCGCCGCAACATCGAAATGGCTGGTCAGCTCGGCAATCGCCTCGCTCTCCAGCACGGCGAGGGCACGGCGGATCTTGTCGCGCTGGGCGTCGAGCCATTCGTCCCAGTGTTTTTCCACCGGGCGCAGGACGGTTTCATAACGCACCATCACCGAGGCATCCATGATCCCGTCGGCCATCGACGCCAGGGTCAACCGCCGCCAGCGCGCCGCGCCTTCGCGGGGGATCAGCGGATTGCCGACATGCTGCTGGTCGAGGTACTCAAGGATGACGCGGCTGTCATGGATGACATTGCCGTCGGCCAGGCGCAGGGCGGGGATCTTGCTCAACGGGTTGTCGGCGATCAGCGCCGGGTTCGGGCTGACCGGGCTGAGCACGCAGTCCTGCAGCGCGACACGATCCTGCTGACCGGTTTCGTGCAGCAGCACCATGACCTTGCGGACGAAGGGCGACAGGATGTTGTGGTACAGGGTCATGCTGGGGGCGGACATGGATGAACCTCGGTGGTCGGCGAAGAGCAGGAGATTAGCCGTAGGAGCTGCGGAACGCTGCGATCTTTTGATCTTGATTCTGCTTTTGAAAGCAAAAGATCGCAGCGTTCCGCAGCTCCTACAAGGATTTCAGCTTCGCCGCATTAATCCCTTTATGGCCAAAACCGCGGGCACACCAAGCCCGACCCAGCTCAACGCATCCCAGATCCCGTCCCCCAGCAATGCCGCAAACAGCCCTGCCGCACTGAGCAGGGCGATGACGATCGGCGTGCTGAAGACTTTCCAGAAACTCGACTGACGCGGCTTCATGCCGAGGCCTCCGCCGTTTCCAGCACAGGCCTGGTCGCCTTGCGCCGCACCACCCACAGATACACACCACTGGCCAGAACGATGATCGTCAGCACATCCAGCGTCGCCCAGAGAATCTTCATCGGCATGCCGCCGTAGTCACCAAAATGCAGTGGCTGCGACATGCCCATGGCGTCCATGTACCACGGCCGTTCGGCCACGGCGGTGACCTGCAAGGTCGTGGCGTCGATCAGCACCGGTGTCAGCAGGTGCGAAGTCAGGTGCGTGCCGCCCTTCATGAACACCGAGTAATGATGCTCGCTGGAAAAGCGCGTGCCGGGGAAGGCGATGAAATCCGGCTTCATCCCCGGGGCGACTTGCTCGGCGATGTCGAGCAAGCGGGTGGCCGGGGCCAGTTGCGTCAGCGGTGGTGCGTCGCGATACGGTGCGATCAGGGTGGTCAGTGCGTCGTTGCGCCACGCGGCAATCAGCAGATCGGCGCAGGCGCTGATCACTCCCGTCACGCCCACCACCAGGCACCAGGTCAGGGTCACGACGCCAATCAGATTGTGCAGATCGAGCCAGCGCAGTCTTGTCGACTTGTCCTGGCGCACGGTGCCGAACTTCAAGCGGCGCATGAACGGCAGGTACAGCACCGTGCCGGAGACGATGGCCACGACGAACAGCAGCCCCATGAACGCCAGCAGCAGCTTGCCCGGCAGCCCGGCAAACATGTCGACGTGCAGGCGCAGGATGAACAGCATCAAACCACCGTTGGCCGACGGGGTTTCCAGCGCTTCGCCAGTGCGTGCGTCGAGCATGAAGGTGTGCGAAGCGTTCGGCTCGGTGTCGGCGGTCTTGGCCATGATCGCGAACGCCGCGTTCGGCTCTTCGTCGTCATAGCCGAAGTACTGCATGACTTCGCCCGGGCGATGTTTCTGCGCGGCGTCGACCAGTTGCTGCAGGTTGAGTTGCGGCGTGTCGGCCGGCATCTCGCGCAGCTCCGGGGCGTTGCCCAGCAGATGATCGATCTCGTGGCTGAAAATCAGCGGCAGACCGGTCAGTGCCAGCATCAGTAGAAACACCGTGCAGATCAGGCTGGTCCAGGTGTGGATGAACGACCAGCGGCGGATGGTTTTACTTTTCATTGCATGACCTTCAAAAACACCAAAGCCGCCCGGTGCGGACGGCCTGGTAACAGGGCCTGTTTCAGCTCACCGGCTTACCACTTGTAAGTGGCGCTGGCGACGACGCTGCGCTGGTCGCCGTAGTAGCAGTAGAAGCTGTCGCAGGTGGAAATGTAGTCCTTGTCGAACAGGTTGGTCGCGTTCACTGCCAGCGACGCACCTCTGAGGCTGTTGTCCAGACGGCCCAGATCATAATGCACGCTGGCGTCGAACACGGTATAGGCATCGGCCTTGCCCAGCCAGGTGTTGGCCTTGTCGCCGTAAGTGTTGCCGGTGTAACGCACGCCGGCACCCACACCGAAACCGTCAAGCACGCCGCTGTGCCAGGTGTAGTCGGTCCACAGCGAGGCTTGCTGGTTGGGCATCAGTTGCAGGCGGTTGCCCTTGTCGACGCCTTTCTGCACTTCGGACTTGGCCAGGGTGTAGGCGGCGATGACCTTGAGGTTATCGGTCACATCTGACACGGCTTCGAGTTCCAGACCTTTGACCTTCACTTCACCCGTTTGACTGGTCACCGAGACGTTGTTGACGAAGGTGCTCACCGCGACATTCTTCTGGGTCAGGTCATACACGGCGGCGGTCAGCAGGGTCTTGCTGCCCGGCGGCTGGTATTTGATGCCCAGTTCCCACTGCTTGCCTTCGGTCGGCTTGAGCGAGCCGGTTGAGGTGACATCGGCGCCCGTGGTCGGCTGGAAGGATTCGGCGTAGGACAGGTACGGCACGAAGCCGTTGTCGAAGACGTAGCTGAGCGCCGCATTGCCGCTGAATTTTTTGTCGCGCTGGGTATTGGTCGCATCGCTCTGGTTGATGAACTTGGTGCTGGTGTGCACCCAGTCTTCACGACCGCCGAGAGTCAGACGCCACTGATCTAGGGCCATCTGATCCTGCACGTAGAGGCCGGTCTGGTAGGTCTTCTGGTTGTAATCGTAAAACGCGGTGGAACGCGCTGGACGTATGATCGGCTGGCCGTAGATTGGCGTAATCACGTTGGTCGGCAGGCCATCACCGAAAATCGAGGTGTAGTTGGTGTTGTTGCGCTGGTGATCCAGACCCAGCAGCAAGGTGTGGCGGATATCACCGGTGGCGAAGTCGGCCTGGAAGTTGTTGTCCACGGCAAACTGGCTGATGTCTTCATCGACGCTGGTGCTGGTGCGGCCGACGTTGCCCTGTTCATCCACGGTGGTGAACGGGTAGGAGCCGGGCGTCAGCGACTGGAACGACAGGTCCGACTTGGTATAGCGCAGGTTCTGCTTGAACTGCCAGACATCGTTCAGCCGATGTTCGAAGGCGTAGCCCAGCGCATAGTAGGTGCGGTCGTAGTATTCCCAATCCGGATCGCCGAGATTCTTGTGATGGGAAATGTCGCCGAACGGCGAATTGATCTTCGTGCCCTGGATCGGCAGAAACTGGCTGGTGATGCCCGTGTCGTCACGGGTGAACTGGCTCAGCAGGGTGAATCGGGTGTCGTCGTCGATGTTCCAGGTCAGGCTCGGCGCAATGTTGTAGCGCTTGTTGTCGACGTGGTCGACCTGCGTGCCGCTGTCGCGCACCACGCCGCTGAGGCCGTAGAGAAACTGCCCGGCGTCGTCGATTTTGCCGGTGCTGGCGAAGTTGATCTGGCGATGGTTGTCGCTGCCGTATTGCAGCTGGACTTCACTGCTGGCCTCGGCACTCGGGCGGCGGCTGACCATGTCGAGCAAACCGCCCGGCGGGGTCTGGCCGTACACCGACGAGGCCGGGCCACGAAGCAGGGCGAGGCGGTCGAGGTTCCAGGTTTCCTGTTTCGGGTTGGCGTACACGCCTTTTGGCAGCGGCAGGCCATCAAGGAACTGGGTCGGTTCAAAGCCGCGTACGCGCAGCCAGTCGGCGCGGGTGTCGCTGCCGTAGCTGCTGGCGGTGATGCCAGGCATGTAGCGCACCGCGTCATCGAGGCTGTGCACGCTGCGATCGTCCATCTGCTGACGGGTCGCCACCGAGATCGAACGCGGTGCTTCGACCAGTGCGGTGTCGGTCTTGGTGCCGGCGGCGGTGCGGGTCGCGGTGTAGCCTTCGACCGGGCCCCAGGCACTTTCGAGATTTTCCACGCCGATGACCGAGGTTTCCGGCAGGGCCAGCGTGCCTTCAGGCACTGCCACCAGGGTGTAGGTGCCGGCGCTGCTTTGCTCCAGTTGCAGACCGCTGCCGCGCAGAGCCGCGCGCAGGGCGCCGGCGGCGTCGTACTGGCCGTTGACCGGCGCCGAGGTCATGCCGGCTGCCAGTGCCGGATCGAGCGACAGGGCGAGGCCGCCCTGGCTGGCGATCTGGTTCAGCGTGGTCGACAGCGGCGCCGCCGGCAGGTTGTAGGCGCGCACGCTGGACGTTTGCTCAGCGGCGAGCAACGCAGTGCTGATCAGCGGCGTGCCGAAAGCGATGGCAAAAGCCAGCAGACTGGGGCGCAACAAGGTGTCTGGCGAACGGGACATACGGCGGCTCCTGAATGGAAATATTTCTCAATTGCCTGTGTGCCGGATGAAAATCGAAAAGTGATAGGGCGGGATGAAAATTCTTTTTTTGCTGGAAATGGTGTTGGGGCTGATGCCGTCATCGCGAGCAGGCTCACTCCTACAAGGGAACGCATTCCAATTGTAGGAGTGAGCCTGCTCGCGATAGCCCTTTCACAGACGGCGAATTTTTAAGGTTTAACCTCAGCCTTCGCCACGGTGACCCAATACGGCGTATGCCGCTCGATCTGCACCGGCAGGGTCGGCAGCAATGCATTCAGCGCCTTGTCGGTGTCGTGCAACGGAAAGCTGCCGGTAATGCGCAGATCGGCCACCTCCGGCGCCACGCCGAGATGCCCGCGGCGGTAGCGCCCCAGCTCATGCACCAGATCGCCCAGTCGCGCGTTGTCCACCACCAGCATGCCGCGCGTCCAGGCATCGGCGCCGGGGGCGAGGGCGGCAATCGAGCTCAGCCCGTCACTGCGCAGCAGCACCTGCTGGCCCTCGCGCAGAATCTGTTCTTGCGGGTTCGCCTGGGCATGGGCCGCGACCGCCGACTGCAATACGCTCAGGCGCGTGCCGTCATCCTCGCGCTTGACCAGAAACCGCGTGCCCAGCGCGCGCATGCTGCCTTCGCGGGTTTCGACGATAAAGGGCCGCGCATCGCCATGCCCGGTTTCGACGAGGATTTCGCCTTCCTGCAGCACGATCAAACGGCGCTGGTCATCGAAGCGTACGTCGACCGCGCTGTGAGTATTGAGGTTAAGCAGGGTGCCGTCGGACAGGCGCACGGTGCGCTGTTCGCCGGTGGCGGTGCGCTGATCGGCGAGCCAGTAATCGAGCGGCAGATAGCGCTCACTCACGAACAGACCCAGACCGATCACCGCCACGACACTGGCCAGCCCGCTGCCGAGTTTGCGCACGCGCCGGCGAATGCCTTCGCGCGATTGCAGCAACGCACTGCGCGCCGGGCCCTTGGCGACGCTGAAACGCTGATCGAGCATGCCCAACTGGCGCCAGGCGCGGGCGTGTTCTTCATGGGCCGCGTGCCATTTGGCGAACTCCTCGCGTTCCAGCGCGGTGCTCGAATCGAGGGTCAATTGCCAGGCAATCGCCGCGTCCAGCACATGGGCCGGCACCGGGCGCGAACTGGCCGCGGTCATGTCGGCTCACCGTAAAGAGCGATGTAGCACTGGCGCAGGCCTTGGGCCAGATACTGCCGCACGCGCGGCACCGAGACGCCGAGTTTGCCTGCGATCTCGGCGTGGCTGAGGCCGTCGAGGCGGTTATACAGAAACGCTGCGCGCGCCTTGGTCGACAGCTTGCCGAGCAGGCGATCGATGGCCTTGAGGTCGTCGAGGATCATTTGCTGTTCTTCCACCGATGGCTGTTCGCCCTCGGGGATCAGCATCAGTTCGGTGAGATAGGCCTGTTCCAGCGCGGCGCGGCGGAAGTAGTCGAACAACAGGCCTTTGGCGATCGCCACCAGAAACGCTCGCGGCTCGCGCGGCGTCAGTAATTCGCCGCGGTTGAGCAGGCGTACAAAAGTGTCCTGACTCAAGTCTTCGGCGCGCTGCGGACACGCCACATTGCGCCGCAACCACGCCAGCAGCCAACCGCGATGGTCGCGATACATCGCACCGACGAGCTCACTGTGGGGGTTGGGCACTGACGACACCGGACATCACCGATTGGGAAATGTTAACTAACGAGAATAGTTCGCGATTCTGGCAGAGGTGGGAATGGTTAGCAATTGGCCACTGGTCAGGTGGTGAATCAAGGGCAGACCCTCACCCTAGCCCTCTCCCGGAGGGAGAGGGGACTGATTGGGGGATATTCTGGAGGTACACCGACCTGAGCGATCTTCAGTGAATCCATAATCGACTCGATTTCTTAGGTAAATGAAAAGCCCGAGACACTTCGGTCGGCTCCCTCTCCCTCTGGGAGAGGGCTGGGGTGAGGGTGCTTCTAAAAAGAAGGCGCCTGCTGCCTTCGCTTCCACTGACTCAACCGCTGTTGCAGATTCAATGGACTGTATATCTGCTGCGCCCGCGCCCTGCTGAACAGAATCAATGCCAGTTCCGCCGTGGCCAGCGCATCCGCACTCGCGTTATGCCGTTCGAACACTTCAAGCCGGAACCACTCGATCCACTCATCCAGCCCCGCCTCGCGAATCTGCGCCTGCGGACACAGCAGCGGGGCGAGATCCGCCACATCCAGAAACACATGTTGCAGCTTGTGCCCCAGATGCTCCTTGAGCGCACGCCCGAGCATGTGCTGATCGAACGGCGCATGAAACGCCAGCACCGGGCTGTCGCCGACAAATTCCAGCAACTCCAGCAACGCTTCGGCCGGGTCGCTGCCTGCGGCGATCGCATTTGGCCCGAGGCCATGAATCAGCACGCTGGGGCTGAGCTTCAATTCCCGACATTGCAGGGTCCTTTCGTACTGCTGGCGGAAATCGATTGCGCCATCCTCGATTGCCACGGCGCCGATCGACAACACCCGGTCCTTGTTGAGGTTGAGGCCGGTGGTTTCCAGGTCCAGCACCACCCAGCGCTGCTCGCGCAGGCTGCATTCGCTCAGCTCGGTGATGCTCGGCAATTGCGCCAGTCGCTGCGCAAACGCGGCCGGCACTACGGGACTGGCCGGGCGCAGCCAGGAAAACAGGCTCATAGCTGATACCGCAAGGTCAGGCTGCTTTGCAGTCGCTGCGCCTGCCGCAGGGATTCGCGCAGGATGCGTCGGTCGAGGTGATTGAGGCTGTCGGGATCGACGCGGTTGGAGTACGGCTGGTTCTCCCGGGTCTGGAGCTGGTGCTGCTGCATCCGCGTTTGCTGAATGAAGTGATAGGCCTCTTCATACGCCGCGCCGTCGAGCGGTTCGATGACTTGTTTATCGACCAATTGGCGGAAGCGTTCGAGGGTGTTGTTGGCGTCGATGCCGTTGGCCAGCGCCAGCAGACGGGCGCCGTCGACGAATGGCGTCAGGCCCTGGATTTTCAGATCCAGCGTAGCCTTCTCGCCGTTCTTGCGTGCCAGCACAAATTCCCGGAAACGCCCAACGGGAGGGCGATTACGCAACGCGTTCTCGGCCAGCATGCGCTGGAACAAACGGTTGTCACCGACCTGATCGAGAATGCCCCGGCGCAATTGCTCGCAGCCTTGCTCATCGCCCCAGACCACCCGCAGGTCGAAATAAATGCTCGAGCCGAGCAGATTCTCCGGCGTGGCTTCGCGGATGAACGCCGCAAAGCGTCGCGCCCACTCGGCCCGCGACAGACACAGCTCGGGATTGCCGGCCATGATGTTGCCCTTGCATAGAGTGAAGCCACACTGCGCCAGGATCTGATTGATCTGCTGGGCGATCGGCAGCAGCTTGCCGCGAATTTCCGCCGCGTGCGCCGCATCGCGAGCGTCGAAGAGAATGCCGTTGTCCTGATCGGTGTGCAGCGTCTGCTCGCGCCGGCCTTCGCTGCCGAAACACAGCCAACTGAACGGCACGCCGGGGTCGCCTTTCTCGGCCAGGGTCAGTTCGATGACCCGGCACACCGTGTGATCGTTGAGCAACGTAATGATGTGGGTGATCTGCGTCGACGACGCGCCGTGAGCGAGCATGCGTTCGACCAGTTGACCGATCTCGCCGCGCAGGGTCACCAGTTGCTCGACTCGCTGAGCACTGCGGATGGTTCGCGCAAGGTGCACCAGATCGACCCGTTGCAGGGAGAACAGATCACGCTCGGAAACCACCCCGCACAGGCGCTGATCCTTGACCAGACACACATGCGCGATATGCCGCTCGGTCATGGCGATCGCCGCATCGAATGCGCTGTGATCCGGCGACAGATAAAACGGCGATCGGGTCATGTGCTGTTCGATGGCGTCGCTGAAATCGCCGACACCTTCGGCCACCACATGGCGCAAATCGCGCAGGGTAAAAATCCCCAGCGGCACCTTCTGTTCATCCACCGCGACGATGCTGCCGACCTGTTGCTCGTGCATCAGCTTCACCGCTTCACGCAGTGGCGTATCGGCGCTGCAGGTCACCGGATGACGCATCGCCAGTTCACCGAGGCGGGTGTTCAGCGAGTACTGGGTGCCGAGGGTCTCCACGGCTTTTTGCTGGACTTGCTGGTTGACCTGATCGAGCAGGCTGCTGACTCCGCGCAGGGCGAAGTCGCGGAAGGTGCTGGAGAGGGCGAACAGTTTGATGAACGCCAGTTTGTTCAGTTGCAGGCAAAAGGTGTCTTCGCCCGCCAGATGTTCGGTGCGGGTGGCGCGCTCACCGAGCAGCGCAGCCAGCGGAAAGCATTCGCCGGTGGTGATTTCGAACGTGGTTTCTGTGCCGGGCCTGGTGATGTGCTGGCGTTCGCCGACCACCCGACCCTGTTTGACGATATGAAAGTGTTCGACCGGGCCGTCGGCCGGTTTGATGATGCTCTCGCCCTGGGCAAAAAAACGCAGCTGACATTGCTCCACCAGATAGGCGAGGTGGGCGTGTTCCATCTGATTGAAGGGCGGGAAGCGCTGAAGGAATTGCAGGGTGCCCTGAATATTCTGCAAAACCGCGGTTTTCCCTGCCTGGGTGAAGGCGTCCGCTTTGCTCATAACCATTACCGCAGTCTTTTTCGAATTGTTGTTGTCGGATCGTTGCGGCCATGGTCGACCCCGACGGGCAGGGTGCCCATTGGACGTAAGTCTAGGTTTTGCCACCATCGGCCGATTTTCGGAAATAACCTACGCAAAAGCTCGGAAAAGCTCGTCGTAGCCCCTTGGAAAAAAATCCGACGAAGTGCACATTGAAGCGCTGTCCGGCGATGTCTGACGACTTGCCAGGGATTGATTGAACATTTAGAGAGCGCCATGTCCGACCACGATATTTTGAGCGACGCCGAGCGTGAAGCGCTCAGCGCAGTGATGCTCGAACCCGATCTGCCGCCGCAGCGTGTCCTGATCGTCGACGACGACAAGGATGCCCGCGAGCTGTTGTCGGAGATCCTCGCGCTCGATGGCATTCATTGCATGACCGCAGCCAGCGGTGAGACCGCGCTGAAAATGCTTGAGCAAAAGCCCTCGATCGGGCTGGTGATTACCGATCTGCGCATGGGCAATGTCGATGGCCTCGACCTGATCCGCCAAGTGCGCGAATCGGTGCGCGCGGCGATGCCGATCATCATTGTCTCCGGCGATGCCGACGTGAAAGACGCGATCGAGGCGATGCATCTGAGCGTGGTGGATTTTCTGCTCAAGCCGATTGATACGGGGAAGTTGCTTGGGCTGGTCAAACACGAATTGGGCATTGAGCCCTAGAAGCCCCTCACCCTGGCCCTCTCCCAGAGGGAGAGGGGACCGATTGTGGAGAATTCGAGGCTTTCATTGACCTGAACGTCCACAACCGAATGCATAATCGACATCGATCTTTCAGGTCGATGCATGGCGCAAGACGACTCGGTCGGCTCCCTCTCCCTCTGGGAGAGGGCTGGGGTGAGGGTTTCGATCTCGCCGTCTACGCCAAGCCGACGCCGAGCACATAAACAAAAAAGGCCCTGATCTCTCGATCAGGGCCTTTTTCATTTCAACCATCAACCCAAGTTACAGACCATTCCTGGCCTTGAACTCGCGACGACGACGGTGCAGCACCGGCTCGGTGTAGCCATTGGGCTGTTTGGTGCCTTCGATCACCAGTTCGACCGCCGCCTGGAAGGCGATGTTGCTGTCGAAGTCCGGTGCCAGCGGGCGATACAGCGGGTCGTTGGCGTTCTGGCGGTCGACCACCGGCGCCATCCGCTTGAGGCTTTCCATCACTTGCTCTCGGGTGACGATACCGTGGCGCAGCCAGTTGGCGATGTGCTGGCTGGAGATACGCAGCGTTGCACGGTCTTCCATCAGGCCGACGTCGTTGATGTCCGGCACTTTCGAACAGCCGACACCCTGGTCGATCCAGCGCACCACGTAACCGAGAATGCCCTGGGCGTTGTTGTCCAGTTCGTTCTTGATCTGCTCCGGCGTCCAGCTCGGGTTGACCGCCAGCGGGATGGTCAGAATGTCGTCCACCGAGGCGCGGGCACGTTTGGCCAGTTCGGCCTGACGCGCAAACACGTCGACCTTGTGGTAGTGCAGCGCGTGCAGCGCAGCGGCGGTCGGCGACGGCACCCAGGCAGTGTTGGCGCCGGCCAGCGGGTGAGCGATTTTCTGTTCGAGCATCGCGGCCATCAGATCCGGCATCGCCCACATGCCCTTACCGATTTGCGCACGACCTTGCAGGCCGGTGCTCAGACCGATATCGACGTTCCAGTTTTCGTAGGCGCCGATCCACTTCTCGGCCTTCATGTCAGCCTTGCGCACCACCGGGCCGGCTTCCATGGAGGTGTGGATTTCGTCGCCGGTGCGGTCGAGGAAACCGGTGTTGATAAACACCACGCGCTCGCTGGCGGCCTTGATGCAAGCCTTGAGGTTGACCGTGGTGCGGCGCTCCTCGTCCATGATCCCGACTTTCAGGGTGTTGCGCGGCAGGCGCAGGACATCTTCGATACGCCCGAACAGCTCGTTGGTGAACGCCGCTTCTTCCGGGCCGTGCATCTTCGGTTTGACGATGTACACCGAACCGGTGCGGGTGTTGCGCCGCGAAGTGTTGCCATTGAGGTTGTGCATCGCCGCCAGGCAAGTCACCAGACCGTCGAGGATACCTTCCGGTACTTCGTTGCCTTGACTGTCGAGGATCGCGTCGATGGTCATCAGGTGACCGACGTTGCGCACGAACAACAGCGAACGGCCGTGCAGCGTCACTTCACCGCCATTCGGCGCGGTGTAGGTGCGATCCGGGTTCATGGTGCGGGTGAAGGTCTGGCCGCCCTTGGCGACTTCTTCCGCCAGGTCGCCCTTCATCAGGCCGAGCCAGTTGCGGTAGATCACCACTTTGTCGTCGGCATCAACGGCGGCCACGGAGTCTTCGCAGTCCATGATCGTGGTCAGCGCCGCTTCCATGAGGATGTCTTTGACGCCGGCGGCGTCGGTCTGGCCCACCGGGGTGCTGGCGTCGATCTGGATTTCGAAATGCAGGCCGTTGTGCTTGAGCAGCACCGCGATCGGCGCGTTGGCGTCGCCCTGGAAGCCGATCAGTTGAGCATCATCGCGCAGGCCGCTGTTGCTGCCGCCCTTCAGCGTCACGACGAGTTTGCCGTCAGCGATCTTGTAGCCAGTCGAATCGACGTGGGAGCCAGCGGCCAGGGGTGCGGCTTCGTCGAGGAAGGCGCGGGCGAAGGCGATGACTTTGTCGCCACGCACCTTGTTGTAGCCTTTGCCTTTTTCCGCGCCGCCGTCTTCGCTGATCGCGTCGGTGCCGTAGAGGGCGTCGTACAGCGAACCCCAGCGGGCATTCGAGGCGTTGAGGGCGAAGCGCGCATTCATCACCGGCACGACCAGTTGCGGTCCGGCGGTACGGGCGATTTCATCATCGACGTTTTGCGTCGTGGCCTGGAAATCAGCCGCTTCTGGCAGCAGATAACCGATCTCTTGCAGGAAAGCTTTGTAGGCCACGGCGTCGTGCGCCTGGCCGGCATGCTGCTGATGCCAGGCATCGATGCGCGCCTGGAAGTCATCGCGTTTGGCGAGTAGGGCTTTGTTCTTCGGCGCCAGGTCGTGAATGACCTTGTCGGCACCTTCCCAGAATTGTTCGGCGGTGAGGCCGGTACCGGGAATGGCTTCGTTGTTCACGAAGTCGAACAGGACTTTGGCGACCTGCAGGCCACCGACTTGAACGTGTTCAGTCATTGCTTGCCTCACTCTGCTCAGCTATTTCGCTTTTCAGCTCGTCAATTTAACAATGAAGCTTCTGGCCATTTAAACCACAAACCTGCCGACCAGTACATGCCATTGCTGGCGGCTGGGCTAGGACCAATCAACGGCTTGGAGGCCTTGCTGACGGGGCTTTCAGGGTTGCGAAGGGCCTTGGGCAGACATCGATCCAGCGTTATGTAGTGCGCGCTGCGGCATACTACATGATGAGTTGCGCTTGTGAAAATCAGACTAATTACGTCGTTCTGCGACCTCATGACGCATTGCGGTCACGTCGCGGAACGGGATGTTCTCAAAAAAGCATTGGATTGTTCCAGCTAAATATCGAAAGTTGTACACATAAGTGCTGCTCAGGCTGCCTCGCCACAGATTCTGTGCAGCGGTTGGCCCATCCAAACCAATCCTCTTGCCTATACTTGCCCTTCGATAACAAAAGTCATGACAAGAGGGCTGCGCCATGGACCATCTCGTACTCACCGTTTTCGCTCCGGACAAGCCCGGGCAGGTCGAGCGCATCGCCCAATGCATCGCCGAGCACGGCGGCAACTGGCTGGAAAGCCGTATGTCACGGATGGCCGGGCAGTTCGCCGGGATCCTGCGCGTGGGCGTGCCGGCGGAGGCTTACGACGAATTGGTCGATGCCTTGCAAGCGTTGTCGGCACATGGCATTCGTGTGTTGATTGCCGAAAGCGGTGTCGAGCAGTCCTGCACGTGGAAACCGATCGCCATGGAACTGGTCGGTAATGATCGCCCGGGTATTGTCCGCGATATCACCCGGCTGTTGAGCGAGCAGGGCGTGAATCTGGAACGGCTGGTGACGGAGGTGCGCCCGGCGCCAATGAGCAGCGAGCCGCTGTTTCACGCCGAGGCGATTCTGGCGGTGCCGCTGACCCTGTCGCTGGATGTGTTGCAGGCGCGCCTGGAAACCCTGGCTGACGATCTGATGGTCGAATTGGTGTTACGCACAGAGGTTTAAGCGCTGCGAAGGTTATTCAGGTTTAACGTGCACCTGCCTGTGGATAACCTGTAGAGACAGACCGCCACGCCACGCCGGCCGTGACTTTGCGCCCGTTGATCAAAAAAACGCCAACATTCAGTGACTTGCGCACAAACGGCGGGGATCACGCTGTGGATAAGCTTGGGAAGGAACGATGCAGGCCACGGTAACCGTGGCCTGTGGAGGTTTGTGCGTTTTTTGATCAGGCGCGCCGGCGCAGACTTATCCACGCATCAACGCTATAAACCGCCAGACCGGCCCAGATAAACATGAACGCGACCAGCGTGCTGGACGACAAATGCTCGCCAAACAGCAGCACAGCTTGCAGCAGCACCAGGGTCGGCGCGATGTATTGCAGGAAGCCAATGGTGGTGTAGGGCAGATGGCGGGTGGCGGCGTTGAAACATACCAGCGGTACCAGCGTGACCGGGCCGGCGGCCACCAGCCACCACGCCTCGGACGTAGTCCAGAAGGCAGGCTGCACGCTAGTCGCCGTCTGGTTGAACAGCAACCAGGCAATCGCGATCGGCACCAGCATCCAGGTTTCCACGACCAACCCCGGCAACGCCTTGACCGGCGCCTGTTTACGGATCAAGCCGTAAAAACCGAAGGTCAGCGCCAGTGCCAGCGACACCCACGGCAGACTGCCCACCTGCCATACCTGCTGCGCAACACCGATGGCAGCCAGCCCGACCGCGACCCACTGCATGCGCCGCAGCCGCTCACCGAGAATCACCATGCCCAGCAGCACGTTGACCAGCGGATTGATGTAGTAACCCAGACTCGCCTCAAGCATGCGGCCGTTGTTCACCGACCAGACGTAGGTCAGCCAGTTGGCCGCGATCAGCGTGCCGCTCAAGGCCAGAATGGCCAGGCGCTTGGGGTTGTCGAGCAGCTCGCGCAGCCAGCCCGGGTGTTTCCACACCATCAGCAGCAACGCACCGAACAACGCCGACCACAGCACCCGATGGATGATGATCTCGACGGCCGGGACTTCGGCGATGGCTTTGAAATAGATCGGGAACAGGCCCCAGATGATGTAGGCGCTCAGGCCCAGAATGTACCCGCGACGCGGGTTGGCGGCTTGCATGCAGAATCCTTGCTCAGGCAACTGACAAAGAGGGGATTGTAAGGAGATTTGTCTGCAAGTGAGTTGTGAATTTGTGAACACCGGACAAATGTAGGAGTGAGCCTGCTCGCGATAGCGAACGGACATTCAACATTGATGTTGGCTGACCCGACGCTATCGCGAGCAGGCTCACTCCTACAGGGGGCGGGGTGAATCAGAAAAGTTTCAGCGGCTCTTCATTGAGCGCCGACAACTGTTCACGCAAGGCCAGCACCTGGTCGCCCCAATACCGCTCCGTGCCAAACCACGGAAAGCTGTGCGGGAACGCCGGGTCGTCCCAGCGCCGGCCCAGCCAGGCGCTGTAGTGCATCAGGCGCAGGGCGCGCAGCGGTTCGATCAGTGCCAGTTCGCGCGGGTCGAAATCGTGGAATTCGTTGTAGCCGTCCATCAATTCCGACAACTGCCCCAGGCACTCCTGGCGATCGCCGGCGAGCATCATCCAGATGTCCTGCACCGCCGGGCCCATGCGGCAGTCGTCGAGGTCGACGATGTGGAACATCTCGTCGCGGCACATCATGTTGCCGGGGTGACAATCGCCGTGCATGCGAATGTTCTGATGCGGCGTGGCGGCGTAGACATCTTCCACGCGTTTGAGCAGGTCGCGGGCAACCGACTCGTACGCCGGCAGCAAACTTTTGGGGATGAAGTTGCCTTCGAGCAGGGTGTTCAGCGAAGCATGGCCGAAGTTCTCCACGGCGAGGGCTTCGCGGTGCTTGAACGGTTTGGTGCCGCCCACCGCATGCATGCGCCCGAGCAACTGGCCGAGGCGATACAGCTGATCAAGGTTGCCCGGCTCCGGCGCGCGCCCACCCCGGCGCGGAAACAGGGTGAAGCGGAAACCGGCGTGCTCATGCAGGGTTTCGCCGTTATGGATCAGCGGCGCCACCACAGGGATGTCGATGTCGGCCAGTTCGAAGGTGAACTGGTGTTCCTCGAGGATGGCCTCGTTGGTCCAGCGCTGCGGACGGTAGAACTTGGCGATCAGCGGCTCGGAGTCTTCGATACCGACCTGATAGACACGGTTTTCGTAGCTGTTGAGCGCCAGAATGCGCGCGTCACTGAGGAAACCGATGCTTTCAACGGCATCCAGAACAAGATCGGGGGTGAGGGTTTCAAACGGGTGGGCCATGCTGACTCCTGCGCGCAGCAGGCTGCTGCGTCCGGCTCGGCATGGTAGCGCAGATGGCGGCGCGAAGGTGGTTGGTGTCTGGTCTGGCCTATTCGCGAGCAGGCTCGCTCCCACATTGAAATGCGATCCTCTGTGGGAGCGAGCCTGCTCGCGAAAGCGGTTTATCAGGCGCCGACGATCCCGCCATCCTCGCGGGTAATTGCCATCACCGAAGACCGCGGCTTGCCATTGGGCAGGTGCTCCGGGAAGGTCGAACCGCCGTTCTCGCCCGGATGCTGAATCCCGACAAACAGGGTTTTCTGATCCGGCGAGAAGCTGATCCCGGTCACTTCGCAACCCACCGGCCCGACCATGAAACGGCGAATCTCACCGGTCGCAGGGTCGGCGCAGAGCATTTGGTTGTTGCCCATCCCGGCGAAGTCGCCGGCATTGCTCGAATCGCCGTCGGTGAGAATCCACAGGCGTCCGGCCTTGTCGAAACCCAGGCCGTCGGGGCTGTTGAACATGTTCTGCGGGGTGATGTTGGATGAGCCACCCTTGGGGGTTCCGGCATGCACGCCCGGGTTGCCGGCGACCACGAACAGATCCCAGGCGAACGTCTTGGAGGCGTGATCGTCGCGGTGGGTGCGCCAGCGCAGAATCTGCCCATAGACGTTCTTCTCGCGCGGGTTCGGCCCGCCCACCGGTTGCCCGTCTTCGCCGCGCTTGGCGTTGTTGGTCAGGGTGCAATAAACCTGGCCATCCTTGGGGCTGACGACGATCCACTCCGGACGGTCCATGCGTGTTGCGCCAACCACGCTGGCGGCGAGGCGCGCGTGGATCAGCACTTCGGCCTGATCGGCAAACCCGCTGCTGGCGTCGATGCCGTTCTTGCCGTGGGTCAGTTCGATCCACTGGCCCTGGCCTTTGGGGTGGTCAGGGTTACCGTCACCGGCATCGAACTTCGCCACGTACAAGGTGCCGTGGTCGAGGATGTTGCGGTTGGCCTTCTGATTGCGGTGGTTGATGCGGTCGCGGCTGACGAATTTGTAGATGAACTCGCCACGCTCGTCGTCGCCCATGTACACCACAGCGCGACCGTCATCGGTCTCGGCCAGGGCGGCGTTTTCATGTTTGAAGCGGCCCAGCGCGGTGCGTTTGACCGGGGTCGATTGCGGGTCGAACGGATCGATCTCGACCACCCAGCCGTGGCGGTTGAGTTCGTTCGGGTTCTTGGCCATGTCGAAGCGCGGGTCGTGGGGGTGCCAGTTGATGTCTTTGCTGCTGGCAACGACGCCGTAGCGCTTCTGCGCGGCATCGAACTGTTGCTGGGCGTTGCTGCTGCCGAAGCAGTCGGTGAAGTTTTCCTCGCAGGTCAGATAGGTGCCCCACGGCGTCTTGCCGTTGGCGCAGTTCTGGAACGTGCCGAGAACTTTCTTGCCGTGCTTGTCGGCGGCGGTTTTCATCAAGTCGTGGCCGCGGGCCGGACCACTGATGCGCAGCGGTGAGTTACCGTGGATGCGCCGGTTGTAGCGCGAGCCCTGGACGAACTGCCACTGGCCGTTCCTGCGCTGCACTTCGATCACCGACACACCTTCACAGGCCAGCGCCTTGCGCACGTCTTCGGCCGACTGCGGCATGCCGCCGTGGGGATACAGATAGCGGTAGTTGGTGTATTCGTTGTTGATCGCCATCAACGCGCGATTCTTGTCGTCGGGGAAGGCGAACAGGCTCATGCCGTCGTTGTTGTCGCCGAACTGCACTTCCTGTGCGGCGGCGGTGCCATTGCCGCTCGGATCGAAGGCCGGACCATTCTTGTGCAGCGGCTGGCCCCAACTGATCAGCACCGAGGACTTGTAACCCTTGGGCAGGCTGATGGCGTCGGTGGTCGCGGCCGGAATGCTCTCGAAACCGAGCAGACGGCTGTTGCCGGCGCTGACGCTGGCGGCCATGACGCTGCGGGTCAACAGGTTGCCGCCAAGGAACATCGCCGCGCCGCACAACGCACCGGCGCTGATGAAACCGCGACGGCTGAGGCCGACCATTTTTTCCAGATCAGTGGATTGGTTTTCTTCTAATAGGCTCACATCAGGCTCCCTGCTTGGTTTATGGCCAACACCTTAATGCGGGTCGATGACGCTTTCGTTGCAGAGGCGAATCAGAGCGGCGTGCCGATCAGCACGTTGGACGGCGCGCATTGCACCTGCACCGGAGCGCCGACGCCCAGGCACTGGCGGCGCAGGTACAACGGCTCGGCCAAGGCGCAGAGGGTGTGGCCGTTGGGCAGGGAAATCCGTACTTCGCTGGGACCGTCCTCGGCGTCGAGGATCGCTTCGATGGTGCCGCGCAGGACATTGTGTCCGGGCGTTGCCGACTGATCGTCGCCGAGCAATTCAAGCCAGCCAGCCTTGATCAGCGCCATCACTTCGCTGCCGATCTGCAATTCCAGATGCACGGTGCTGTCGTGGGTGATCTGCGCTTCCAGACAAATACCTTCGGCCAGTTCCAGCCGGATCAAATCATTGCGACCTTGCGCCTCAATTGCGATGACGGTGCCATGCAGCTGATTGCGCGCGCTGGTCCTGAGCATCAGCCTGCCGAGCAGATCGAGATCGCTGACGTCTTCCGCCGCTTCCAGCACCTGCGCCTGCAAGGCCTGCAATTTCTGATACAGACGCAGGACCCGTTCGCCCTCGCTGGACAGTCGGGCGCCACCACCACCCTTGCCGCCTACCACGCGCTCGACCAAGGGTTTCTGCGCGAGATTGTTCAGCTCATCGATCGCATCCCACGCCGCCTTGTAACTGAGCCCTGCGCTCTTCGCCGCTCGGGTGATCGAGCCCTGCTCGGCGATGTGTTGCAGCAGGGCGATGCGTTGCGGACGGCGAACGATGTGTTGGGAGAGCAGGGAGGGCAGGGACATGGCATAACGCTTCTGGCTCGGGCGATGAAATGGACGTTGGCCACTTGCAACGCATGAGTCAAGCCAAACACACAACCTGTAGGAGTGAGCCTGCTCGCGATAGCGGTGGACCAGCCAGCATCAATGTTGAATGTTCGACCGCTATCGCGAGCAGGCTCACTCCTACAGAAGGATGGTGTTGGGCTCAGGTTCCAGGCTTCGGCGTACGGGCCAGGCAGTACACATCGACCCGCGCCGCACCTGCATTCATCAACATCCGCGCCAGCGCCTGAGCGGTGGCACCGGTGGTCAGGACATCGTCAACCAGCGCGAAATGGCGGCCGCTTACCTGCGCCTCAGGCGCCAGCGCGAAGGCATTACGCAGATTGCGTTTACGCGCCTTGGCGTCGAGATCCTGCTGGGCATCGGTGTCGATGACTCGCCGCAGCACCTGTTCTTCGCACGGCAGGTCCAGCGAAACACTCAACCAGCGCGCGAGCATCGCCGCTTGATTGAAGCCCCGTTGACGCAGCCGTTTATTCGCCAGCGGCACCGGCAGCAGCACATCAGGCCTGAGCAAATCCTCGTCGAAACGATGTTGCAGGTATTGGCCGAGAACGTCGGCGAGCAGGTGGCCAAACGGCCATTTCGCGTTGTGTTTAAAGCGCGTGATCAGGCTGTCCACCGGGAAGCCATAAACCCACGGCACGGCGACTTGTTCGAACGCCGGCGGCTCTAGCACGCAATCACCGCAGGTCAGGCCATCTCCAGCCAATGGCAAAGCGCAGCTCTGGCACTGGCTGCCGAGCCAGGGCAGCTCGGTTTCGCAAGCCTCGCACATTGGCATTTGTGCTTCTACGGGCTCATCGCACAGCAAACAGGTCTGTACGTTTTTTAAACAGATGTAAACCTGTCCTTGGTATTGCGGTTGACAGCGCATCGCTCTTCCTTAAATATGCCGAACATCCGTGTAGCGCCTGTGGGTATTCGGTTTTCCCCGGCGCCAGCCAAGCATAACCAAGGAATTGCCCATGAGCGCGAGCACTGCCGCCACCCTGCGTCACGATTGGTCTCTGGCCGAAGTCAAAGCACTCTTCGTACAGCCATTCAACGACTTGCTGTTCCAGGCGCAAACGGTGCACCGCGCACATTTCAACGCCAACCGTGTGCAGGTCTCGACACTGCTGTCGATCAAGACCGGCGCCTGCCCGGAGGACTGCAAGTACTGCCCGCAGTCCGGGCACTACAACACCGGTCTGGAAAAAGAAAAACTGATGGAAGTGCAGAAGGTCCTCGAAGAGGCGGCCCGGGCCAAAGCCATTGGTTCGACGCGGTTCTGCATGGGCGCAGCGTGGAAACATCCATCGGCCAAAGACATGCCGTATGTGTTGAAGATGGTTGAAGGCGTGAAGGCCCTCGGCCTGGAAACCTGCATGACCCTCGGGCGCCTCGATCAGGAGCAGACCGAAGCGCTGGCCAAAGCCGGCCTCGATTACTACAACCACAACCTCGACACCTCGCCGGAGTTCTACGGCAGCATCATCACCACCCGCACTTACAGCGAGCGCCTGCAAACGCTGGCCTACGTGCGCGAGTCGGGGATGAAAATCTGCTCCGGCGGCATTCTCGGCATGGGCGAATCGCTGGACGATCGCGCCAATCTGCTGATCCAGTTGGCCAACCTGCCCGAGCACCCGGAGTCGGTGCCGATCAACATGCTGGTTAAAGTCGCCGGCACGCCGCTGGAAAATGCCGAAGACATCGACCCGTTCGATTTCATCCGCATGCTAGCCGTCGCGCGCATTCTCATGCCGCAATCCCACGTGCGCCTGTCGGCCGGTCGCGAGGCAATGAACGAGCAGATGCAGGCCCTGGCCTTTTTTGCCGGCGCCAACTCGATTTTCTACGGCGACAAACTGCTTACCACCGCCAATCCGCAGGCGGACAAGGACATGCAGTTGTTCGCACGCCTCGGTATCCAGCCGGAAGCTCGCGAAGAGCATTCCGATGAGGTTCACCAGGCGGCGATCGAGCAGGCGCTGGTGGAGCAGAAGAGTAGCGAGCAGTTCTATAACGCCGCCGTCTGACTGCTGTTGAAATGCAAAACCTGTAGGAGTGAGCCTGCTCGCGATGACGGTGTTTCAGTCGACATCAATGCTGAATGTTCGACCGCTATCGCGAGCAGGCTCACCCCTACAAGGATCTGTGTCATTTGAAAAATCGAGGCCTGCATGTCTTTCGATCTCGCCGCACGCCTTGCTGCCCGCCGGGCCGAAAACCTCTACCGCCAGCGCCCGCTGCTCGAGTCTCCGCAAGGCCCGCACGTGGTGGTCGATGGCCAGTCGCTGCTCGCGTTCTGCAACAACGACTATCTGGGCCTGGCCAATCATCCGCAGGTAATCGAAGCCTGGCGCGCCGGCGCTGAGCGTTGGGGCGTCGGCGGTGGTGCGTCGCATCTGGTCATCGGCCACAGCAGCCCGCATCACGCGCTGGAGGAAGCACTCGCCGATCTGACTGGCCGGCCGCGTGCACTGCTGTTCACCACCGGTTACATGGCCAACCTCGGCGCAGTCACTGCGCTCGTCGGGCAGGGCGATACGGTGCTCGAAGACCGGCTCAATCACGCTTCATTGCTGGACGCGGGCCTGTTGTCCGGCGCGCGTTTCAATCGCTACCTGCACAACGACGCCGAAAGCCTGGCCAAGCGCCTGAAGAAAGCCACTGGCAACACTTTGGTGATCACCGACGGCGTGTTCAGCATGGACGGTGACATCGCCGACCTGCCGGCGCTGGCCCGCGAGGCCAAGGCCAAAGGCGCGTGGCTGATGGTTGATGACGCCCATGGCTTCGGCCCGTTGGGCGCCAACGGTGGTGGCATCGTCGAGCATTTCGGCTTGAGCCAGGACGATGTGCCGGTGCTGGTCGGCACCCTCGGCAAAGCTTTCGGCACCGCTGGGGCATTTGTCGCCGGCAGCGAAGAATTGATCGAAAGCCTGATCCAGTTCGCCCGCCCGTACATCTACACCACCAGCCAACCACCGGCGCTGGCCTGCGCGACGCTGAAAAGTCTGGAGCTGTTGCGCAGTGAACACTGGCGCCGTGAACACCTGCGGACCTTGATCCGCCAGTTCCGCCACGGCGCCGAGCAGATCGGGTTGGAGCTGATGGACAGCTTCACGCCGATCCAGCCGATCATGATCGGCGATGCCGGACGCGCGGTGCTGTTGTCGCAGATGCTGCGCGAGCGCGGGCTGATGGTCACGGCGATCCGCCCGCCGACCGTGCCGGCCGGCAGTGCGCGACTGCGGGTGACGCTGACCGCCGCCCACAGTGAGGCGCAGGTGCAACGCTTGCTGGAAGGACTGGCGGATTGTTTTGCCCGATTGTCGTTGGAGCCAAGCCATGCGTAATCGCCTGATTCTGCTGCCCGGCTGGGGCCTCGGCGTATCACCACTGGAGCCGCTGGCCGCAGCGTTGCGTGGCCTCGACGAACATTTGCAGGTCGAAATCGAGCCGCTGCCGGAGCTGGATTCCGCCAACGTTGAAGACTGGCTCGACGAACTCGATGCAAGCATTGCTCAGGAAGTCTGGCTCGGTGGCTGGTCGCTGGGCGGCATGCTCGCCTCTGAGTTGGCGGCACGCCGCGGCGAGGCGTGCTGCGGTGTGCTGACGCTAGCGAGCAACCCTGCGTTTGTCGCCCATGAACAGTGGCCGAACGCGATGCCCGCCGAGACTTTCGATGCCTTTCTTGCCGGTTGCCAAGCCGACCCGCGTACCACCCTCAAGCGTTTCGCTTTGTTGTGTACGCAAGCCTCAACTGACCCCCGTGGCTTGTCGCGCTTGCTGCTGGGTGGCGCGCCGGCCACCGCGCCGACCGCGCTGATGGCGGGGCTGGAACTGCTCGCGCAACTGGACACGCGTCAGGCGCTGCAGGCATTTCGCGGGCCGCAGTTTCATCTGTTCGGCGGGCAGGATGCTCTGGTCCCGGCAGAAGCGGCGGGCGCGTTGTTTGCGCTGCTGCCGGATATCGAAATTGGCCTGATCGAACAGGCCAGCCATGCTTTTCTGCTGGAGGACCCGCATGGAGTCGCGGGCGCGATCCAGGCGTTTCTACATGAGTGCGCTGATGACTGACCTATCTCTTGTCCTGCCTGGTGGTTTGCCTGACAAGCGCCAGGTGGCGGCGTCTTTTTCTCGTGCAGCGGCCAGTTACGACAGCGTCGCCGAATTGCAGCGCGATGTCGGCACGCAGCTGCTCGAGCGCTTGCCGGCAGGTTTCGTGCCCTCGCGGTGGCTCGATCTCGGTTGCGGGACTGGCTATTTCACCCGAGCGCTGGCCTCGCGTTTTACCCGCAGCAGCGGGGTCGCGCTGGACATTGCCGAGGGCATGCTCAATCACGCACGGCCGTTGGGTGGCGCTGAGCATTTCATTGCGGGCGATGCCGAGCGGCTGCCGTTGCAGGATGCGAGTTTAGAGCTGATTTTCTCCAGCCTCGCGGTGCAGTGGTGCGCCGACTTCGAAGCGGTGCTCGGTGAAGCCTTCCGTGCGCTGAAACCGGGTGGAATCTTTGCGTTTGCTAGTCTGTGTACAGGGACGCTGTCGGAGCTGCGTGAGAGTTGGCAGCAGGTCGACGGGCTGGTGCACGTCAACCGCTTCCGCGAATTCGCCCGCTATGAACAGTTATGTGCTGCCAGTGGCATGCGCATCGTGGCTCTGGAGAATCGGCCGCACGTGTTGCATTACCCGGATGTGCGCAGCCTGACTCACGAGCTGAAAGCGCTTGGCGCGCACAATCTGAATCCCGGCCGGCCAGGCGGTTTGACCGGGCGGGCGCGAATTCTCGGGCTGATCGAAGCGTATGAGCGGTTCCGTCAGTCGTCAGGGCTGCCGGCAACCTATCAGGTGGTCTACGCCGTGTTGGAGAAACCTCTATGAGCGCAGCCTATTTCATCACCGGAACCGACACCGATGTCGGCAAGACCACGGTCGCTGCCGGATTGCTCCACGCGGCGCGATCGGCAGGATTGAGCACAGCGGCGGGCAAACCGGTGGCTTCCGGGTGCGACGTCACGCCCAAAGGCTTGCGCAACGCTGATGCGTTGGCGCTGTTGGCCGAATGTTCGTTGCCACTGACTTATCAACAGGTCAACCCGGTGGCGTTCGAGCCAGCGATCGCGCCGCATCTGGCAGCGCGCGAAGCAGGTGTGGCGCTGACGGTGCAATCGCTGCTGGTGCCGATGCGCGGGATTCTGGCGATGAACGCCGATTTCACCCTGATCGAAGGTGCGGGTGGCTGGCGGGTGCCGTTGGCCGATCAGGACAATATTTCGGATCTGGCGATTGCACTGAAGCTGCCGGTGATTCTGGTGGTGGGCGTGAGGCTGGGCTGCATCAGTCACGCGTTGCTGACCGCCGAGGCGATCGCTCGCGATGGCCTGCAATTGGCGGGGTGGGTGGCGAACATCATCGATCCGAAAACTTCGCGGCTGGAGGAAAACCTTGCGACCCTGGCCGAGCGCATCCCCGCGCCGTGCCTGGGCCGCGTGCCGAAACTCAAGGCGTTGAGTGCCGAAGCGGTGGCCGAGCATTTGCAACTGGATTTGCTCGACTAAGTTTTTGCCTATGAACAGGCACTGTGCCATTAGTGTTTTTGACGGGTGTTTTGCTGGCGCGTCTGCTTCAATGGCGACCATTGATCCTTTGCAGGGACGGGCACGACTATGGAAATCTCCGGTAACACGGCTTTTTATGCAGGGCTGAGCTCGATTCAGTCGGGGCAGAACCGCGTCGATCAGGCCGCCAGCCAGATCGCCAACACTACCATCGAACGTTCGGTGACCAGCCAGTCGTCCGAAGTGCAGGTCAATCGCCTGCGCGGAGTGGATCGCGCACAGGAGTCGGATCTGACCAGCAATATCGTCGAGCTGTCGCAGGGCAAGACTCAGGCTGAGCTGGGTGTGAAGGTGGCCAAGGCGTCCGACGAAGTGCTGGGGACGATCATTGATACCTTCGCCTGACTGAATCTGCTGTAAACCTCGAAACGCCGCGCCCTGTCGCGGCGTTTTTCGTTTAAGTCCTTCTTGCTCAACTAATCTTTTCTTCAACGCCTGTGGCTTATTTCAAGTCGCGGCGATTTTGCGTTTCCGGCGTTTGGAAAAGCTGATGACGAACGGCAAAAGATCCACGCTTGACAAGATTTCGGCGTAAACGTATGTTTCAAACAACTGTTTGACCGTCACAACAACTCAACACGGTCGTTCATTCCCGGTTACATCAGCAGAGGTTTATCGCTATGCCTGACTACAAGGCCCCCTTGCGTGATATTCGCTTCGTTCGTGACGAGCTGCTCGGCTACGAAGCGCACTATCAGAGCCTGCCAGCGTGCGCAGACGCCACGCCGGACATGGTTGACGCCATCCTCGAGGAAGGCGCCAAGTTTTGTGAGCAGGTACTGGCACCGCTGAACCGCGTGGGCGATCTGGAAGGCTGCACCTGGAGCGAGTCCGGCGTGAAAACCCCGACTGGCTTCAAAGAAGCGTACAAGCAATTCGTCGAAGGCGGCTGGCCGAGCCTGGCGCACGACGTTGAGCATGGCGGTCAGGGCCTGCCGGAGTCGCTGGGCCTGGCGGTCAGCGAAATGGTTGGCGAAGCCAACTGGTCGTGGGGCATGTACCCGGGCCTGTCGCACGGTGCGATGAACACCATCTCCGAGCACGGCACCCCTGAACAGCAGGAAGCCTATCTGACCAAACTGGTGTCCGGCGAATGGACCGGCACCATGTGCCTGACCGAACCGCACTGCGGCACCGACCTGGGCATGCTGCGCACCAAGGCCGAGCCTCAGGCCGACGGTTCCTACAAAGTCTCCGGCACCAAGATCTTCATCTCGGCCGGTGAGCACGACATGGCCGACAACATCGTCCACATCGTTCTGGCGCGCCTGCCGGATGCACCGGCTGGCACCAAAGGCATCTCGCTGTTCATCGTGCCGAAATTCCTGCCGAACGCCGATGGCACCATCGGCGCGCGCAACGCAGTGAGCTGCGGTTCGCTGGAACACAAGATGGGTATCCACGGCAACGCTACCTGCGTGATGAACTTCGACGGCGCCACCGGTTACCTGATCGGCCCGGCGAACAAAGGCCTGAACTGCATGTTCACCTTTATGAACACCGCTCGTCTGGGCACTGCGTTGCAAGGCTTGGCCCACGCCGAAATCGGCTTCCAGGGCGGTCTGAAATACGCTCGCGATCGCCTGCAAATGCGCTCGCTGACTGGCCCGAAAGCGCCGGACAAAGCGGCTGACCCGATCATCGTTCACCCAGACGTGCGCCGCATGCTGTTGACCATGAAGGCGTTCGCCGAGGGTAACCGCGCGATGGTTTACTTCACCGCCAAACAGGTCGACATCGTCAAGTATGGCGTCGATGAAGAAGAGAAGAAGAAGGCCGACGCACTGCTGGCGTTCATGACCCCGATCGCCAAAGCGTTCATGACCGAAGTCGGCTTCGAAGCCGCTAACCACGGCGTGCAGATCTACGGCGGCCACGGCTTCATCGCCGAGTGGGGCATGGAGCAGAACGTTCGCGACAGCCGCATTTCGATGCTGTACGAAGGCACCACCGGTATCCAGGCCCTCGACCTGCTCGGCCGTAAAGTGCTGATGACTCAAGGCGAGGCTTTGAAAGGCTTCACCAAGATCGTCCACAAGTTCTGCCAGACCAACGAAGGCAACGAAGCCGTTCAGGAATTCGTCGCGCCGCTGGCTGCACTGAACAAGGAATGGGGCGAGCTGACCATGAAGGTCGGTATGGCCGCCATGAAAGATCGCGAAGAAGTCGGCGCGGCCTCCGTGGACTACCTGATGTACTCCGGTTATGCCTGCCTGGCCTACTTCTGGGCGGACATGGCGCGCCTGGCTGCGGAAAAACTGGCTGCCGGCACTACAGACGAGGCGTTCTACACCGCCAAGCTGCAAACCGCGCGTTTCTACTTCCAGCGCATCCTGCCGCGTACCCGTACGCACGTGGCCACTATGCTGTCGGGCGCTGGCAATCTGATGGACATGAAGGAAGAAGACTTCGCACTGGGCTACTAAGCCCTACCGCAGTCTGCCAAAACCGCTGTTCCCGCTAGGGGGCAGCGGTTTTTTTGTTTGCGGATCGCTCAGATAGTCGAGCTTCCGGCCGTTACAGAGACCGTGTGTGATCTGGATCACATTGTATGGGCTTGGCCGCACTTTGCAGGCACAATGCCATCTCTTTGCTATGACGGGTCGGAGCTTACCCTTGCCGCGTTCTTCCGCTGTACGTTTCAGCCATTTCCTGCCATCACTGCTGTTATTGCTCGCGGGGCTGGCGGCTGCGTACGTCAAAGACCTCAGCGTGTTCTTCACGTCCCTGTTCAACGTCTTGCCGACCCTGGTTCTTCTGCTTGGCGGGGCGTATTGCGCGGTGTACCGGCGTCAGCGCGAACTGTTCCTGATGCTGACGGTGTACATCGCCTACTTCCTGCTCGACACCCAGACCGATTTTTACCGCGACAACGGCAAGGTGCGCGAAGACGCTGCGGTGGTGTTCCATCTGGTCTGCCTGCTCTTGCCGTTGTTGTTCGGGCTGTTCGCGGCGTGGCAGGAACGTACCCATCTGTTTCAGGACATGGTCGCGCGGTTCGCTGTGCTGCTGGCATTTGGCAGCGTGGCGCTGGGCCTGGAACAAAGTTACCCACAGGCGCTGCTGCTGTGGCTGTCGGAGATCCGCTGGCCGGCGCTGCACGGCGCATGGATGAGCCTGATCCAGTTGTCCTACCCGGTGTTCATCTCGGCCTTCCTGTTGCTGGCCTGGCAATACTGGCGCAACCCGCGTCCCTTGCACGCGGCGCAACTGGTCGGCTTGCTCGGGGTATTCTGGATGCTGCCGAAGACGTTCATTCTGCCGTTCACCCTCAACATCATGTGCAGCCAGGTAATGCTGATGATCGCGGCCGCGGTTGCGCATGAGGCCTATCAAATGGCCTTCCGCGACGAACTCACCGGTCTGCCGGGTCGACGCGCGCTCAACGAACGTATGCAACGCCTCGGGCGTAATTATGTGCTGGCGATGAGCGACGTCGATCATTTCAAGAAATTCAACGACACCCACGGCCACGATGTCGGCGATCAGGTCCTGCGGCTGGTCGCCAGTAAGCTGTCGAAAATCAGCGGTGGCGGTAGGGCGTATCGCTATGGCGGTGAGGAATTTGCCCTGGTGTTCGCAGGCAAAACCCTTGAGGAATGCATGCCGCACCTGGAAGTGATCCGTGAATCGATCGCCTCTTACAGCATTCAGCTGCGCAACCAGGAAAACCGCCCGCAGGACGACCAGCAAGGTCGCCAGCGGCGCAGTGGTTCCGGGGCCTCGGCCGTGTCGGTGACGGTAAGCATCGGCGTCGCCGAACGCGTGGAGCAGCGTACTCCGGAAGAAGTGCTCAAGTCCGCCGACCAGGCGTTGTACAGCGCCAAGGGCGCCGGGCGTAACTGCGTCATGGCATTCGGGCAGAACCGTCGTGGCGCGGTGCGCATGGACACCGCTGCGGGTTGAGTGATGACGGCGCATTCAGCGCCCGCACAGTGATTGTCGGGTGGGATGGCCGGCAGTAGGTTGGTGAAATCTGCTGACGGAGAAGCCACCATGCCCGAGTACAAAGCCCCCCTGCGCGACATGCGCTTTCTGATCGATCACGTCTTCGACTTCCACACCAGCTACGCCAGTCTCGGCGCGCATGACGCCAGCCCGGACATGATCAGCGCGATCCTCGAAGAAGGCGCGAAGTTCTGCGAGAACGTGCTGGCCCCGCTCAATCGCAGCGGCGACGAAGAGGGCTGCCATTTCGACAATGGCGTGGTGACAACGCCTACAGGCTTCAAGCAGGCCTTCGCACACTATGTCGAGGGCGGCTGGCACGGGTTGGCGGCCGATCCAGCTTACGGCGGCCAAGGTCTGCCGAGTTCGCTGGGGCTGGTGATCAGCGAGATGGTCGGCTCCAGTAACACGTCGTGGGGCATGTACCCGGGCCTGACTCACGGCGCGATGTCGGCGATCCACGCCCACGGCACCGCCGAGCAGAAAGACACCTACCTGAGCAAACTCACCGCTGGCCAGTGGACTGGCACCATGTGCCTGACCGAAGCCCACTGCGGCACCGATCTGGGCATCATCAAGACCCGTGCGGTGCCTCGGGCTGACGGCAGCTTCGCGATCACCGGCAGCAAGATTTTCATCTCCGCTGGCGAGCATGACCTGAGCGACAACATCATCCATCTGGTATTGGCCAAGCTGCCGGACGCACCCGCCGGGACCAAAGGCATTTCCCTGTTTATCGTGCCCAAGTTCCTCCCCGATGCAGCTGGCGAAGCGGGGGAGCGCAATGGCGTTTCCTGCGGCTCGATCGAGCACAAGATGGGCATCAAGGCCTCGGCCACCTGCGTGCTGAATTTCGATGCCGCCACGGGTTACTTGATCGGCGAGCCGAACAAGGGCCTCAACTGCATGTTCACCATGATGAACCACGCGCGGCTTGGCACCGGCATGCAGGGCCTGTGTCTGGGCGAAGCGAGTTTTCAGGGCGCGATCAAATACGCCAACGACCGCCTGCAAATGCGCGCGCTGACCGGCGCCAAAGCTTCAGATAAACCTGCCGACCCGATCATCGTCCACCCGGACGTGCGGCGCATGTTGCTGACCATGAAAGCCTTCAACGAAGGCAATCGGGCGCTGACCTACTTCACCGCTCAGCTGCTCGATGCCGCGCACCTGAGCAGCGACGTCCAGGCACGTCAGGAGGCCGAAGACTTGTTGGCGTTCCTCACGCCGATCTGCAAAGCGTTCATGACCGACACCGGGCTGGAAGTGACCAACCACGGCATGCAGGTGTTTGGCGGCCACGGTTTCATTCGTGAGTGGGGCATGGAGCAACTGGTACGCGATTGCCGGATCGCGCCGATCTACGAAGGCACCAACGGCATTCAGGCGCTCGACCTGCTCGGGCGCAAAGTGCTGGGCAGCCAGGGCAAGTTGCTGCGCGGCTTCACCAAAATCGTCCACAAGTTCTGCGCAGCGAACGCCGACCATGCGCAGTTGGGCAGCTTCGTCGCGCAACTCAACGGGCTCAATCAACAGTGGGGCGATCTGACCATGAAGGTCGGCATGGCCGCCATGAAAAACCCGGATGAAGTCGGCGCCGCGTCCGTGGATTACCTGATGTACAGCGGCTACATCATCCTTGGCTACCTGTGGCTGCGCATGGCGCTGGTCGCGCAGGCACAGCTGGACGCAGGCGAGGGGGAGTCTGATTTCCTCAAGGGCAAACTGGCGACGTGCGAGTTTTACTTCAAGCGCCTGTTGCCGCGTACGGCTGCGCATCAGACGGCGATCGAGGCGGGAAGTGATTGCTTGATGACTTTGCCAGCGGAGTCGTTTGCGCTTTAGGTAAAAGCAAAAGATCGCAACCCGCTGCAGTTCCTACAGGGGATCGCGTTTTATCTGTAGGACCCGCTAAAGGCTGCGATCTTTTTTATGGTGACTAAAAATAACAAATCAGTCACCGGTTGACCCTATGTGTCGCAAAAGTTGTTGGGTTACACTCCGGATCAACGAAAACATCATTCCACGAACCACCTGTTTAGATCTTGCGAGGTTTGCCATGGCTGACTACAAAGCGCCGCTGCGCGATATGCGCTTCGTCCTCAATGAAGTGTTCGAAGTCGCCAAACTCTGGGCCGAGCTGCCGGCGCTGGCCGAGACCGTCGACGCCGAAACCGTTGAAGCGATTCTCGAAGAGGCCGGCAAGGTCACCAGCAAAAGCATCGCGCCACTGAGCCGTGCCGCTGACGAGGAAGGTTGCCATTGGGCGGATGGTGCCGTCACCACGCCGGCCGGTTTCCCACAGGCTTATCAGACATATGCTGAGGGCGGTTGGGTCGGCGTTGGCGGTGATCCGGCCTACGGTGGCATGGGCATGCCCAAAGCCGTGTCGGCGCAGGTCGAAGAGATGGTCAACTCCGCCAGCCTGGCGTTCGGTCTGTACCCGATGCTGACCGCCGGCGCCTGCCTGTCGATCAATGCCCACGCCAGCGAAGAACTGAAAGCCGCGTACCTGCCGAACATGTACGCCGGGATCTGGGCTGGTTCCATGTGCCTGACCGAGCCGCACGCCGGCACCGACCTGGGGATCATTCGCACCAAGGCCGAACCTCAGGCCGACGGTTCCTACAAGGTCAGCGGCACCAAGATCTTCATCACCGGTGGCGAACACGACCTCACCGAAAACATCATCCACCTGGTGCTGGCGAAACTGCCGGACGCCCCGGCGGGTCCGAAAGGCATTTCGCTGTTTCTGGTGCCGAAGTTCCTGGTCAATGCCGACGGCAGCCTCGGCGCGCGCAATCCGGCGAACTGCGGTTCGATCGAACACAAGATGGGCATCCAGGCCTCGGCGACCTGCGTGATGAACTTCGACGAAGCCGTCGGCTATCTGGTCGGCGAGCCGAACAAAGGCCTGGCGGCGATGTTCACCATGATGAACTACGAGCGTCTGGGCGTAGGCATCCAGGGTCTGGCCACGGGCGAGCGCTCCTATCAGAACGCGGTTGAATACGCGCGCGATCGTCTGCAGAGCCGTTCGCCGACCGGCGCGCAGAACAAGGACAAAGTCGCTGATCCGATCATCGTCCACCCGGACGTGCGGCGCATGCTGCTGACCATGAAAGCCTCGAACGAAGGCGGCCGTGCGTTTTCCACTTACGTGGCGATGCAACTGGACACCGCCAAGTTCAGCGAAGACGCGACCACCCGCAAGCGCGCGGAAGATCTGGTGGCGTTGCTGACGCCGGTGGCAAAAGCCTTCCTGACCGACCTGGGTCTGGAAACCACCGTTCACGGCCAGCAGATCTTCGGTGGCCACGGTTACATCCGCGAGTGGGGCCAGGAGCAACTGGTGCGTGACGTGCGCATCACCCAGATCTACGAAGGCACCAACGGCATTCAGGCGCTGGATCTGGTCGGGCGCAAGATCGTCGGCAGCGGCGGCGCGTTCTACCAGCTGTTCGCTGATGAGATCCGTCATTTCACCGCAACCGCCAGCGCCGATCTCGGCGAGTTCACCAAGCCACTGAACGATGCCGTCGACACCCTCGACGAGCTGACCGCGTGGCTGCTCGACCGGGCGAAAAACAATCCGAACGAAATCGGCGCGGCCTCGGTCGAATATTTGCAAGCGTTCGGCTACACCGCTTACGCCTACATGTGGGCGTTGATGGCCAAAGCCTCGCTGGGCAAGGAAGCGCAGGACGATTTCTATGCGAGCAAGCTGGGCACCGCACGCTTCTATTTCGCCCGCCTTCTGCCGCGTATTCACTCGCTGAGCGCGTCGGTCAAAGCCGGTAGCGAGTCGCTTTTCCTGCTCGATGCTGCACAGTTCTGATCCCGCGCGCGTCATGTAAGCATTTGCTTACATGACGTGCTGCTGTTCTCCCATATGCGTACATTGGATCCACGGCTAATCTACATTTCATGGACGTCGCGCAGGAAGCGCAAAGTAAACAACACGGACACGTAGGATTCTGCCAGGGTGGCGGAGTGAAATGGATGTCAGGGAAACAGTCTGCAAAGCCCCGCTTCGGCGGGGTTTTCTTTTGCCTGAAGAAAAGTTCTCAGCCCAGCGGATCCAGCGGCCGTTGCACTTCGCGGTCGATGACCTCTTCAAGCAATGTCCGCAAAAGGGCCAACGAAGCCTGCTGGCGTTGAACATCGCGACACACCAGGCCGACTTTCAGGGGCACGCGTGGTTCGCTTAGCGGTTTCCACAGCAAATCTTCATCGTCGTATTCCTTCTGCGAGCGTCCTGGCAACACCGTTGCCAGTTTGGTGTGCGGCAGGCTGTCGAGAATACCCAGCATATTGTTCAGCTCCGCCTGCACCTGCGGACGGCGTCCAAGGCTGGTCAGTTGTGCCTGCCAGATCTGCCGGATCTGGAATTCTTCGCCGAGCAGCAGCATCGGCAGTTCAGCAGCCTGGCGCATCGAGACTTTCTTGAAATCACGCAAGGGATGATCCGCCGGGATGACCAGCGTCAGTTCGTCCTCGTACAGCAACATGCCGTGCAGCCCGGGTTGGCGCGGCGGCAGATAACTGATGCCGATGTCCAGCGAACCATTGAGCAGGCGCCGTTCGATCTCCAGCCCGGTCAGCTCATAGATCTGTACCACCAGATGCGGCTGCGCCTTGCGCACACGCTCGAGCATTTGCGGCACGAGGCTGGTGTGCACCGTTTGCAGCACACCGATCGCCAGGGTCCGCAATGCCTGCCCCTTGAAATTGCCCAACGCCTCGCGCGCCCGCTGCAAGCCATCGAGCAGCGGTAACGCGTGGTTGTACAACGTGTGAGCGGCCAGGGTCGGCAGCAAGCGTTTGCTGCTGCGTTCGAACAGCGTTACGTCGAGGTTCTGCTCGAGCTGACGAATCTGCTGCGACAGTGCCGGCTGCGAGATCGACAGCCGTTCGGCCGCACGGCCGACATGACCCTCTTCGTAGACCGCGACGAAATAACGCAGTTGTTTGAAATCCATAAGTAATGCTTATTGAAATAGCTGGGAAATCGAAATGGCCCGCAGACGCGGGTGCGCCTAGTCTAACCGCAATCCCAAGGCTTTCAGGGCCGAAAATACGCGATGAATGACCTGCGCTTCGCCAGTGTTTACATAGGCAGTTCAAAATACCTCCAGCGAGGTATGTGCGGATGAATCTGTTCAATTTGCGGCGCCACACGCCAGATCTTGATGACCTTGCATTCGAGGCGCAGTCCTCAGCAATGACCGATCGTCTACATGCCGCTCGTCTGATGTCCAGTGTTGAACGGCCGCCCCAAGTCTTCGTTCGAGGCCAGGGTTCCTGGCTGTGGGACAACAACGATCGCGCCTATCTCGACTTTTCCCAGGCCGGCGGCGCCAACAGCCTGGGCCACAGCCCTACCGCGCTGGTCAAAGCCATTGCCAATCAGGCGCAGGCGCTGATCAATCCGGGTTTCAAGCTGCACAATCGCGGCATGCTCAGCCTCGCCGAGCGCCTGTGTGCCAGCACCCACAGCGATCAGGCTTATCTGCTCAACAGCGGCAGCGAAGCCTGTGAGGCGGCGCTCAGACTGGCACTCAAGTGGGGCCAACTGCATCGCGGGGGCGCTTCGCGGATCATCATGGCGCAGCAGGGCTGCCATGGTCGCAGTCTGGCGACGAATGATCAGGTGCCATTCAACGACTTGCCGGCCCTGCACGCGGCGGTCGACGCGCAGACCGTCGCGATCATGCTTGAACCGATCCAGAGCGACGCCGGGGTTATTCCCGCGACCGAGCATTACCTCAAAGGCGTCGAGCGACTGTGTCGCGAGTTGGGCATTCTGCTGATTCTCGACGAAGTACAGACCGGTATCGGCCGCTGCGGCGCCTTGCTCGCCGAACAGTCCTACGGCATTCGCGCCGATATCGTCGTGCTCGGCAAAGGCCTTGGCGGCGGCTTGCCACTGGCAGCGTTGCTGGCGCGGGGCAAAGCCTGCTGTTTCGCCGTCGGCGAACTGGGCGGCACCCATCACGGCAACGCCTTGATGACCGCAGCCGGCCTGGTGGTACTCGACAGCGTGCACGACCGCAGCTTCCTCCAGCAGGTCAACGACAACGGCCAGCATCTGCGCGAAGGCCTTGCGCGATTGGCGCACCGCTATGGGCATGGCGAACTGCGCGGCCAGGGCCTGTTCTATGGGCTGACGTTATCGGCAGAATGCGCCGATGCCGTTGTTCACGCTGCGCTGCACGAAGGCCTGATACTCAACGCCGTGCAACCCGACTGCCTGCGTTTCACCCCGGCCCTCACAGTCAGCAAAGCCAACATCGACGAAATGCTTTTGCGCCTGGGCCGCGCTTTCTCGCGAGTACGCACCGCTCAATTGCAGTGCCGTAAGGGCATTGCCGTCTGAGCTGAACTGCCCCACCGATTACCCGAACCGTCTCGCGGTATAACGCACGCCCCACGCCTGATTCTTTTGGCGTGGGGCGTTTTTTTGTGGTGCTGGCGATCAAATAGCAAGCGTAATGAACCCTGACGAACGGCGCAGGTCGATTAGCTTGTATGGCTCAAGTGAGCCAACCCCCATTCAGGAGCTGCCCCATGGATTTCATTCGTATCATCATCGCTATTCTGTTGCCGCCACTGGGCGTGTTTCTGCAGGTCGGATTTGGCGGGGCATTCTGGCTGAACATTCTGCTGACGCTGTGCGGCTACATTCCGGGAATCGTGCATGCGGTGTATATCATCGCCAAGCGTTGAGTCCGTTAGCGTCTATCAGATAGCTTTCGCGAGCAGGCTCGCTCCCACACTGGATCTGTGGTGTACACAAGTCCTCTGTGGGAGCGAGCATGCTCGCGAAAGGCGCGACACGGTTTTCAGTAAACCAGCCCCATCACCCGCCGATAAAACGTCCACTCCTGCTCCAATGCGTGCGCCTGATTGACGGCGCGGCGAAAGCCGTGGCGCTCTTCGGGGTAGTAATGCGCTTCCACCGCAATGCCGTTGTGCTCCAGCGCCGCGACCATATCGCGGGTCTGTTGCGGTACGACCACCGCGTCCAGTTCTCCCTGAAAGAAAATCACCGGCACGCGGATGTTCTCTGCGTGCAGTAGTGGCGTGCGGGCGGCGTAGCGGTCGGCATCGCGTTCGGGATCGCCGATCAGCCAGTCCAGATAATCGCCTTCGAACTTGTGTGTTGCCCGGGCCAAAGCGACCGGATCGCTGACGCCATAGAGGCTGGCGCCTGCGCGGAAGACCTGTCTGAACGCCAGTGCGCACAGTGTCGTGTACCCGCCCGCACTGCCGCCGCGTATGAACGCGCGGTCGCCATCGATCAAGCCCTGTCCGGCAAGGTAATCGACCACCGCGCAGGCGTCCTCGACATCCACCTCGCCCCAGCGCAGATGCAGTGCTTGCCGATACTCGCGACCATAGCCGCTGCTGCCGCGATAGTTGAGGTCGGCGACCGCGAAACCACGCTGCGTCCAATACTGGATGCGCGGGTCGAGCATCGGATAGCACGCCGACGTCGGGCCGCCGTGGATAAACACCACCAGCGGCGGTTTCGCTTCACCGCTCATGGCCGGGTAGAAGAAACCGTGCGCCTCACCCGAGCCGCTGGGATAACGCAAGGTCTGCGGACGGCTGATGCGTTCGGCGGGCAACGGGGCCACGCCGCCGGCCAATACCTTTACTGCATGAGAGACGCGATCAATGGCGATCACTGCCGACGGGCTGACCGGTGATGCGGCGATGCAATAGACGAACTGTTGATCCATCGCCAAATGGCGGAAGCGGCTGTAGCCGGCGCTGAAATCTTCATCGCCAAAGGCCAGGCGACCGAAACCATCCACGCTCCAAGTGGCTAGAAATTGATCACCGACGGGCAGCCATGTGCAGCCGCCAAGCTGCCAAGGCGCGGGCGCGTGATCGGCCGCGGAGCTGGCCAGCGCCTGCAAGCCATCAGACGTTTCGATCCACGGCTGCCAGTAGCCGCTACGATCCGTCAGGCAACAGAGCCGCCCACCGGCGTCGAAGCGCGGCTGCTGGATCGACTCCTCCATCTGCTCACCGGCAACACAGCGAGGCGCAGAAAAATCGCCTTCAGCAACCATCAAACGGGTCGAAGTCCATGGTTGATGCGGTCGGCTCCACTCGATCCACGCCAGTCGCTGACCATCCGCGCTCAACGTTGGCGCCGCGTAGAAATCCGCTCCCTCCGCCAGCACTTGTCGCATTCCGGTCGCCAGCTCAATCGCCACCAGCCGATGCCGATCCTGCTGCTCTTCAACAGCCAACACCCGGCCACCGGCAAATTGCAGATCACCGTAGCGGCAGTCAGTGGACGTCAGCGCGACCGGCTGGCCACCCAGTGCCTGTCGGTACAACTGCTGATCCGCTTCATTGACGAAAACCACGCCGTCAGGCGTCAGACAAAACGCGCCACCGCCATATTCGTACACGCGGCTGCGCACGCTGAAGCCATCCGGCGTCAGACATTTCGCCAAGCCATCGCGCCAATGCCAGATTCGGCATGCGGCATCCTCTGGGCGATATTCATTCCAGAACAGGCCGTGGACGCCGAGCTGCAGCTCCGCGAAGTCGGTTCCGGCGGCAACAGCTTGGGCGGCGCTGAAAGGCTCAGCCCTTGGCGATGAGGCGTGAGTTTCGTTCATTGCGAAAGGCCAATTGTTCGATGGTTTGAGTGGCGGTCTCGGCTTCTTCGCGGGCCTTGAGAATCACGCCGTGATGTTCGGACTTGCTGCACACCGGGTCGGCATTGCTGGCATCGCCGGTAAGCATGAACGCTTGGCAGCGGCAGCCGCCGAAGTCTTTTTCTTTCTCGTCGCAAGAGCGGCAGGGCTCGGGCATCCAGTCGTAACCGCGAAAGCGGTTGAAGCCGAACGAGTCATACCAGATGTGCTGCATGCTGTGGTCGCGCACGTTGGGAAACTGCACGGGCATCTGGCGGGCGCCATGGCAGGGCAGGGCCGTGCCGTCTGGAGTGACGGTCAGAAAGATGCTGCCCCAGCCGTTCATGCAGGCTTTCGGGCGTTCTTCGTAGTAGTCGGGAGTCACGAAAATCAGCTTGCACGGATGCCCTTCGGCTTCCAGTTTGGCCCGGTATTCGTTGGTGATGCGCTCGGCGCGCACAAGCTGTTCCTGGGTCGGCAACAGGCCGACGCGGTTGAGCTGCGCCCAGCCGTAGAACTGGCAGGTGGCGAGTTCGACGAAGTCCGCCTCCAGCGCAATGCACAGCTCGATGATGCGGTCGATCTTGTCGATGTTGTGCCGGTGGGTAACGAAGTTCAGCACCATCGGGTAGCCGTGGGCCTTCACCGCACGAGCCATTTCCAGCTTCTGCGCAAAGGCTTTTTTCGAGCCGGCGAGCAGGTTGTTCACTTGCTCGTCACTGGCCTGGAAGCTGATCTGGATGTGATCGAGCCCGGCCTTCTTGAAGTCGCTGATTTTCTGCTCGGTCAGGCCAATGCCGGAGGTGATCAGGTTGGTGTAGAAACCCAACTGCCGGGCTTCACCGATCAGTTCGGCCAAGTCCTGACGCACCAACGGTTCGCCGCCGGAAAAGCCTAACTGCGCCGCGCCCATTTCCCGCGCTTCGCGGAACACCTTGATCCACTGTTCGGTGGTCAGCTCTTTGCCCTGCTCGGCGAAATCCAGTGGGTTGGAGCAGTACGGGCATTGCAGCGGGCAGCGGTAGGTCAGCTCGGCGAGCAACCACAGCGGCAGGCCGATTTCAGGTTTTGCCGGCAGATCAGTCAAGGGTGAGCCAGTGTTGCTCACGGGCAACCTCCATGAATTGTTCGACGTCGTCACCGAGTTCGGGGACGCCGGGGAACTGCTCGTCGAGTCTGGCAATGATCGCCGCGACATCGCGTTCGCCATCAATCAAGCCGCCGATCAGCGCGGCCGTCTCGTTGAGCTTGATCATGCCTTCCGGGTACAGCAACACATGGCCTGTTTGCGCCGGCTCGTACTGAAAGCGGTAGCCTGGGCGCCAGTTCGGCACTTTGCTGCGATCAAAACTCATAAGGTGATTCCTTTATGCCAGACCCGTTGCTCGGTCACGCTGTGATAGGGCGGACGGTTCAATTCGTAGGCCATGCTCATGGCATCGAGCATGCTCCAAAGAATGTCCAGTTTGAACTGGAGAATTTCCAGCATGCGCTCCTGGCCTTCGCGCGTCTTGTAGTGCTCAAGGGTGATCGCCAGACCGTGCTCGACATCGCGCCGCGCCTGACCGAGGCGGGTGCGGAAATATTCATAACCGGCCGGGTCGATCCACGGGTAATGCTGCGGCCAGCTGTCGAGGCGTGACTGGTGGATCTGTGGCGCGAACAGTTCGGTCAGCGAGCTGCTGGCGGCCTCCTGCCAACTGGCGCGACGGGCGAAGTTGACGTAGGCATCGACGGCGAAACGCACACCGGGCAGCACCAGTTCCTGGGAGCGCAATTGATCCGGGTCGAGGCCGACAGCCTGGCCGAGGCGCAGCCAGGCTTCGATGCCGCCGTCTTCGCCGGGCGCGCCGTCGTGGTCGAGCAGGCGCTGAATCCACTCGCGACGAATATCGCGGTCCGGGCAGTTGGCGAGGATCGCCGCGTCTTTCAGGGGAATGTTCACCTGATAGTAGAAGCGGTTGGCGACCCAGCCCTGAATCTGCTCGCGGGTGGCGCGGCCTTCGTACATCGCCACGTGGTACGGGTGGTAAATGTGGTAGTAGGCGCCTTTGGCGCGCAGGGCCGCTTCGAATTCGGCCGGGGACATTGGCGTGTCAGTCATGTTTGTTCTCCGGGGAACAACCCTAGAAATCTTTTCTGTTTGCACTGGCCTCTTCGCGAGCAGGCTCGCTCCCACAGGTTGATCGCATTCCAAATGTGGGAGCGAGCCTGCTCGCGAAGGGCCGCGCATCGGTATCTACGGCTTACAACACAATACTCATGCCATCAAACGCCACTTCAACATTACGCCGCGCCAGTTCCGCGCGTTCCGGCGAATCTTCGTCAAGAATCGGGTTGGTATTGTTGATGTGGATAAGCACCTTGCGCTGCTCGGGCAACTGCTCCAGCACTTCGAGCATGCCGCCGGGGCCATTCTGCGCCAGGTGGCCCATCTCGCGACCGGTGCGGGTGCCAACGCCACGACGCTGCATTTCATCGTCGTCCCACAGCGTGCCGTCGACCAGCAGGCAATCACTGCCCGCCATGATTTCCAGCAACGGCGCATCGACCTTGCCCAGCCCTGGCGCGTAGAACAGCTTGCCGCCGGTGTTGAGGTCTTCAACGATCAGACCGATGTTGTCGCCCGGATGCGGATCGAAACGATGCGGCGAATACGGCGGTGCGGCGCTGCGCAACGGCAGCGGAGTGAAACGCAGGTTCGGGCAGGCCGCTACGGTGAAGCTCTGGTCGAGTTCGATGCGGTTCCAGTCCAGCCCGCCGTTCCAATGGGTGAGCATCTTGAACAGGGGAAAACCGGTGCTGAGATCTTCGTGAACCATGTCCGTGCACCAGACCTGATGCGGGCAGCCTTCGCGCAGGCTGAGCAGGCCGGTGGTGTGGTCGATCTGGCTGTCCATCAGGATGATCGCACTGATGCCGGTGTCGCGCAGGGCCCGACCTGGCTGCATCGGGGCGAAGCTTTGCAGTTGCGCGCGGATGTCCGGCGAGGCATTGCACAGCACCCAGTTCACGCCGTCATCGGAAATGGCGATGGACGATTGGGTACGCGCCTTGGCATTCAGGCTGCCGTCGCGAAAGCCTGCGCAGTTGACGCAGTTGCAGTTCCACTGCGGAAAACCGCCACCGGCGGCCGAACCCAGAATCTGGACGAACATGAACGCTCCATCATTTCAACGCGGAAAATAAAACGCCCCGGCGAGCCGAGGCGTTGCACTGCAATCCTGCGTAGGCAGAACTCAGCGGCTGGCGAAGTACATGGTGACTTCGAAGCCGATACGCAGGTCGGTGTAAGCAGGTTTGGTCCAGGCCATGAGGTGTCTCCTTCTGTGGGTTGGGATAGCGCTATCCATAGGTATAGTCCACGGCAGCGCGATGATGTTCCAATTAGTTAGGCGGCTATGTTACTCAAAATTTCAGCGTAATGACCCGTGAATCTTTGAGAAAGCTCCTTGCAGCCTCGGTAATGATCAGTTTGCCGCCTGCCACGGCGCGCCGGGCATTGGTTCATTGGCCAGGCAATGGTAGCCGCCGTCGACATTGATCAGGCGTTGCGCAGCGGTCAGCAGGCCTCGCGTATCCAGTTGATTGATCGCTGCGACCAGTTGCTCACGGTAATCCGACGAATGGCCGGCGAGTTTGCCCTGCCACAGGAGTTCGGCGGCGTCCCTGGTGGCTAATGTGGCATCACTGAATTGCTCGGCGAGGCTTTCGCGCTGCTGCTTGATACTGGCGTCACCGAGCGTTTCGATCAGGGCTGGAACCCCGTTGAGGAAATCCTGAATGTGTTCAAGCAAGGTGACCACCGGGGTTGCAGGCGACTGCACGGCGAAGACGATCGCAGTCGTCCCGTGCAACTGGCGCAACGCACTGAACACGGCGTAACCCAATTGCAGTTCGACGCGCAGGCGCTGGTAGAACGCCGTCTGGCACAGCTGTGCGAGCAGGCGCCAAGCGGCTTCATCAGCGATGTCATGGCTGGCGGTCGGGCAGATGAGCAGCAAGGCATGTTCGGTGGAGGCCGTGTCGATTCGGCTCCAGCGGTACTCGGCATTGTTGTGCAGAGTAATCGGCAGCTGGTTGTCGGGCGTGCCGGGAATGCGGCTGAGCGCCAGGCCCATGGCTGATTGGGTTTGTTGGTCGAGCCCGAAGGCGAGGCCGTCCCAGCGCGAAGTTGTCCACAGGCGTTTGGCGTCATCGCTGGCTTCAATCGTGGGCAGGGACGTTTGCGGTAACGCTTCAAGCAATTGGCGCAGCGGCATCGAGGGTATCTGTGTCTCGTCGCGCGGCGAATCGGCGTCAATAGTCGTCAGACATTTCAGCGCATACTCCAGGACGCTGGGCATGGATTCTTGCAGCCCCGTCATTTTCAGCAGCCATTGGTTGCCCGCAGCACTGAAAGACAGATCCACTCCGGCCTCTGACGCATCCTGTCGTGTCTGGCGCAGACTTCGCTGCAATCGTGAACACAGATCAGCGCTGGCCGCCGCCTCGACCTGCCAACGCAGATAAATTACGCCTTCATCGCTGTTGTCCGGCAACGCCTGACTGAAATGCATCGGCGAGCGTTCCCGGCGGCTGCGCGAGCGATCCTGGGCGAACGTGCGCAGGCCACGGTGGGCGCTGGTCTGGCCGCGAATCAGACCAGCGTTGGCCAGCGGTTCACTGGCCCGCAGGAAAGGATTGGCCGCGGGCAGGCGCCAATGATTGCTGAAGTTATCCACAACACCGATTTCGTGAAGGATGTGCTCAAGTGCGGCGGCACCCGATTCGGACAGGCCGAATGCTTGCTGCTCAACGTCGAACCGCGCCAGTTGCAAAGCTCCGCTGACGTGTTGTTGGCGCTGAAGCAGGGCGGCGTATTCCTCGCGCAATGGCGTCCAGTCCTGCTGGGCGAAGAAGCTCAGCCAGTCCAGCAGCTGTTCGTTGATGGCATGCAAGCGGTCGCCATCGGCATTGAGTTGCAGATGCAGCAACGCCTGCCCGGCAAATTGATAAACCGGCACGGCTTTCAGGCTGTCAGCCAGATTCTGTTGATGCAGGTACGCGAGCAACCCACCAGGTTTTGCGCTGTTCAACCAATGACAGAGAAAGGCCATCGCCTCCGCGGATGACTCGGGTAAGTCGTCGAAGGCCCATAACAGGTTCGCGTGAGCGCCGACCTGTTGATAACTTTTCACTGTCAGCGGTAGCGGTGTGGCTTGGGCAACTTTATCCCCAACCGGCAACACCGCTGCGAATTGCTGCGCCAGCTCTCGGAGCGCATCGACGCTCTGCGGCCCAACCAGACTCAGATGCATTTGCCCGGTGCGATAAAACCTTTGATGGAAACCCTTCAGTGCCGTTTGAAACGCCGGCGAATCCACCTGCAGGCTGCGCCGATTGCCCGCATGAAACCCGCGCAACGGGTGCTGCTCTGGTAAACCGTCGTACAAGGCAAATTGCTGCTGTGCGGTCGGATCTTGCGACCAGGCGACGAATTCTGCCTGTAGCACCTCCCGTTCACGCCGTTGATCGTCCAGATTCATACGCGGCCGGGCGAGCATGTCTGACAGACGCTCAAGCCCTGCGCCGAACAACGGCACGGGCAGTTCGAAGAAAAAGTCCGTGGTGCGTTCGCGGGTGCTGGCATTCACCTGCCCGCCGTGACGTTGCACGTAGGCCATCAGCCCTTCGTTTGTCGGAAAACGCTCGGTGCCGAGAAACAGCAGGTGTTCAAGAAAATGCGCCAGCCCCGGCCATGCCAACGGCACGTCATGGCTGCCGGCCGCTACGCGCAATACGGCAGCGCTGCGCTTGAGGCCGGGCACGTGGCGCAGGGTCACGCGCAAGCCATTAGCCAGAATTTCAGTGTGGGGGAGGGGACGAGTCGGTGCAGGCATGGGCACTTCCAGAACAGTGAAGTGCCCATGCTAGCGGATTAGCGACGGTTCAGCGCGCCGTAAAGCTCGGGACGGCGATCGCTGAGATAGCGGTTGGCCTGGCGTGAATCATTCATCAGTTGTCGGTCCAGTTCACCGACGATCAGCGCCTCGTCCAGACCTGCCAGGGCGATGCGGCTGCCGTCCGGTGCGGCCACGCTGCTTTGCCCGCAGTACTGAATATCGCCTTCATGCCCACAGTAATTGGCATAAGCCACGTAGCACTGGTTTTCGAAGGCGCGGGCGCGCACGGTGACGTCGGCGACGAAGTCGAACGGAATCATGTTCGCCGTCGGCACCACAATCAGCTCGGCGCCGGCCAAGGCCAGACGACGAGCGTTTTCCGGGAACTCCAGGTCATAGCAGATCAGGAAACCGAGCTTCCAGCCGTTCAGCTCAACCACCGGCAACTCTGCTTCGCCGGGGCTGAACATCGACCGGTCAAGGTCGCCGAACAGATGCGACTTGCGGTAATTGCACAGGCGCTCGCCGTGGGCGTCGATCAGTTGCACGGCGTTGTAGATGTGCCCGTCGGCGGTGCGCTCCGGGTAACCGTAAACGATTGCCAGACCCGCAGCCTTGGCGATGCGCCCGATCTGCTGCGCCCATTCACCGTTATAAACCTCGGCCAGCGTGCTGACCGCTTCGGCGCCGATGTTGTAGCCGGTGATGAACATCTCCGGCAGCACCAGCAGGTCGGCGCCTTTGGCCTCCATCGCCACCTGGTGCAGGCGATGCAGGTTGGCGACGGGGTCCAGTGGCAGCGCTGGACATTGGTAAACGGCTACGCGCATCGGGGAATCCTCTTACTCGGGCAGGGCGATAGGGCCGATGTCTTTGAACACATCACCCGGGCCCGGGTTCTCTTTATGTGTCGAGCCGCCGAAATGTTTCATGATGCCCCACACCGCGTTGAGCGAAGTCTGCACCGCGCCTTCGACCCATGCCGGTGTCCACGAAACATCGTCGCCGGCGATGAAGATTCCGCGCTGCTCGGCCGGCATGTCGTCCTGCATGAAGTGCGCGTACATGCGCTGGTTGTAGCGGTAATGGCCGGGCAGGGCGCCTTTGAAGGCTCCGAGGAAATACGGATCGGCTTCCCACGACACAGTGATCGGATCACCGATGATGCGTGCGGCGATGTCGACTTTCGGGTAGATCTTTTTCAACGCGTTCAAGGCCAGTTCGACGCGTTTTTCCACAGGATGTGGGAGCATTTTCAACGCGTCGCTCATCCACGAGTACGACAGGCAGATCACCCCCGGCTTGTCGTCACCGTTGTCGAACAGATAGGTGCCACGGGTCAGGCGATCGGTGAGGGTCATGCTCATTACGTCGCGGCCGGTTTCCGGGTCTTTGTCCTTCCAGAATGGCCGGTCGACCATCACGAAGGTTTTTGATGACTGCATGTAGCGCGTGCGGTCGAGGGCCATCCACATCTTCTGCGAAAACAGGGTTTCGTCGCATTCGATCTGCGTGGTCAGCAGCCAGCTTTGGCAAGTCGTCAGCACAGCGGCGTATTCGCGGGTGTCACCGTTGTTGTCGGTAACGGCGAAACGGCCCTCCGGCGCGTGGGCAATTTTCTTCACACCGGATCGCGGCGCGCCACGGTGCAGGGATTTCAGGCTGGTGCCGGCCGGCCAATGTACGCAGCGTTCCGGCACATGACGCCAGATGCCTTGCGGTACCTGCTCGACGCCGCCGACTACCAGGTGCTGGTGATCGTCGCAGTTGGTCATCACGACGCGGAAGATTTCCAGCATCGAATTGGGGAAGTCCGAATCCCAGCCGCCAGTGCCGAAGCCGACCTGGCCGAATACTTCGCGGTGCTGGAACGACAGTTTGGCGAAGGCTTTCGAGGTGGCGACGAAGTCATAGAAGGTCCGGTCGTCCCATAGCGGCACCAACTTGTTCCACAGTTCTTTCAAACGCGGCACATCCCGGTCGCGAATGGCCTGCTGGATATCGGAAAACTGCGAACCGGCTTCCAGCGCATCCGCCCAGGCGTCGGCAACTTCCTGGAACAATGCAGGAAGATCCTTCAGGCTTTCGGCGTAATAGGTTTCGCCTTCCAGATCGATCACGGTGCTGCCCGAAGCGCCGGTCAGCGGGTTGGGGAAAGGCTTGGTCTCGAGGCCGAGCTTGTCGACGTAGTGATAAAACGCCGTGGAGGACACCGGAAAGCGCATACCGCCGAGTTCGGCGACGATGGCATCGGTGCCGTTGAAGGCCTGCGAGCGCAGACGACCGCCGAGCTTTGACGCCTCGTACACCACCGGCTTCAAACCGAGTTTCATCAGTTCATACGCAGCCACCAGACCGGCGATGCCCGCGCCGACAATCGCCACTTCAGCGCCATGGTGCTCTTCAGGAATGCTGCCCAGACCCGCCGGATGCTCGATCCAGTCGTCAAACGCGAACGGAAAGTCCGGACCGAAAATGGTGACTGGTTTTTTCCCGTCTGCAGGATGGCGATTGTTCGTGTTCATGGCTGACCTTGTTGGCGACCCGACGCAGGATTCGCGTCTGAGTATAGGAAAAGATGCCAGCCATTCTAGGGAGCGTGGAGCGCGTTAATAAGACGCAATGTGTCGTCGTTTTGCCAGAGTAGCGATCAATATGACGAGCGGCGACTACACACCGACCAAAATGTGGGAGCGAGACTGCTCGCGGAGAGGCTCTGAAATTCACCCGAGAACCTCGATCAAAACCTTAAACCGGCTGCCCACGATCAATCTTGCTGCTCAAAATGATCGACGTCGTGGTCTTCTCCACCCCGTCAACGCTGCCAATCTGATCCAGCAATTGGTCCAGCTGCTCCGGCGAATCAGTGCGCAACCACGCCACATAATCAAACTCGCCACTCACCGCACACAACTGCTGCACCTGCGCCATCGCACTCAAGCGCCGCAGCACATCTTTGCCGGAGCGCGGCTGCACCTTGATCCCGACGTAGGCCTGCAAGCCACCATCGACCACGCGCTGACCGAGGCGCACACCATAGCCGGTGATCACTTTGGCTTTTTCCAGCCGGGCCAGGCGCGACGTCACCGTAGTGCGAGCAATGCCTAGCTGACGGGCGAGCATGGCCACGCTTTCGCGAGCGTTGATTTGCAGCGCGGCGATCAGCTGGCGATCGATTGCGTCGAGGGTGGGGGGGCGGGTGTCTGGCAAGGGAGGCTCCATTGGCGTGGGGCGGTGAGATTACGGATGTTACAGGGTCAATTGCATTGGGCATACTCGCAGCACCATCGGTTGATGGGGGGGAGTTGGCGGCCGTGACGGTTGCTCTTGTCAGGTTCAAGGGCTATCATCGGCACGTCAGCACAGACCGGAACTTTGCAAGCAAAGGGTGTTGATTTCGGTGGCGCAAGCTACTCCTAGCCGGTGAGCGGGATAAGCGGGAAACCGTGAAAGGACAGGCCGATATTGAGATTTACAGAAAGCCCCGATGTGCATGCGTCGGGGCTTTTTGCTTTCTCTCAAATGGACTTTCCCGTGTTTCGCATTTCCAGGATGTAGCGGACGTTATGTGGTTTTCCTTTCGGCAGCTTCGACCGCCCCCACTCAGCGACCTCGTAGGCGGAAATGATCCGGAGTTTGAGACGGTTCGTTGAGTGCTGCGGCTTGCTGATAGAAAAAAAGACCGCGTAATCATGCAAGTCCAGGCAGTAATAGCGCTGACTGTTTTCTACGTAGAAGGGCACAGCCAGGCCTTTGAAAAAGCGTTTGTGCAAGTAATCCGTAATCTGGCTGCTGCAGTGGTGGCGGTCCGCACAAAAATACCGAACTTCTCCCCTGTGTCTTAGTGGCTGGCCGTGACCTTTGTCATCGGTAAAACAGTGGAACCCGAATTCAAACCTGACAACCAGCTGCTGCTCAGCCACTTCAAATGCGAGTTCGAACGGTTGTAAATGCGCCATGCAGTATTTGCGTCCGCCAATTATCAGGTCTTTCCATTCCATTGTTACTGTCGCCGGACGTATTGATTTGTACGGATTTCCAAGCCCGGTCGCTGATAAGCAGCGACGTCTCGAGAGTATCCCTGCGAAGACATCATCAACAGACGTCTTACCGCTCAAAACCGCTGCTTCGGATCTTTCCTACAGCTCTGGTTAGGTCTTCCGAACATTGCGCACGCCAAGACGCAACCCAATCACTCGCCCACAAAAAAGCCGCGCATTAAGCGCGGCTTTTCAATTTGGTGGGCCCACACGGACTCGAACCGTGGACCAAAGGATTATGAGTCCTCTGCTCTAACCAACTGAGCTATAGGCCCTCAGTAGGCCGCGGATTATAGCGACGGTTTCGCGGCTGTGCTATCCGAAAAATCCGATACGGTCACATGCAGAAACGTGGCGGCGAATTCATCCGGTGGCAGCGGCAGGCTGACGATGTAGCCCTGGATCTGTTCACAACCTTCCGCGGCGAGGAATTGTTGTTGGGCCTGGGTTTCCACGCCTTCGGCAATCACCGTGAATTGCATGCTCCGCCCTAGCGCGATGATGGCGCGCACGATCGCCGCGTCGTGGGGATCGTCGGGCAGTCCGCGGACGAAAGACTGATCGATCTTGAGAATGTCCAACGGCAGGCGTTTGAGGTAGCTGAGCGAGGAGTAGCCGGTGCCGAAGTCGTCGATCGCCAGCTGTACGCCGAGGTGTTTGAGCTGGTGCAGCACCGCCAGCGCCTCTTCGGCCTGACTCATGATGAAATTCTCGGTAATTTCCAGTTGCAGTAAATCCGGCCTGAGGCGGTTTTCCTTGAGCAGTTGCTCGATGCGTACCAGCAGGTTCGGTTGACGCAGCTGCGCTCCGGCGAGGTTCACTGACAGCGGGCCGAGCGGTTGATAAATCCGGTTCCACTCGAACATCTGCCGGCATGCGGTTTCCAGCACCCAATCGCCGATCTGCAGGATCATGCCGTTCTCTTCGGCCAGCGGGATGAAGTGCTCGGGCGGCACTTCGCCGAAGGTCGGATGACGCCAGCGAATCAGTGCTTCGGCGCCCACCAGACTGTGGTCGACCAGGCTGATTTTCGGTTGATAGTAGAGAAACAGCTCGTCGCGCTCGATGGCGCGGCGCAGTTCGTGTTCCAGTGCTATGCGTTCGCTGGCCTGGGCGGTGAGGTCGCGGGTGTAGCTTTCGACGCGATTGCGTCCCTTGGCTTTGGAACGGTACATCGCCGCGTCAGCGTTTTTCACCAGCGTCGCCACGTCGCAACCGTCGCGTGGATAGAGGCTGGTGCCGATGCTGGCGCTGATGAAGAACTCGTGTTCGCCGGCCTGGAACGGCGCGCCGAAGCAATTGAGCAGTTTCGTCGCGATGTTGTCGGCGTCGCTGGCTTGCTGCAAGCCCGGCAGCAAAATGATGAATTCGTCACCGCCCAATCGGGCGACGGTGTCGATATCTCGTAACTGTTCCTTCAAACGCACGGCGATGCCCTTGAGCAACAGGTCGCCCACCGGGTGGCCGAGGCTGTCGTTGATGTGCTTGAAGCGGTCCAGATCGAGAAACAGCACCGCGCCCTGGCCGCCATTTTCCTGTTGGCTGGTCAAGGCCATTTGCAGGCGACTTTCGAACAAAGTGCGATTGGGCAAGCCGGTCAGCGGGTCGTGGTGGGCCTGGTAATCGAGCTTGGCCTGGGCGTGCTTGAGGCTGGAAATATCGGCGAATACCGCGACGAAGTGGGTGATGAACTTGTCGCGATTACGCACGGCGCTGATGGTCAGCCAGCTCGGGTACAGCTCGCCGTTCTTGCGCCGGTTGGAAATCTCGCCTTGCCAGTGTCCCTCGTCGGTCAATTGGTGCCACATCGCCGCGTAGAACGCGCTGTCGTGCAGCCCAGACGCCAATAGCCGTGGCGTGTGGCCCAGCGCCTCGCTTTCGCTGTAGCCGGTGATTTCGGTGAAGGCGCGATTGACCGCGCTGATGTGTTGCTGGGTGTCGGTGATCAGTACACCTTCAGCGGTGCTTTCGAAAACCGTCGCCGCCTGCTGCAGTTTTTCCTGCATGAGATGGCGCTCGGTGATGTCCCGGGCGATGGTCAGCATGCAGTCTTCGTCGCCGATCGGCAGCGGGCGACTGGAGACTTCACACAGGCGAATCTGCCCGTCACTGCGACGGATATGGCAGGTGAAGTCACGGACAAAACCGTCGCGGTGCAACAGGTCGAGCATCTGTTTGCGTTCGTTGAGGTTGACCCAGATCCCGAGATCCAGCGTTGACCGATCCACTGACATGGCGCTGTTGAAACCGGTGATGCGGCTGAAACCTTCGTTGACCTCCAACAACAGGCCGTCGCTTTGGCGCGACAGCAGCAAACCGTCCGGCGACGCATGAAAAGCCTTGGCAAACTTCTCTTCCGAGGTCTGCAATTGCTGTTGGGTTTCCTTGAGCTGGCTGATGTCGCGCACCACGACCACCAGCGCCGGGGTGGTGTCGAGGTCGAAGGGTTCGGCGGAAATCAGCCCGGTGAATACCTGGCCGTTGTTGCGGCGAAAGGGCATCTCCAGATTACGAATGCTGCCAGCCTGCAAGCGCTGCAACAGGCCCGGGCCGACGCCGGGAATGCCCCAGATATTGAGGTGGGTGGCGGTTTGGCCGATCACGTCCTCGGCCCTGAGACCGATCTGCTCTTCGAAGGCCTCGTTGACCTCGAGCAAGCAGCCGTCGGACAGCCGCGCAATTACCAGAATGTCCGGACACTGTTCGAACACCGAGGCGAATTTCTGTTCCGACAGGCGCAGCGCCTCTTCGGTGCGCTTGATTTCGCTGATGTCGATCATCAAACCGCGCATCACCGGTTCGTGGCCATGCTCGATCAGACTGACAATGTCGCGCACCCACAGGCAGCGGCCGTCGGCGGTGATGACGCGATAGTCGACGATGTGATCGCGGCCCTGTCGCAGCGCTTCCTTGCAATAGTTCTGCGTGCGGGTCAGGTCGGCGGGGTGAATGATGTTGTGCCAGAAGCCCGGAATCAGCCAATGGGACTGTGGATAGCCGAGCAAGTCTTCAGCGTGAGGCGAGACATAGCTGTAGGTGAAGTCGCTCATCCGCGCTTCCCAGGCAATCGCCGACAAGCTCTCGACCAGGCCGCGGTAGTGATATTCGCTGCTGCGCAATTCCTGCTCGAGGTCGATGCGCCGGGTGATTTCCGAGCTCAGGCGGCGGTTGATGCGAATCACCACGGCGAGGACGGTGATGAGCAGTAACAGACCGGGCAGGCCATACACCAGCAGGTCTGACCAGAACGAGCGATGGTCGAGCACATTGCCGACCCAATGCTCCTGGATGCTGCTGATTTCCGCCGGCGTCATGTCGGCAAGGACCTTGTCGAGAATCCCCACCAGCACCTTGTTGTCGCGGGGGACGGCCATCGCCAGTTGATAGCGATACGGGGTTTCGCCGCTGACGTAGAGGCCGTCGAGTTTGAGCTGGCGCAGGCTCCAGACGCTGGAAGCCAGGTCACCGACCACCGCATCCACTTCATCAGTCGCCAGGGCTTGCAGCGCCGAGCTGACGTTGGGCATGGCGACCAGATTCAGGTCGGGGTGGTGAGTGCGTAGTAGTTCGTGGGGGGCGTAGTTGTCCACCACGGCGATTTTCAGCCCATACAGGTCATCGAGTTTGCGCGGCTGGGCGCCGCCGACATGGGCGAGGATGACGATCGGAAAGTCGAGGTACGGCCGGGTGAATGACAGATAGTTCTGGCGTTCCGGCGTAGACATGATCCCCGGCAGCAAATCGATCTTGCCCTTCTTGACCTGCTCCAGCACCACCGTCCAGCTCACCGGTTCGATGGGCGTCAGCTTGATCGCCAGACGTTGACGGATCACGTCGATATAGTCGGCAGCCAGACCCTGATAACGGTTCTGGTCGTCGCGAAATTCGAAGGGCGGCCACGATGCATCGACACCCAGGCGCAAGTCAGGGTGAGCCGCCAGCCAGCTGCGTTCTTCATCGGTGAGAGTCAGCGCGTCAGCCGTGGCGGTGCAGATCATCAATGACAGCAGAAACAGCACGGGCGCCAGTCTGGGCATAACGCTCTCGTCGGGGCTTGGGGGGATTGTTTCGAGTGTAGACGGGGTATGGGGCGGGGAGGGTGGAGCGGGGAATTTAATCTGCCATGAAACAAAACCCCCGGCCTGGGCCGGGGGTTCTGGTATCACTCGTCGAGGAAGGAGCGCAGATGCTCGCTTCGCGTCGGGTGGCGCAGCTTGCGCAGCGCCTTGGCTTCGATCTGACGGATCCGCTCACGCGTTACGTCAAACTGTTTGCCCACTTCTTCGAGCGTATGGTCGGTGTTCATGTCGATACCGAAGCGCATGCGCAATACCTTGGCTTCACGGGCAGTGAGGCCGGACAGTACTTCGCGAGTCGCTTCCTTCAGACTTTCCACCGTGGCGACATCGATTGGCGACTGCATGGTCGAGTCTTCGATGAAGTCGCCCAGATGGGAGTCTTCGTCATCACCGATCGGGGTTTCCATGGAGATCGGCTCTTTGGCGATCTTCAGTACCTTGCGGATCTTGTCCTCAGGCATTTCCATGCGTTCGCCCAGCTCTTCCGGGGTCGGTTCGCGACCCATTTCCTGCAGCATCTGCCGGGAAATACGGTTGAGCTTGTTGATCGTCTCGATCATGTGCACCGGGATACGAATGGTGCGGGCCTGGTCGGCGATCGAGCGAGTGATCGCCTGACGGATCCACCAGGTGGCATAAGTCGAGAACTTGTAACCGCGACGATATTCGAACTTGTCCACCGCTTTCATCAGACCGATGTTGCCTTCCTGGATCAGATCGAGGAATTGCAGACCGCGGTTGGTGTACTTCTTGGCGATCGAGATCACCAGACGCAGGTTGGCTTCAACCATCTCTTTCTTCGCGCGGCGGGCCTTGGCCTCACCGATCGACATGCGACGGTTGATGTCCTTGATTTCGGCGATGGTCAGACCGGTCTCGGTTTCCAGCGCGATCAGTTTCTGCTGGCAACGGATGATGTCCGGCTGCACGCGACCGATGGCTTCGGCGTACTTGCTCTTGCCTTTGGCCAGGGCGTCGGACCAGCTTTCGTCGACTTCGTTGCCCGGGAACTGACGCAGGAAATCGGCGCGCGGCATACGTGCATCACGTACGCACAGCTGCATGATCGCGCGCTCTTGCTGACGCAGACGATCCAGGGCACTGCGTACACGCTCGACCAGGGCTTCGAATTGCTTCGGCACCAGTTTGATCGGCATGAACAGCTCGGCCAGGGCCAGCAACTCGGCAACCGCTGCCTTGTTGTGACGACCGTGCTTTTTCAGGGCCTTGCGGGTGATTTCCATCTGGTCGGCCACGGCGCCGAAGCGCTGCGCAGCAATGACCGGATCCGGACCGCTTTCGGCTTCTTCTTCGTCATCGGAAGAGTCGGCTTCATCGTCGTCGGTGTCGTCGTCGGCCTTGACGGCTTTCGGATCGACCGGCGGCGGCACTTCTGCCGCAGGCGGCGCGATGCCGTCGTCCGGGTCGATATAACCGCTCAGGACGTCGGACAAGCGACCACCTTCGGTGGTGACGCGGGTGTACTCGGAGAGAATGTGGTCAACCGTGCCAGGGAAATGCGCGATTGCGCTCATCACTTCACGAATGCCTTCTTCGATCCGCTTGGCGATTTCGATTTCGCCTTCACGGGTCAGAAGCTCGACCGTACCCATTTCACGCATGTACATGCGCACCGGGTCAGTGGTGCGACCAATATCGGTCTCCACCGCCGCCAACGCAGCGGCTGCTTCTTCCGCAGCGGCCTCGTCGGTATCGGCGTCGGCCAACATAAGGGCGTCCGCATCCGGAGCACTCTCGTGTACGGGGATCCCCATGTCGTTAATCATGCGGATGATGTCTTCCACCTGCTCCGGATCTGAAATATCCTCGGGCAGGTGGTCGTTGACCTCGGCGTAAGTCAGATACTTCTGCTCACGACCCAGTTTGATCAACTCAATAATACGAGACTGCTGTTGCGCTTTTCCGGACATAACACCCTATCCACTGAAGGTCTTGGCGGGCAAAAAACAAGCCGAGGATTATACCTGAGCTATGACCTCACGCGCCAGTTGAGGTCGGGTTTGATGCGGAAACATTGCGACTTAAAAGGTCGCGCAGTTGATTTTTCTCTTCGACGCTCAGTTCGCTTTGCCGCGCTTTCCTGAGTAACTGTTCGAGATTTCGCTCGCGTTGGCGGGCTGACAAGCTAGTAATGGTGTCGAAAAACTGTTGTTCAAGGTTATCTCCGTCAATCAGCCATTCCTTTTCTGCCAGTGCCTTGAGCAAACGACCCTGTTCAGTACCGTGCCATCGCGCGATCAACTGAAATGAGTTTAGCTTGGGATTCTTCTGCACGGCTTCGAGCAGCGCCACAAGCAGTTGGGCGTTGGTCTGATTTTCATCGGCAATGTGCCCGGCGTCTTCCACGCGCTTGGCCAGTTGCGGATGATGGAGCAATGTTCTAAGGGCCGTCAGGGTTGGCGATTCAACGCCAATCGGCGTGCGCGGGCGCTGCGGTTCACGGTCGCCGCCACGCTTGCCATTCTTGTCCCACGGTTTCTTGTCCCACTTCTTGCCGCCGGCGCCGGGTTTCTTCGGCGTCCATTCCTGCTGCGGCACATACATGTCCTGTGCCTGCGGCTGATGGTAGTCGCTGTAATCCGGCATGGCGTCGTAATCGATGCCCGGATCATAGGCGGGCGGTGCTTCCTGCGGTGCACTCTGGACCAATTGGCTGACGGTCTCGCTGCTCAGGCCGGTGATCTCGGTCAGGCGCTGACGCATGAGAATGCGCAGGTTTGCGCCCGGCACCTTGTCGATCAGCGGCGCAGCGAGGGTGGCCATGTGCGCCTTGCCCTCGAGGGAGCGCGGATCGGCTTCTTCGGTCAGTTGCTGGAAAAAATAATCGGCCAGCGGCTGCGCGTGCTGATTGATGCGCGCCTTGAAAGCGTCGGTGCCTTCGGCGCGCACCAGGGTATCCGGGTCTTCGCCTTCGGGCAGAAACAGGAATCGTGCGCGGCGACCGTCCTGCAGGCACGGCAGGGTCGCCTCCAGTGCGCGCCACGCGGCGTTGCGCCCGGCCTGGTCGCCGTCGAAGCAGAACAATACGTTCGGAACGACGCGGAACAGGCGCTTCAAATGTTCTTCACTGGTCGCGGTACCCAGCGTGGCGACGGCATTGCGCAAGCCTTGCTGGGCGAGGGCGATGACGTCCATATAGCCTTCGACGACGATGATTTCATCGAGGTTGCGATTGTTCTTGCGCGCTTCATAGAGGCCGTAGAGTTCCTGGCCTTTATGGAATACCGGGGTTTCCGGTGAGTTCAGGTACTTGGGCTTGTCGTCGCCCAGTACGCGACCGCCGAAGGCAATGATCCGTCCCCGGGTGTCGCGGATCGGGAACATCACGCGATCGCGGAAGCGATCATAGCGTTTGCCGGTTTCGGCGTTCTCGATCAGCAGGCCGGCTTCGATCATGGCCTTCTGTTGCAGGGTGTCGCTGCTCAGATGCTTGAGCAGATTGTCCCAGCCCGGAGGCGCAAAACCGAGGCCGAAATCCCGGGCGATCTCGCCGGTCAGGCCGCGACCCTTTAGGTAATCCACTGCAGCCTTGCGCGATGGATGACTCTTGAGCGCTTGCCGATAGAAGTCAGCGGCGGCGGTGAGCAGCGGGTACAGCGGCGAATCGGTCGGCTGGCGCGGCTTGCGCTCGCGGCCGCTTTCTTCGCGGGGGATTTCCATGCCGGCGGCTTTGGCCAGATCTTCGACGGCCTGGGGGAAATCCAGGTTGTCGTGATCCATGAGAAAGCCGAGGGCGTTGCCGCCAGCGCCGCAGCCGAAGCAGTAATAGAACTGCTTGTCGGGGCTGACGCTGAATGACGGGGTTTTCTCTTTATGGAACGGGCAGCAGGCGGTGTAGTTCTTGCCGGCCTTCTTCAATTGCACGCGCGAGCTGACCACGTCGACGATGTCGGTGCGGTTCAGCAGGTCGTCAATGAAGCTCTGGGGAATCAGCCCGGCCATGGCATTCTCGTCGTCTGCGCTGCAATAAATCCGTTGCGCCAGGCTGTCGGACGCGGGCCATTGTTGGAAACGCACAAAAAGTGCGGCTCGACCGGTGTCGTCTGCGTGATCGCTGTCGGGAAGTGTATCTGCCGAAAATCCACTGACGTTAGTACCTATCAGTCTTCGACTATTTGAAAGTGTTGCGCTGAATCCGCTGACGGCCGGTTGTCGGCCTCGGATAGCTCAATAAAGCGGGCACGCATGCAGGTGCCTTGGGCTGATCGTCGTAAGAGGAATCAGTGGGTGTGCTCGTCAGTAGCCTTGAAAGGCTCGTCAGAAAAGACGTGCACCGCTGGCAAAAGAGCCAGGCCTGACGCGGTGAAGCAGATTTGTCTCGGTCGCATCGGCGGCGTCGACGGTGAAGCATCAAGCGTTTTACGCAAATGCCATTAGCCCGGCTGAGGGCCGGGCTTAGGCAAGAAGCTTGCTACGAACGTCTGTGTATTAGTACAGACGAACGGCGCGGCGCTGTTCGCGCTGAACTTTCTTGGCGTGACGCTTAACAGCGGCTGCTGCCTTGCGCTTACGCTCAGAAGTTGGCTTCTCGTAAAATTCGCGGCTACGAACTTCAGCCAGTACACCGGCTTTTTCGCAGGAGCGCTTGAAACGACGCAGAGCTACGTCGAAGGGTTCGTTCTCTTTTACTTTGACGGCTGGCATCCAGAGCTACCTTCATTCATTACCGGGGTCAACATCCTCGCGGCAAAAGAGCACTTGAAGACGTCGGTTTTTAAGGGTTGCGGATGTTAACCCCTCATCGCTCGGAATGCAAAGCCTCTGATCGAAAACCGCTGGTCGGGGCATCACGTGGCGACTATTATGCGCGCCTTCGAATTCAGCCTAAACAAGGCGCAAACCCATGCTAGTACTGGGATTAGAAACCTCCTGCGACGAAACCGGCGTCGCATTGTATGACAGCGAGCGCGGCCTGCTGGCCGATGCGCTGTTCAGTCAGATCGACCTGCACCGCGTCTATGGCGGTGTGGTGCCGGAGCTGGCTTCGCGTGACCACGTCAAACGCATGCTGCCCTTGATCCGTCAGGTGTTGGCCGAAGCCGACTGCGTGCCGACCGAGATCGACGCAATCGCCTATACCGCGGGTCCTGGCCTGGTCGGCGCGCTGCTGGTCGGTGCATCCTGCGCGCAGGCGCTGGCGTTTGCCTGGGGCATTCCGGCGCTTGGCGTGCACCACATGGAAGGCCACCTGCTGGCACCGATGCTGGAGCCGAAACCGCCGGAATTCCCGTTCGTCGCTTTGTTGGTTTCCGGTGGTCATACGCAGCTGGTCCAGGTCGACGGCATCGGCCAATACAGCCTGCTTGGCGAGACACTCGACGATGCGGCCGGCGAAGCGTTCGACAAGACCGCGAAGATGATGGGCCTCAATTATCCCGGCGGGCCGGAAATCGCCAAGCTGGCCGAGAAGGGCGTCGCAGGACGTTTTACCTTCCCGCGTCCGATGTGTGATCGTCCGGGGCTGGATTTCAGCTTCAGCGGCCTGAAAACCTTCGCCCTCAACACCTGGCAGCAATGCGTCAGCGCCGGGGACGACGGCGAACAAGCCCGTTGCGACATCGCGCTGGCGTTCCAGCAGGCCGTAGTGGAGACTTTGACCATCAAGTGCAAGCGCGCCCTGAAACAGGCGGGCATGAAGCGGCTGGTGATTGCCGGCGGCGTCAGCGCCAACAAGGCGTTGCGGATTTCCCTGGAAAAGATGCTCGGCGATATGAAGGGCGATGTGTTCTACGCGCGTCCCGAGTTCTGCACCGACAATGGCGCGATGATTGCGTTTGCCGGATGCCAGCGCCTCAAGGCCGGTCAGCAGGAAAGTCTGGCCATCACCGTGCAGGCGCGCTGGCCGATGGAGCAGTTGTCGGCATTGTGATCAGCGATGCTCGCGAACGGCATTCAAAAATGCCGTTCGCGCCCGGCAAACAGGTCGCGTAGATTGCCGCGATGACGCCAGACAATCAGCAAGGTCAGCGCGCTCATTGGCAACAAGGCCTCCGGTTCCTGCCAGGCCAGCAGCGGCAGGGTCAACGGCGTGGCAATCAGCGCTGCCAGCGAACTGGTGCGAGTCAGGTAGAACGTCAGCAGCCAGGCGCACACCGCCAGCAGCGCGGCGGGTGGATACAGGCCGAGCAACATGCCGGCGGCAGTGGCGACGCCTTTGCCGCCACGAAAGCGGAAGTACAGCGGGAACAGGTGACCGATCACGGCGCACACGCCAATCCACGCCTGATCCTGCAGCGAGAGGCCCGCGCTCGATGCGATCAGCACCGGCAGCAGGCCTTTGCACAGATCACCGAGCAGGGTCAGGATCGCCAGTTTGCGACCGGCCAAGCGCAGCATGTTGGTGGCGCCGGCATTACCCGAGCCACTCATTCGCGGATCCGGGTTTCCGGTCAGGCGGCTGAGCAAAATGGCGAAGGACAGCGAGCCGAGCAGGTAGGCGAGAATCGCCAGTAACCAAAACATGCTAACTATTCCGGGCGAGGACGCCCTGATTCTAACGGCGCATCGCGCCCTTGTCGTGCAGCGGAGAAAAGTGCTTGGACAGAGTGTTTATCGAGGGCCTGGAAGTCGACACCGTGATCGGTGCCTACGACTGGGAGCGCGGCATCCGTCAGTGCCTGCGTCTTGATCTGAGCTTCGCCTGGGACAATCGCCCGGCCGCCGCTGGTGACGACCTGACCCTGGCGCTCGATTACGCCAGCGTTTCCACGCGGATCCAGGCTTTTGCCGAGCAGGCGCAGTTCCAACTGGTCGAGACCTTTGCCGAGCGTCTGGTTGAAGTGCTCATGGCCGAATTCAACATCACCTGGGTACGACTGAAACTGACCAAGCCGGGCGCCGTGCCGGCAGCCAAGGGCGGTGTGGGTGTGGAGATCGAGCGCGGATGTCGCTGACTCAGGTCTATCTCGGGCTCGGTAGCAATATCGAGCGGGAAACCCATTTGCGTGCCGGTCTCGATGCGCTGGCGAAATTTCTGGTGGATATCCGTTGTTCGGCGGTGTTCGAGAGCCAGCCGGTGGGCATCAAGAGCGGGCCGTTCTTCAATTTCGTGGTTTCGGCGTACACCGATCTGCCATTGATGGAGCTGGATCGACGCTTGAAATTCATCGAGGCGGATAACGGTCGTTATGCACCGGATCGCAAGGGGTTGCCGCTGGATATCGACGTGCTGCTGTATGGCGATCTGGTGGGTAATTTCGACGGATTGACTCTGCCGCGGGCGGAAATCCTGAAAAACGCTTTCGTGCTGTGGCCGCTGTCATTGATCGCGCCGCAGCGGGTGCATCCGGGTGTGGGCAAGAGCTTTGCGACGTTGTGGGCTGAGGCGCAGATTGATCAGGTGTTGGCGCCGGTTGCGTTCGAATGGCGGGGGGAGCAGCTCACGCCTTCGGATTTGCGCTGACCAACGGGCGCCATCGCGAGCAGGCTCACTCCTACATTTTGGAACGCATTCCCCTGTAGGAGTGAGCCTGCTCGCGATGCTTTTTAAACCGACGCCGATTCTTTGTAGGTCTTTAACGCTTTGAGCCGCTCACGCTTCAGCGCTTCGCCCAACTGAGGGCCCTTGAAGCCCATTTCCAGCAGTGGCTGCACCGCCACTTCTCGCGCAGCCTTCGCCGCCCCACGCAGATATTCCGCCTGTGGATAACTGCGCTGCTCCAGGCCTTTGCGGCCACGAGCATCCATCTCGCACGCAGCGATAAACTCCTCGAAGCGCTGCGGCCGCCGATAGACATCGAAGCTCTGCAGCAACTCCAGCAATGTGGAGGCCTTCAACTCCAGAGCCCGGTGCCCATGGGTGTGATACTGGCCGACCAGCAGAGCCAGTTCCTGACAATCCTTGGGTGCCTTGAAGCGCTGGTTGACCGCTTTGATCAGCTTCAGCCCGGTGTGCTCATGAGCGATATGCCGAGGCCATTCCTCTTCTGGCGTCAGGCCTTTGCCCAAGTCATGCAGCAGGCAGGCCCAGCGCACCGTCAGCGGTTGCCTGTGCAGGGCTGATTGTTCCAGCACGCTCAGGGTGTGCAGGCCTGTGTCGATTTCCGGGTGATGGGCCTGCGGCTGCGGTACGCCGAACAAGGCGTCAACCTCCGGCATCAGCACTTTGAGGGCGCCGCAGTTGCGCAACACCTGGACGAATACCTGCGGGTGGTTTTCCATCAGCGCCCGGGAAATTTCCTTCCAGCTGCGTTCGGCCGTCAGTGCCTGCAGTTCCCCGGACTCGCTGAGCTGACGCATCAGCTCCATTGTCTCGTCCGCGACCGTGAAGCCCAGTCCGGCATAGCGCGCGGCGAAACGGGCAACGCGCAGTACACGCAGCGGATCTTCGGCGAACGCCGGGGAAACGTGACGGAGAATTCGCGCTTCAAGATCGCGCTGCCCATGATACGGATCGGTCAGGTTGAGCTGATCGTCTTCGGCCATGGCATTGATCGTCAGGTCGCGGCGAATCAGGTCTTGTTCCAGCGTGACTTCGGGACTTGCATGGAAAGTGAAGCCGCCGTAGCCGCGGCCACTCTTGCGTTCCGTGCGGGCGAGGGCATATTCCTCGCCGGTTTTGGGGTGCAGAAACACTGGAAAATCCGCGCCGACCGGGCGAAATCCCTTGGCGAGCATCTGTTCAGTAGTGGCGCCGACCACGACACGGTCGATGTCAGTGACTGGCAACCCCAACAGGCGATCACGTACCGCGCCGCCAACCTTGTAAACCTGCATAAAAAAACCTCCGTCAGTCCGACAGGATAACCCTTGCGTCAGACGTTCGGAGGCCAGAACCGCATCAAAGATGAATCACGGCCAGATCGAGCCGGCCATAATCGCCTTCGCTGTGCTCACTGCGTGGCGGCACGTGATGGGTTTTCATGATCTGGTCACCCTGCAGGGTTTCCAGATGAATGTCGAACCCCCATAGCCGGTGCAAGTGCTTGAGCACTTCATCGGTGGAGTCACCCAGCGGTTTGCGGTCATGTTGCTGGTGGCGCAGGGTCAGGGAGCGATCGCCGCGCCGGTCGATGCTGTAGATCTGCACGTTGGGTTCACGATTGCCGAGGTTGTACTGCGCAGCCAGGGTTTCGCGGATGATGCGGTAGCCACCCTCGTCATGAATGGCCGGCACCAGCAGGTCATCCTTCTGATCGTCATCGAGGATGCTGAAGAGCTTCAGATCGCGGATCACCTTGGGCGACAGGTACTGCAGGATAAAACTCTCGTCCTTGAAACTGCTCATGGCGAACTTGATGGTCGACAGCCAGTCGGAGCCGGCGATATCCGGGAACCAGCGACGGTCTTCCTCGGTTGGCTCTTCGCACATGCGCCGAATGTCGCGGTACATGGCGAAGCCCAGCGCATACGGGTTGATACCGCTGTAGTACGGACTGTCGAAACCCGGCTGGAACACCACGCTGGTGTGCGAAGTGAGGAACTCCATCATGAAGCCATCAGTGACCAGGCCTTCGTCATACAGGTCATTCATCAGCGTGTAATGCCAAAACGTTGCCCAGCCTTCGTTCATCACCTGGGTCTGGCGCTGCGGATAGAAATACTGGGCGATCTTGCGCACGATTCGCACGATCTCACGCTGCCACGGCTCCAGCAGAGGTGCATGCTTCTCGATGAAATAGAGGATGTTTTCCTGCGGCTCGGCCGGAAAGCGGGCGTTGTCCTTGTCGCTGTATTTGTCCGCACCCTTGGGGATGGTGCGCCACAGATCATTGATCTGCTTCTGCATGTGCTCTTCGCGATCCTTTTGGCGCCGGCGCTCTTCCTCGGCGGAAATCGGATACGGACGCTTGTAGCGGTCGACACCGTAGTTCATCAGCGCGTGACAGGAGTCGAGCAGATCTTCCACCGCATCGATGCCATGGCGCTCTTCGCACTGCATGATGTACTGCTTGGCGAACACCAGGTAATCGATGATCGAACTGGCGTCGGTCCAGGTGCGGAACAGGTAGTTGCCCTTGAAGAAACTGTTGTGGCCGTAGCAGGCATGAGCCACCACCAGCGCCTGCATGCAAATGGTGTTCTCCTCCATCAGGTAGGCGATGCACGGATCGGAGTTGATCACGATCTCGTAAGCCAGGCCCATCTGCCCGCGACTGTAGGATTTCTCGGTGCTGAGGAAGTGCTTGCCATAGGACCAGTGGTGATAGCCCAGCGGCATTCCCACTGAAGCATAGGCATCCATCATCTGCTCGGCGGTGATCACTTCGATCTGGTTGGGGTAGGTATCCAGTGCGTAGCGGGCCGCGATCCGGGCGATTTCGCGGTCGTAGGTCTGGATCAGCTCGAATGTCCATTCGGAGCCGGTGGAAATCGGTTGGCGCTTCTGCTCTTTGGCGGTCATGTCACTAACCTGCGCTGGAAGAGTTCACGGAAGACCGGATAGATATCTCCGGCCGAGACCAGTTGCTGCTGGGCAAAAGTGTCAGAGAAGGCTTCGGCGATGCGTTCGTATTCGTACCACAGGGCCTGATGTTCGCGTGGGGTAATCTCCACATAAGTGTAGTACTGCACAAACGGCATGATCTGATTGATCAGAATGTCACGGCAGATCGGCGAGTCGTCGTTCCAGTTATCGCCGTCGGAGGCTTGAGCGGCGTAGATGTTCCACTCGTTGCTTGGATAGCGCTCGGCCATGATTTCCTGCATCAGCTTCAAGGCGCTGGAAACGATGGTGCCGCCGGTTTCCCGTGAGTAGAAAAACTCCTCTTCGTCCACTTCCCGGGCACTGGTGTGGTGGCGGATGAACACCACGTCGATCTTGTCGTAGTTACGCTTGAGGAACAGATATAGCAGGATGAAAAAGCGCTTGGCGATATCCTTGGTCGCTTGCGTCATCGAGCCGGAAACGTCCATCAGGCAGAACATCACCGCTTTCGAGCTGGGGTTCGGTTGCTTGACCAGCAGGTTGTATTTCAAGTCGAAGGTATCGAGAAACGGCACGCGGTGGATCCGTGCACTGAGTTTCTCGATTTCGGCCTCGAGTTCCTGGATATCACCGAAATTGTCCGGCTCTTCGCGCTTGAGCCGCGCCAGCTCTTCCTTGGCCTCGCGCAGTTTCGCGCGGCTGCTGCCGGACAGGGCAATACGACGCGCGTGAGCTGAGCGCAGGGTGCGGATGATGTTGATCCGTGACGGATTACCCTCGTTGCTGATCCCGGCGCGTACGGTTTTGAACGTGTCGGTGCCGGTCAGATTGCGTTTGACCAGGTTCGGCAGTTCGAGGTCTTCGAACATGAATTCGAGAAATTCTTCCTGGGTGATCTGGAAGACGAACTCGTCCATGCCTTCGCCGGAATTGCCGGCCTTGCCCGGACCGCGGCCACCTCCGCCTCCGGGTGGGCGCGCAATGTGTTCACCGGCCGTGAATTCCTTGTTGCCGGGATGCACCACGGTCTGTTTGCCGCCGCGTCCATGATGAAGCACCGGCTCGTCGATATCGCGGCCAGGAATACTGATCTGTTCCCCGTGCTCCATATCGGTAATGGAGCGCCGGCTGACTGCCTCTTCGACAGCCTTTTTGATGTGGTCACGATAACGCCGCAGAAAACGCTGACGGTTCACCGTGCTCTTGTTCTTGCCATTGAGGCGTCGGTCGATCACATAGCTCATAAGGCCCCTCCGGGGAGCTTCAAGTTTTGAGCTGCAAGCTGCAAGTAGAAGCCGATCCCGAAAAACTCCGGTTTACACGCTTTTCTCTTGCAGCTCGTAGCTGGACGCTTGCAGCTGCCTCACTGCGACTTGCGGACCCGCAGGTACCATTCGGACAGAAGCCGTACCTGTTTATCGGTGTAGCCACGTTCAACCATTCGTGTAACGAAGTCGTTGTGTTTCTGCTGATCCTCTTTGCTGGCCTTGGCGTTGAAGCTGATGACGGGCAGCAGGTCCTCGGTGTTGGAGAACATTTTCTTCTCGATGACCACCCGCAGTTTTTCGTAGCTGAGCCAGGTCGGATTCTTGCCGTTGTTGTTGGCCCGGGCGCGCAGGACGAAGTTGACGATTTCGTTGCGGAAATCCTTCGGATTGCTGATGCCGGCCGGTTTTTCTATTTTTTCCAGCTCTTCGTTCAGGGCCACGCGGTTGAGGATCTCGCCGGTTTCCGGATCGCGATACTCCTGATCCTGAATCCAGAAGTCCGCGTACAGCACATAGCGATCGAAGATGTTCTGACCGTACTCGCTGTAGGACTCGAGATAAGCAGTCTGGATTTCCTTGCCGATAAACTCGATGTAGCGCGGGGCGAGATATTCCTTCAGATAACGCAGATAGCGTTCGCGGGTTTCAGCCTGGAACTGCTCCTGTTCGATCTGCTGTTCCAGCACATAGAGCAGGTGCACCGGGTTGGCGGCGATTTCATGCGGGTCGAAGTTGAACACCTTGGACAGGATCTTGAAGGCGAAGCGGGTCGACAGACCGTTCATGCCTTCATCGACACCGGCCGAGTCGCGGTATTCCTGAATCGACTTGGCCTTCGGATCGGTGTCCTTGAGGTTTTCACCGTCGTAGACGCGCATCTTCGAATAGATGTTGGAGTTTTCCGGTTCCTTGAGGCGCGACAGCACGGTGAACTGCGCGAGCATCTTCAAGGTGTCCGGTGCGCAATGCGCCTTGGACAGGGAGCTGTTGAACAGCAATTTGTCGTAGATCTTCACTTCATCGCTGACGCGCAGGCAGTACGGCACTTTGACGATGTAGATCCGGTCGATGAACGCCTCGTTGTTCTTGTTGTTGCGGAAGGTGTGCCACTCCGATTCGTTGGAGTGAGCCAGCAGGATGCCGGTGAACGGAATCGCGCCGAGGCCTTCGGTACTGTTGTAGTTACCCTCCTGCGTGGCGGTCAGCAGTGGGTGCAGCACCTTGATCGGCGCCTTGAACATTTCGACGAATTCCATCAGGCCCTGGTTGGCCCGGCACAGCGCACCGGAGTAGCTGTAGGCATCGGCGTCGTTCTGCGGGAATTCTTCGAGCTTGCGGATATCGACCTTGCCGACCAGCGCCGAGATATCCTGGTTGTTCTCGTCACCGGGTTCGGTCTTGGCGACGGCAATCTGATTGAGGATCGACGGGTACAGTTTGACCACGCGGAACTGGCTGATGTCGCCGCCGAATTCAGCCAGGCGCTTGGTCGCCCAGGGCGACATGATGGTGTTCAGGTAGCGCCGTGGGATACCGAAGTCTTCCTCAAGGATCGCGCCATCTTCGGTGGCGTTGAACAGACCCAGAGGCGATTCGAAGACCGGCGAGCCCTTGATGGCGTAGAAGGGCACTTTTTCCATCAGCTGCTTCAGCTTCTCGGCCAGGGACGATTTACCGCCACCCACGGGGCCGAGCAGATAGAGGATCTGTTTCTTCTCTTCCAGGCCTTGGGCGGCGTGGCGGAAATACGAGACGATCTGGTCGATGCATTCTTCCATCCCATGGAAGTCTTCAAAGGCCGGATAGCGACGGATCACCTTGTTGGAGAAGATGCGCGACAGCCTCGAATTGGTCGAAGTGTCGAGCAGTTCCGGTTCGCCGATCGCCATCAACAGACGCTCGGCGGCGGAAACGTAGGCGCTGCGATCCTGTTTGCACAGCTCCAGGTACTCCTGCAGAGAAAGTTCTTCCTGGCGTGTGGATTCGAAGCGTTGTTGGAAGTGGCTAAAGATACTCATGACGTCACCTCGCTCGATACGTGGAGCCGACGCCGGATCACTCAGTCGATGCTGGCAGCAGTCGCTATGGCAGCTGCTGTTTACCCCCCAGAATTCTTCCACGGTCGACAAACCGCGAAAGCTACTCCCGATGACCCGCGCGCCGGTGTACCGGCTCTCCCCTGTTTTGGATGGCCTGCGCTTAAGGATAGTTGGGAATTCGAGAGGTAAAGGCGAGATACGTAATTAGTTGTGGCAGACCGTTTGTCTGCCGCGCGCAGGCCCACGGAAGCCGGGGCCTGCGCCGCGCAAAAAAATTATTCTTCGCTGCCTTGTGCAGTTTCCGAAGGATAGGTCGTACGCCACAGCTCAAAACCGCCATCCATGCTGTAGACGTCGGAGAAACCTTGGCCGACCAGATAGGCAGCTGCGCCCTGACTGGAATTGCCGTGGTAGCAGACCACGACGGTCGGTGCATCCAGGTCGGCGCCTTGAATGAAAGCGTGCAGCGAATGGTTGTCGAGATGCTTCGAGCCGCTGATATGCAGTGAGGCAAAGGTAGCCGGGTCGCGCACGTCGACTACGACGGCGCCTTGTTCACGCAGGGCCTGGGCCTGTTCCGGGGGGATTCGTTTGAATTCGCTCATGACAAAGTTCCTGTTGCTCAACTGAAGGCGCAGTCTAGCGCGGTGCGCCGACTGGCGAAGATTCGGAGATAAGTGGCGCGACCGTGTGCGCAAGCCCGCCGTGTTCATCGCATTTGCATGAAAGGCGTTCGCCGCTGTCGACGTTCATCAGCGTCAGGCTGCCGCCCCATACGCATCCGGTGTCCAGCGCTGAAATGCCCGGCTCGTGGATATTGCCTTCAAGCGCTGCCCAGTGACCAAAAATGATGCGCAGGCCCTTGGTCTTGCGCTCCTTGTGCTGAAACCACGGCTTGTAGCCGGGCGGGGCGCTGTCGAGGCCTTCCTTGCTCTTGAGGTCAAGCTTGCCCTCGGCGGTGCAAAAGCGCATGCGCGTGAAGTAATTGGTGATCACCCGCAGGCGTTCGATGCCTTTGAGGTCGTTATCCCACTTTGCCGGCTCGTTGCCGTACATGCCGTCGAGGTAGGCGGGGAACACGTTGTCGTCGCGCAGCGCGGTCTCGACTTCGGCGGCGCACTTCAAGGCGCGGCGCAGCGACCATTGTGGCGGGATGCCAGCGTGAACCATGGCGACATCACGGATTTCGTCGTAATGCATCAGCTTCTGCTGGCGCAGCCATTCCATCAGTTGCGGGCCATCCGGCGCCTCGATGATTTCGCGCAACGTGTCGCTTTTCTTCAAACGCTCGATTTTCTTCGCAGCGGCCAGCAGATGCAGGTCGTGATTACCGAGCACGCACACCAGTGACTCACGCATCTGGTAGAGAAAGCGCAGGGTTTCCAGCGACTGCGGGCCACGATTGACCAGGTCGCCCACGAGCCACAGCCGATCCAGCTCCGGGTCAAAGGCAACTTGCTTGAGCAGACACTTGAGCGGTTCGAGGCAGCCCTGCAGGTCACCGACGGCGTAAGTCGTCATCAGTGCAGGGCTCCGGGTACAGCGAGGCGAAACGGTTTGATGACTGCATCGAAATGCTTGCCGTCATCGGCGAGCATTTGATAGGTGCCCTGCATGGTGCCGACCTTGGTGATCATTACCGTGCCGCTGGTATACGTGTGGCTTTCGCCCGCGGCGATCAGCGGCTTCTGGCCGACGACCCCTTCACCGCGCACTTCTTCGACATGGCCATTGCCATCGGTAATCACCCAATGCCGGGAGAGAAGTTTGGCCGCAATCTCACCGTTGTTCTGCACGGTAATGGTGTAGGCGAAGGCGAAACGGTCGTGTTCGGGTTGCGATTGGTCTGCCAGATAGTGGGTGACGACGCTGACATCGACCTGATAACGGGAATCGGACATGCAAGAAGGCCTTAACGAAGCGGAACGCGGGGCGTAGCTGATGGGGAATCAGTCTAGGCAAGTATCGGGCAGTAAACCAGAGTGGAGTGCTGCCCGATAGCGTTCATCGCTGGTCAGTCGGCGGCGGGAGCTGCCGGTACCTGTATCGCGAGCTGGTCGGCCAGGCGCACGAATGCGGCCAGATCAAGTTGCTCGGGACGCAGGCTGCCATCGACGCCGGCGGCTTCGATTTCGGCGTTGCTGAGCAATTGCTTGAGGGTATTGCGCAGGGTTTTGCGGCGCTGATTGAACGCTTCGCGCACAACGCGCTCGAGCAACTTGTGATCCTTGGCCGGGTGTGGCAATACCGCGTGGGGCACCAGACGAACGATCGCCGAGTCGACTTTCGGCGGCGGATTGAACGCGCCCGGGCCGACGTTGAACAGATGTTCGACGCGGCAATGGTACTGAACCATGATCGACAGACGACCCCAGTCACCGCCACCCGGGCCTGCGGCCAGGCGCTCGACCACTTCTTTCTGCAACATGAAGTGCATGTCGCGGATGATGCCGGCGTTGTTCAGCAGGTGGAAAATCAGCGGCGTGGAGATGTTGTACGGCAGATTGCCGACCACCCGCAGGCTGTTCGGCGCGGCGTTCAGCGTATTGAAGTCGAATTTCAGCGCATCGCCCTGATGCAGGTTGAAATTGCTCAGGCCGGCAAACTGCTGGTTGAGGATCGGGATCAGATCCTTGTCCAGTTCCACCACGTCGAGTTGGGCGCCGGAGCCAAGCAAGCCTTGGGTCAGGGCACCTTGGCCCGGGCCGATTTCCAGCAGGCGGTCGTCAGCCTTGGCATGGATCGAGCGCAGGATGCGGTCGATAACGCCAGCATCGTGGAGAAAGTTCTGACCAAAGCGTTTGCGCGCCTTGTGTTGGTATTGCTCGTTCATAAACGGGTCTCGGCCATCTGGTAGGCGGTTTCCAGGGCCACTTGCAGGCTGCCGGTGTCGATCCTGCCGCTGCCGGCCAGGTCCAGGGCGGTGCCATGGTCGACCGAGGTGCGGATGATCGGCAGGCCCAGCGTCACGTTGACGGCAGCGCCGAAGCCTTTGTACTTGAGCACGGGCAAGCCCTGGTCGTGGTACATCGCCAGCACTGCATCGCAGTGCTCCAGATATTTGGGGGTAAACAGAGTGTCGGCAGGCAGCGGGCCACGAAGGTCCATGCCCTCGCTGCGCAGGCGCTCCAGGGTCGGTTCGATGATGTCGATTTCTTCATGGCCCAGGTGGCCGCCTTCACCGGCATGCGGATTGAGTCCGCAGACCAGAATGCGTGGCTGGGCAATGCCGAATTTGTCTCGCAGATCGGCGTGCAGGATTCGCGTGACGCGCTCCAGCCGCTCTGGGGTGATCGCATCGGCAATCTCGCGCAGGGGCAGGTGCGTGGTGACCAGCGCCACGCGCAAACCACGCGTCGCAAGCATCATGACCACTTGCGCGGTGTGCGTCAGGTCGGCAAGAAACTCGGTGTGTCCGGAGAAGGCGATGCCTGACTCGTTGATCACGCCTTTATGCACCGGCGCTGTGATCATCCCGGCGAAGTCGCCGTTCAGGCAGCCGTTGCCGGCGCGGGTCAGGGTTTCGAGGACGAACGCCGCGTTGGACTTGTCCAGTTGCCCGGCAACTACCGGTGCGCTGAGCGGCGTATCCCAGACATACAGGCCACCGGCGGGTGCCGGAACATCAGGCCACTGATCCGGGGTGACATCCAGCAGATTGACGACCAGCCCCAGTTGCGCGGCCCGCTCAAGGAGCAGGTCGCGGCTGGTGATGGCAATCAGGGGATGTGGCTGGGCTTGCGAGGCGAGCAGCAGGCACAGGTCGGGACCGATGCCGGCTGGTTCGCCGGGTGTCAGCGCGAAACGCTTGGGTTTCACTGCGCTGCCTGGTCTGCACCAGGGAGTTTGATCTCTACGTACGCTTCGTCACGGATCTGACGCAGCCAGGTTTGCAGCTCTTCGTCGTATTTGCGGTTACGCAGTACGGTCATGGCTTGCTGCTCACGGGCCTGCTCGGTGCTGTCGGTGGCGCGACGGCCAAGGACTTCCAGCACGTGCCAGCCGTATTGGGTCTGGAATGGCTTGGACAGCTGGCCTTGTGGAGTCGAGGCCATCACTTCGCGGAATTCCGGTACGAGTACGTTCGGGTCGATCCAGTTCAGGTCGCCGCCATTGAGCGCGGAACCCGGATCTTCCGAGTAGTTTTTTGCCAGCTCGGCAAAGTCTTCGCCGGCGCTGATGCGGTCATACAACGATTGCACCAGTGCCTTGGTCTTGGCCTCGTCGCGGATCGGGCTTGGCTTGACCAGGATGTGCCGCACATGCACTTCGTCGCGCATCTGCGCTTCGCCGCCACGCTTGCCCAGCAGCTTCAGAATGATGAAACCGCCCGGGGTGCGTGCAGGTTGGGTGATGTCGCCGACGGCCATGCTGCTCAGTTGACGATCGAACGGCGGTGGCAGTTGCGCGGCTTTACGCCAGCCCATGTCGCCGCCTTCCAGCGCGTTGTCGCTGCCCGACTTGGCCACGGCCATCTGACCGAAGTCAGCGCCTTGCTTGAGCTGCTGGTAAACCTCCATCGCCTGGCGCGCAGCGCTCTGAATGGCATCAGAGTTGGCGCTTTCCGGGGTCGGGATCAGGATGTTGGCCAGGTGCAGTTCTTCGGACAGCTGCATTTTGCCCAGGTCGGAGGCGAGGAAGTTCTTCACTTCCTGCTCCGAAACCTGAATGCGTTCTGCCACGCGTCGCTGACGCACACGGCTGATGATCATTTCGCGTTTGATCTGATCACGGGCGTCTTCATAGTTCAGGCCATCACGAGCCAGCGCAGCGCGGAACTGATCAACAGTCATGTTGTTGCGCTGGGCGATGGTGCCGACGGCCTGGTTGAGTTCTTCGTCAGTGATGCGGATACCGGAACGTTCGCCGATCTGCAATTGCAGGTTTTCGACGATCAGGCGCTCGAGCACTTGCTGATCGAGCACGCCCGGAGGCGGCAGGCCGCCCCCGCGCTTGGCGATGGTCTGCTGAACTTCGTGAACGCGCTGGTCCAGTTGGCTCTGCATGACCACGTCGTTGTCGACAATCGCTACCACTTTATCGATGGACTGCACGGCGGCGTTGGCCGCCGTACCCAGGAACAGCGCGCCCAGCAGCAGCGGGCGCAGACAATCAGAAAGCTTGGTCTTCACGTTCACGATAACCTTGAATGCCTTTGTCGAGGAAGCTCTCTACCTTGGCGCCAGTCAGGCCGCCGAGCCCCTTCAGAACAATTTGGAGGAAGACGCCATGGTCGCCTTTTTCGTTTTGCGGAGCTTCCTGGCTGAACTCGTCATAGGAAACCCAGTAACGATTGATCAGGCGCAGTTTCCAGCAGCAGTTGTCGTATTCGAAACCACCGAAGGCTTCCAGGGTGCGATTGCGGTTGTAGTCGTACTGCCAGCGGCTGATGGCGTTCCACTGTGGAACGATCGGCCAGATGACGGAGAAGTCATGCTGCTGGATCTTGTAGTAATCCTTCACGTAGCCAGGCTGCCCGGGAACGCCGTAGTCACCACCGCCCACCGACCACTGACCGGTGTTCTGGTCGTAACGAACCTGATCATTACGATAGCGATAGCCGGCATTGATGACCTTGTTCGGGTTGTCTGCTGGCTGGTAGTGGAACATCGCACTGCCGGAGCGCGGGCTGCGGCTGTCCGGGTCCCAGTTGTAGTCGGCTGTGGCGCGCCAGTCGCGGTTCCAGCGGTACTCGTATTCAAGCGCGTACGGCGAGACACTGGATTTGGAATCTTCACGGGTTTTCGCATCGATACCAGGCAACTGCACTTCGCGATTCTTGAAGTAATAAGCCTGGCCTACGCTGATGCGCTGACGCTCGAAACCATTGTCTTCGATCCAGCGGCTGGTTACGCCCAGCGACAGCTTGTTTTCGTCCCCGACACGGTCGGCGCCGGTAAAGCGGTTGTCACGGAACAGCGAGGAGTAGCTGAACGTCGTTTCGCTGGTATCGAACACCGGAATATCTTCCTGATCGACCTCAGGGACGTACAGGTAGAACAGGCGTGGTTCCAGAGTCTGGCGATAGTTCTTGCCGAAGTACGAAGTATTTCGGTCGAAGTAGAGGCCGCTATCAATGCTGGCGATCGGTACGCCACGATTCTGGTTGCTGTCGAACTTGCCGTAGAGCTTCTGGTTTGCTGGCGACAGCGCATCGATCTGCGCTTTACCGGTGTTGTCCAGATCAAGCTGATATTGGGTGTACTGATATTTCAGCGATGGCTTCAGGAAGCCATATGTCCAGCTCATCGGCAGGCTGACGCCCGGCTTCAGATTCAAGCGATCGCCATTGGCACGAGCCAGGCCGGTGATGTTGTTGTCCAGACGCGGCTCGGTGGTAATGCCGTCTTCCTGGACAAAGGTGCCGCTTCTCAGGTCGCGGTCGAAACGCACCAGCTCGGTCTGATAATCGAAATCGAGGCCTTCTGGATGATAGGGCAGTTGACCATTGAAGGTGATCTGCGGCAGACGTCCGTAAGGCGTAATGTTCGAAACGGTGGCCAACTGATACTTCTGAGCGTTCAACGTGGCGGTATAGGAATCACCACGGTAAGAAACCAGACCTTGTTGATTCACAAAGTCACTGCTCTTAACGCCAATCTGGTCGGTTTCCAGATCCTGGAAGTAGTAGGGGTCACTGATCTTGGTGTAATCGACCTGGGTCAGCACGCGGGAGTCGAGACCGCCCTTGTGCTGCCAGTTGTACATGTAGCGAGTCTCGTTGTAGTCGGACTGGCGTTTGCGATCGTCGTTCTCGTCGTTCAGGTACGAGGCCCCGAACTGACCTTCACTCGACTTGGTCAGGTAACGGAATTCGCCTTCCACCAGCATGCCGCGCTTGCTCATGTAGCGCGGGTACAACGTGGCGTCATAGTTCGGCGCCAGGTTGAAGTAGTAAGGCGTGACCAACATGAAGCCGGTGTCGCTGCCCGAACCGATGGTCGGCGGCAGGAAGCCTGACTGACGGCGGTCATCGATCGGGAAGTAGATGTACGGCGTGTACAGAATCGGAATGTCTTTGACGCGCAAGGTCACGTTGGTCGCGGTACCGAAACCGGTGGCCGGGTTCAGGGTGATGTTGTTGCCCTTGAGCTGCCACGCGTTGCTGTTCGGTTCGCACGTGGTGTACGTGCCGTCCTTCAAGCGGATGATCGCGTTCTCGGCACGCTTGGCGTACAGCGCGTTACCGCGGATGCGCGATTTGTGCATCACGTACTCGGCGTTGTCGACCTTGGCTTCACCGGTGTCGAGCTGCACATCGGCGTGGTCGCCGACGATCAGCGCACCGTTGTCGCGGATGCGTACGTTGCCGGCCAGTTCGCCACGGCTCTCGGCCTGATACAGGTTGGCCTCGTCGGCTTCGACCTGCATGCTGCCCTGACGCATGATCACGTCACCGGCGAGGCTGGCGACCTGGGTGTCCTGCTCGTAACGCGATGCTTTGGCACCGATGAAGGTCGGCGCATCACTTTTATTCGTCTTGTCATTCATGCCAGGACGAATCGGTTCGATATAGGAACCAGAGCAGTAAGGACCGGTCTCGGCCAATTGGGCGGCGGTGAGCTTCTCGCGCGGAACCCAGTCGAGGTGACTGTAGTCTTCGCTACGGGATTTCAGGCCGCGGCCCTTGGCTTCGGTGACCAGTGCGGTTTTCGCGCCAGTGTCGGCGTCGGAACCCTTGTCGGCCACAGGCTCGCCGGCGGCGCTGACGGCACTGCCGTCATGCACCGGACGCGGCGGCAATGCCGCGGCGGGCGACTTGGGCGCACAGTCCCAGCCACCCGTAGCCGAGACGGAGCAGTCATACTGCTCGGCGGCAACAACGAATTGACTGGCCAGAGGTTGCATAGCCAGCAGACTGCCGGTTACCAACAACGGAAATTTTTTACGAAACGCGGGGGATTTCAATGCCATCTTATTAGTCCGGGCTTCCTGCGTGCCATCTGCCCGCGGTGTGGGCCGCACGCCTCTCGATGGTCTGAAAAAGATGCTGGATAATAAAGCATGACCCGCTTGACGGCTAGCGCCGTCGGAGACCCTTGCAATGCCTGACCAAGATGTACGCTTGCAACACCTGAAAGTTTGGCTCGATGAGCAGTTGGCGAAGCTGTTTGCCGAGCAGGGCTGGGGCACCGTGCCCCCGGCCACGTTGACCGCGGCCAGCAGCGACGCGAGTTTCCGTCGTTACTTCCGTTGGGAGGGCGACGGTCGCAGCTTCGTCGTGATGGACGCGCCGCCACCGCAGGAAAACTGCAAACCGTTCGTGGATATCGCCTTTTTGCTGGCGAAATCCGGAATAAATGTGCCGAAAATTTATGCCGAAGACCTCGAGCGCGGTTTTCTTTTGCTCAATGACCTGGGCAACAAGACCTATCTTGACGTGATCGATGGCGAAAATGCCGACGCGTTATTCCACGATGCCCTGCAAGCGCTGTTGGCTTTTCAACAGTTGCCGATGGTCGCACCGTTGCCCGGTTACGACGTCGCCCTGTTGCGGCGTGAACTGGAGTTGTTCCCCGAGTGGTACGTCAAGCATGAGCTGGGCATCGAGTTCGATGCGGCGCAGCAGCAACAGTGGCAGCACATCAGCGAGCTGCTGATCGACAGCGCGCTGGCGCAGCCGAAAGTGCTGGTGCACCGCGACTACATGCCACGCAACCTGATGCTCAGCGAGCCCAACCCCGGCGTGCTGGATTTTCAGGATGCGGTATACGGCCCGGTGACTTACGACGTTACTTGCCTGTTCAAGGACGCGTTCCTCAGCTGGCCTGAAGAACGTGTACGCGGCTGGCTGAAGAGTTATTGGCAGCAGGCCTCGGCGCTGGATATTCCGGTGCAGACGGATTTCGAAGATTTCCTGCGCGCCAGCGACCTGATGGGCGTGCAGCGTCACCTGAAAGTCATCGGCATCTTCGCGCGGATCTGCCATCGCGACGGCAAGCCGCGTTATCTGGCCGACGTGCCGCGTTTCTTCTCTTATATAGAAGCAGTGATCGCCCGCCGTCCCGAACTGGCGGAGCTGCAAGCGCTGTTCAGCAGCTTGCATGCTGGAGCGACGGCATGAAGGCAATGATTCTGGCGGCGGGCAAAGGCGAACGCATGCGCCCCCTGACCCTGACCACGCCCAAACCGCTGGTGCGTGCCGGCGGTCTGCCGCTGATCGAGTATCACCTGCGCGCCCTCGCGGCCGCAGGCTTCAACGACATCGTCATCAACCACGCCTGGCTCGGTCAGCAGATCGAAGATCATCTGGGCGACGGGTCGCGTTTCGGCCTGAGTATTCAATACTCGCCGGAAGGTGAGCCGCTGGAAACCGGCGGCGGGATTTTCCGCGCGCTGCCGTTGCTCGGTGACGATGCGTTTCTGGTGGTCAACGGCGACATCTGGACCGATTACGACTTCAGCGTGCTGCACCAGCCGATCAATGGTTTGGCGCATCTGGTGCTGGCGGACAATCCGGCGCATCACCCGAAGGGCGATTTCACCCTGATCGACGGCAAAGTGCAGGACGGCGAGCCTGATGCACCTACTCTGACTTACAGCGGTATCGCCGTGCTTCATCCGCAGCTGTTCGACGGTTGCAGCGACGGTGCTTTCAAACTCGCGCCTTTGTTGCGCAAAGCCATGGCCGACGGCGAAGTCACGGGCGAGCGCCTGAAGGGCCATTGGGTGGATGTGGGTACCCATGAACGCTTGGCCGAAGCCGAAGCCCTGATAGAAGCGAGTCGCTGAGATGTTGTGGCCAGGGACTCTGATTGGAGCCGGAGTGGGGTACGCGATTGCCAGCATACCGGGGGCCATGCTTGGAGCGTTGTTGGGGCAGGCGCTGGATCGGCGCCTGCAGCTGCAGAGCTGGGGACACTTGCGGGAAAAGCTCGGCGGCCGGCCGATGCTGCGCAACGATGAGCTGCTGTTCGTCTTGCTCGGGCGTCTGGCCAAGAGCGACGGGCGCGTCACGGACGGGCATATCCAGCAGGCGCGCAATGAAATGCGCGCATTGGAGATGAGCGAGCCGGCGACACGGCGGGCCATTGCTGCGTTCAATCGTGGCAAGTCCGGCAGCGACAATCTGCGCGGTTATCTGCGCCGTCTGAGTTCGCAACCGCATGCGACCGAAGGTGTGTTGCGCGCCTGTTGGCGAATGGTCTGGGCCGATGGTCGCGCCGGTGTCAGCGAACGCGAGTTGCTGGCGCAGTGGGGCAAGTGGCTGGGCTGGACGTCGCAGCAGGTGCAAGCGCTGGCCAGCGATTACGAGCCGGGCAAGCGGCCGATTGTCAGTGCGGCGGTGAGTTATCAGGAGGCGATGAAGTTGCTTGGGGTGTCGGCGAGCAGCGAGCCGGCACAGATCAAGCGCGCTTACCGGCGATTGCTCAGTCGCCATCACCCGGACAAGATTGCCGGCAGCGGCGCGACGCCGGCCCAGGTGCGTGAGGCGACCGAGCGGACGCGGGAATTGCACAATGCCTATACGTTGATTCGGGAGCGGCGGGATTTTCGCTGACCCTTGAAGATCAGAAGATCGCAGCCTTCGGCAGCTCCTACCCTTGGAATGCATTTTCCTGTAGGCGCTGCCGAAGGCTGCGATCTTTTGCTTTTATCAGTCCGTATTTTGTGGATTCAACCAGCCCCGCACCCGTCGAACCAGCTGTTCCTGCTCAGCCTTTTTGTCCGGCAACACCTTCAACGCGACCTGGCTGAACGCCGAGGTCTTCAGGCGCTTGCTGGCCTGCATGCGCTCCAGCGCCGCGTTGCGATCGAGGGCTTTGTCCATATAGAAAATATCCGCCGTCGGCAGCTTCAGCGTCGGCGTCAGTTCGGCGAGTGGCGGCAGGGCTTTGGCCGGTGCTTGCGCGTCAACCATGACCAGTTTTTCCACCTGAGGCGTTTGTCGCTCGCTGAGAAAACGCGCCGCCCAGTAGGCACCGGTGCCGTGACCGAGCACGACAATGCTGCGCGCGCTCTGCTGTTCGGCGTAGGCGATCGCTGCGTCGATCCGTCCGAAGACGCGTTCGGCATCGGCCTTGGCTTGTTCTTCGCTGGTTTGCGCCACGACCTGTTCAGCAACTTCCGCTTCACCGCCAGCGGCTTGTTCGATCGGTTGCGCAGTGGTCGCGTCTTTGCTCGTGGTTTCCGGGGCTTTCGGCGCCGCGGCCGGTTCGATCACGCGTGGGGCGATGGCGTCGCCTTGCAGATCGGGCAGGGTGATGCTCAGGGTGCTCCAACCGGCGTCCGGCAATTTGCGCCGCAACGGGCCGACGGCCTGCGGCCAGTCAGCGGTTTCGCCAACACCGGGAACGATGATCACCGCACCTTTGGGCTCGGCGCTGTTGGCCGGTTTCCACAGGGCGAGGAAGGTGTCGCTGCCAGCCTGTAACTGTTGCTGCTCTTGCGCCGGCAGTTTACGTTGCAGTGCGGCCGCCTCTTCCTGACTACGCTCAAGCAGTGGCTGGCGCTCGGCCGGTTTTTCTTCGGCGGGCTTGTCCGTGGCGGGGGGCGCCGGGTCGGCGGCTTCGACGGAAAACGCACAGGGCAGGATCAGCGACAGGCACAATGCTGGCAGTGCCAGGCGGTAGACAGAGGGCATCGGTTATTCCAGGCCAGAAAGTATCCCGGCAGCCTAATGGGTTGGTCAGAATTTGTCAGTGTATGAGACTTCAATGAAGCGATTTTGCTGCCTGTGGGTTATCGGCTGTTTGTGGTTTCCCTTGATGGGCTGGGCGGCGCCTGCGCCATCGGCCCATGCCGCGCAACTGACGCCAGAGCAGCAGCAATGGCTGGCGCAGCACAATGAGTTGCGCGTCGGCCTGGTCCTGCAGGCGCCCTACGCGACTTATGATCGGCGCCTGCAGCGCCTGTCCGGGGCCAATGTCGAGTTGATGAAACTGCTCGCCAGAACCCTGGGCGTGGAACTGAGCTGGCGCAATTTCCAGGACCTCGGGCAGTTGGAAAGCGCGTTGCGCGAGGGTGAGATCGATATCGCCCCAGGTCTGAGTCAAACGCCGGGCGCGCTGCGCCTCTGGCAATTTTCCGACCCGTACATGCGCGTGCCGCAGCTGGTGGTCAGCGACCAGAAAAGCAGCGGCGCAGTCGATCTGGAAAAACTCGACAGCCAGACTCGCGTCGCCGTGCGCATGCCGAGCAGCACCGCCGATTATCTGCGCAGCAACTATCCGCACCTGAATCTGCAAGGCGTGCCGTTGGAGCGTCAGGCGTTGCAGTTGCTGTTGAGTCAGCAGGCCTCCTACGCAGTGGTTGATGAAGCACAGTTGGGACGCCTTTCGGTGGAGCCGGAGTTCGCCGAACTGGTGGTGGTCGGCGATATCGGCCTGCCGCAATTGCTGCGCGTGGCGTCACGGCGGGATTGGCCGGAACTGGCCGGCATCGTCCAGAGCGCCTTGCGTGCGATTCCGGCCAAGGATCTGGAACAACTGCACAATCAGTGGCTGCAACCGAAATACCCACGGCTGGCCGAATCGCCGGGGTTCTGGCAGAACCTCAGCCTGTTGTTTGCCGCGATGCTGTTCAGTTGCGTGGCGATCGTGGTCTGGCAGCGACGCCAACAGCACAGCCTCGAACAGCGCCTGCTCAGCGCCCGCGAGGACATCGCGTTGCGCGCAGCCAGTGAAGAAGCGCTGCGGCTGACGCAGTTTTCCATCGACCAAAGCACCGTTGGCATTCTGTGGGTCAATTGGGACAGCCATGTGCGCTACGCCAACCGCGCAGCGGAAAACATGCTCGGTTATCCCTCGGGCGGGCTGATCGAGCGGCCGCTGATCGACTTCGAGCCCGGCCTGCACATGGACCGCTGGCTCAATCTGTGGAAGCGTGCGCGGGCCAGTGAAGAAGGGCCGCTGAGCTTCGAAACCAGTTGCCTGCGTGCCGACGGCAGCGTGTTGCCGGCGGATGTGTCCCTGAGTTTTCTGCGCTTTCGTGACAGTGAATATCTGGTGGTCTACCTCACCGACGTCACCGATCGGCGCCGCGCACTGGCCGCTTTGCAGGAAAGTGAAGCGCGCCTGCAAGGCATCGCCGCCAACGTCCCGGGCCTGGTGTTTCGGCTGGAACGGGCGCCGGTCACCGGGCAGATCGACTTTGCCTACATCAGCGAGGGCAGCGAGACGCTGGTCGGCTACGCGCCGGCGGCCATTGCTCACCGCGACATGGGCCTGCGCAGTCTGGTGCATCCCGACGACAAGGCCAGTTATCACCGCACCCAGGATCAGGCGCTGGACACCGACAGCGACTGGTCGTGGCAGGGCCGCATCGTCACGCGCCAGGGCGAGCAGCGCTGGGCCGAGATCAAGGCGATCACCCGACAACTGGAGGACGGCGCCTACGTGTGGGACGGCATCGTCTGGGACATCAGCGAAAGCAAACGCATCGAGCTGGAACTGGCGGCTTCGCGCGAGCAGTTGCGTGAATTGTCGGCGCACCTGGAGAGCGTGCGCGAAGAAGAGAAGGCGCGCATCGCCCGCGAAGTTCATGATGAGCTGGGGCAGATGCTCACCGTGCTGAAACTGGAGACATCGATGTGCGAACTGGCCTACGCGCAACTCGATCCGGGTCTGAACGAACGGCTCAACAGCATGAAGCGCCTGATCGCACAACTATTTCAGCTGGTGCGCGATGTGGCGACGGCGTTGCGCCCGCCGATCCTCGATGCCGGGATTGCCTCGGCGATCGAGTGGCAGGCGCGGCGCTTCGAGGCGCGCACGCAGATTCCGTGTCTGGTGCAGGTGCCGGACAACCTGCCGGCGCTCAGCGATGCCAAAGCGGTGGGGCTGTTCCGGATTTTGCAGGAGGCGCTGACCAACGTGATGCGTCATGCTCAGGCGCACACGGTGGAATTGACGCTGGCGCTTGCGGGCGATGAATTGTGTCTGACCGTCAGCGATGATGGCGTGGGATTTGTCACCGCTGAAGATCGGCCGACGTCGTTTGGCCTGGTCGGCATGCGTGAGCGGGTGCTGATCATGGGCGGGCGGCTGGAGCTGGAGAGCGAGCCGGGGGAGGGCACCAGTCTTAAGGTGTGGGTGCCGGTGAGTGAGGTCTGAAGGTTTGTGTTGTGAGTGCTGACGCCTTCGCGAGCAGGCTCGCTCCCACCGGGGAGAATGCATTCCAAGGTGGGAGCGAGCCTGCTCGCGAAATATTTTGGCTGAGGAGAAGAACGTGATCCGTGTACTGGTAGCCGAAGACCACACCATCGTCCGCGAGGGCATCAAGCAATTGATCGGCCTGGCCAAGGATCTGCAAGTGGTGGGGGAGGCGAGCAATGGCGAGCAACTGCTGGAAACCCTGCGCAGCGTGCCGTGCGAAGTGGTGCTGCTGGACATCTCCATGCCCGGGGTCAATGGCCTGGAAGCGATCCCGCGCATCCGTGCGCTGAACAACCCGCCGGCGATTCTGGTGCTGTCGATGCACGACGAAGCGCAAATGGCTGCGCGCGCATTGAAGGTCGGCGCGGCCGGGTATGCGACCAAGGACAGCGATCCGGCGCTGCTGCTTACGGCGATCCGCAAGGTCGCGGCGGGTGGGCGCTACATTGACCCGGAACTGGCCGACCGCATGGTCTTCGAAGTCGGGCTGACCGACACGCGGCCGCTGCATTCGCTGTTGTCCGAACGCGAATTCTCGGTGTTCGAACGCCTGGCCCAGGGCGCCAACGTCAACGATATCGCCCAGCAACTGGCCCTGAGCAGCAAGACCATCAGCACCCACAAGGCGCGGCTGATGCAAAAGCTCAACATCACCTCGCTGGCGGAACTGGTGAAATACGCGATGGAACACAAACTCCTCTGACCCACCGCTATCAACTGTAGGAGTGAGCCTGCTCGCGATAGCGTCCTTCCTGAAAACAATTCAGTGACTGATGCACCGCTATCGCGAGCAGGCTCACTCCTACAATGGATCTGCGTGCAGGCATATCCATTAGCGACAGCCGCTTTTGCCCTTGCTTGCGGCTTGCAGCTCACCGCTCGCCACTGCTTTATCCATTAGCGCCATCCTTGTAGGGCAATCCCTACCCCGAACCTTCCATTGTGCTTAAGCGATTCTCTCCTGCGCCCCGATTTGCGTGGCTGGCGCCAGCCACTAGGCTTGATGAACAAGCAGTCATCAACAGCAAGGGTGTGGGTATGAGCCAGGTCTATACAAGCGCAGGGACCAGTGATGTGCTGGTCAGCTTTCGTGGTGTGCAGAAGAGCTACGACGGCGAGAACCTGATCGTCAAAGACCTCAATCTGGACATTCGCAAAGGCGAATTTCTCACCCTGCTCGGGCCGTCCGGTTCCGGCAAGACCACCAGCCTGATGATGCTCGCCGGTTTCGAAACACCGACCGCCGGGGAAATCCTCCTCGCCGGGCGTTCGATCAACAACGTACCGCCGCACAAGCGTGACATCGGCATGGTGTTCCAGAACTACGCGCTGTTCCCGCACATGACCGTCGCAGAGAACCTTGCGTTTCCGCTGACCGTGCGTGGCCTGAACAAAAGTGATGTCAGCGAGCGGGTAAAGAAAGTCCTCAGCATGGTTCAGCTCGATGCCTTCGCTTCGCGCTATCCGGCGCAGTTGTCTGGTGGTCAGCAGCAGCGCGTGGCATTGGCCCGCGCCTTGGTGTTCGAACCGCAACTGGTGCTGATGGACGAACCCCTCGGCGCCCTCGACAAGCAATTGCGTGAACACATGCAGATGGAGATCAAGCACCTGCACCAGCGCCTCGGCGTGACCGTGGTCTACGTGACCCACGATCAGGGTGAAGCGCTGACCATGTCCGACCGTGTTGCCGTGTTCCATCAAGGCGAGATCCAGCAGATCGCGCCGCCACGCACGCTGTATGAAGAGCCGAAGAACACTTTCGTCGCCAACTTCATCGGCGAGAACAACCGCCTCAACGGCCGCCTGCTCAGCCAGAGCGGCGAGCGTTGTGTGGTCGAGTTGGGCCGTGGCGAAAAGGTCGAGGCGCTGGCAGTCAACGTCGGCCAGACCGGCGAGCCGGTGACCCTGTCGATCCGTCCGGAACGCGTCAGCCTCAATGGTTCGAGCGATCAATGTGTCAACCGCTTCTCAGGGAGGGTGGCGGAATTCATCTATCTGGGCGACCACGTTCGGGTGCGCCTGGAAGTCTGCGGCAAGAGCGACTTCTTCGTGAAACAGCCGATTGCCGAGCTCGATCCTGCGCTCAGCGTCGGTGACGTGGTACCGCTTGGCTGGCAGGTCGAGCACGTACGCGCGCTCGATCCGCTTTCAGAAGCGCATTAAGAGGCGCACCAAGCGCCCCGGCAATACCAACACCAACCCTGCACGTGGAGAGAACAATAAATGTTGAGATCCCTGAAGTTCACCGCCCTGACTCTGGGCCTGATGGGTGCGACCGGCGCGATGGCTGCCGGCCCGGACTTGACCGTGGTGTCGTTTGGCGGGGCGAACAAGGCGGCGCAAGTCAAAGCCTTCTATGCACCGTGGGAAGCGGCGGGCAACGGCAAGATCGTTGCCGGCGAATACAACGGCGAAATGGCCAAGGTCAAAGCCATGGTCGACACCAAGAGCGTGTCCTGGGACCTGGTCGAAGTTGAATCGCCAGAGCTGTCCCGTGGTTGCGACGAAGACATGTTCGAGCAACTCGACCCGGCGCTGTTCGGCAAGAGCGAAGACTACGTCAAAGGCGCGATTCAGCCTTGCGGCGTGGGCTTCTTCGTTTGGTCGACGGTATTGGCTTACAACGCTGACAAGCTGAAAACTGCACCGACCAGTTGGGCGGATTTCTGGGACACCAAGAAATTCCCCGGCAAGCGTGGCCTGCGCAAAGGCGCCAAGTACACCCTCGAATTTGCGCTGATGGCCGATGGTGTGGCGCCGAAAGACGTCTACAAAGAGCTGGCGAGCAAGGGCGGACAGGATCGCGCCTTCAAGAAACTCGATGAGCTCAAGCCAAGCATTCAGTGGTGGGAAGCCGGCGCACAGCCGCCGCAGTACCTCGCTTCCGGTGACGTGGTGATGAGCTCGGCCTACAACGGTCGCATCGCGGCGGTGCAGAAAGAATCCAATCTGAAAGTGGTATGGAACGGCGGCATCTACGACTTCGATGCCTGGGCCATTCCGAAAGGTCTGGACGCCAAGCGCGCGGAAGCGGCGAAGAAATTCATCGCTTTCTCGGTACAGCCGCAGCAGCAGAAGACCTACTCGGAAAACATCGCCTACGGCCCGGCCAACACCCAGGCCGTGCCGCTGCTGGCCAAGGATGTCCTGAAAGACATGCCGACCACCCCGGAAAACATCGCCAACCAGGTGCAGATCGACGTCAGCTTCTGGGCTGACAACGGCGAACAACTGGAACAGCGCTTCAATTCCTGGGCGGCAAAATAACCCAGCTCAAAACTGGATGAGAACTCCTGTGGCGAGGGAGCTTGCTCCCGCTTGAGTGCCCAGCACTCACAAAATTGGCAGTGCCAACCCGATTTTGGGGCCGCTTCGCAGCCCAGCGCGAGCAAGCTCGCTCGCCACAGGGGCCGCCATCCTCAGCGTGGTGGTTCAACACAACAGCGGCGGTTCGCCACCTCTGTAACGATCAAAGATTTGCGGAGTACGTCATGGCCATCGCCGTTCCCCTGAACGAGGGCGCCAGCCCCACCTTGAAGCAGAAGCTCAAGCGCGCCGAGCGGGTCAACCGCTGGAAGGCCCAGGCGCTGATTGCGCCGCTGGTGCTGTTTCTGCTGCTGGTGTTTCTGGTGCCGATCGTGGCGCTGCTCTATAAAAGCGTCGGCAACCCGGAAGTGGTTGGCGGCATGCCGCGCACGGTCACCGCCATCGCCAGTTGGGACGGTCGTGGCCTGCCTGCCGAGCCGGTGTACAAGGCGGCCAGCGAAGACCTCGCCGAAGCCCGCAAAAACCAGACGCTGGGCGATCTGTCCAAGCGCTTGAACATGGAGTTGGCCGGCTATCGCAGCCTGCTGACCAAAACCGCCCGGGCGCTGCCGTTCGCCAGCGAACCGGCCTCCTATAAAGAAGCCCTGGAAGCACTCGACGAGCGTTGGGGCGACCCGGCCTACTGGCAAGCGGTGAAACGCAACACCAGTAGCATCACTCCGTATTACCTGCTGGCGGCAGTCGATCACCGCATCGACGACCTGGGCGAACTGGCCCCGGCCACCCCGGATCAGGCGATCTACCTCGACATCTTCGCCCGTACCTTCTGGATGGGCCTGGTCATCACCGTGATCTGCCTGTTGCTCGCCTATCCACTGGCCTACCTGCTGGCGAACCTGCCTTCGCGGCAGAGCAACCTGTTGATGATTCTGGTGCTGCTGCCGTTCTGGACCTCGATTCTGGTGCGGGTCGCGGCTTGGATCGTGCTGCTGCAATCCGGCGGCCTGATCAACAGCGCGCTGCTGGCCATGGGCATCATCGATAAACCGCTGGAACTGGTGTTCAACCGCACCGGCGTGTACATCTCGATGGTGCACATCCTGCTGCCGTTCATGATTCTGCCGATCTACAGCGTGATGAAAGGCATCTCGCCAACCTACATGCGCGCGGCGATTTCTCTCGGCTGTCATCCGTTCGCCAGTTTCTGGCGCGTGTACTTCCCGCAGACCTACGCCGGTGTCGGCGCCGGCTGCCTGTTGGTGTTCATCCTCGCCATCGGCTACTACATCACGCCGGCGCTGCTCGGCAGCCCGAACGACCAAATGGTCAGCTACTTCGTCGCGTTTTACACCAACACCAGCATCAACTGGGGCATGGCCACCGCGCTCGGCGGTCTGCTGTTGCTGGCGACCGTGGTGCTTTATCTGATCTACAGCTGGCTGGTCGGCGCCAGTCGCCTGCGCCTGAGCTAAGGGGAATTTGCGATGCTGAGTCCTTACATGTCGCCCATCGAACGGGTGTGGTTCTACAGCCTGCGGATCCTCTGCGGCCTGATCCTGCTGTTCCTGATCCTGCCGGTGCTGGTGATCGTGCCGCTGTCGTTCAACTCGGGAAGTTTCCTGGTCTATCCGCTGCAGGGCTTCTCGCTGCAGTGGTACCACGACTTCTTTGCTTCGGCGGAATGGATGCGTGCGCTGAAGAACAGCATCATCGTCGCCCCGGCCGCGACCGTGCTGGCGATGATCTTCGGCACCCTGGCGGCGATCGGCCTGACCCGGGGCGACTTCCCCGGCAAATCGCTGGTGATGGCGCTGGTGATTTCGCCGATGGTGGTGCCGGTGGTGATCATCGGTGTGGCGAGCTATCTGTTCTTCGCGCCGCTGGGGCTGGGCAACAGCTTCTTTTCGCTAATCGTCGTGCACGCGGTATTGGGGGTGCCGTTTGTGATCATCACCGTGTCGGCGACGTTGCAGGGCTTCAATCACAATCTGGTGCGCGCGGCGGCCAGCCTGGGGGCGTCGCCGCTCACCGCGTTCCGCCGTGTGACCTTGCCGCTGATTGCGCCCGGGGTGATTTCCGGGGCGCTGTTTGCCTTTGCGACGTCGTTTGACGAGGTGGTGGTGACGCTGTTTCTCGCAGGGCCTGAGCAGGCGACGTTGCCACGGCAGATGTTCAGCGGGATTCGCGAGAACCTCAGCCCGACGATTGCGGCGGCGGCGACGTTGCTGATTGCGTTCTCCGTCATCCTGCTGCTGACCCTGGAATGGTTGCGCGGCCGCAGCGAAAAACTGCGCACCGCTCAGATCTAAAATCAAGATCAAAAGCTTACCCCCTCACCCCAGCCCTCTCCCCCAAGGGGGCGAGGGGGAAGGGAGCAGATCTTCGTGGCTTTCGCGGCCGGAGTTCGACTCGGTAATTCAGGTCGATGTACTTCGAGAGTACAACTCGGTCAGTCCCCTCTCCCTCCGGGAGAGGGTTAGGGTGAGGGGCTCTTGATCTTTTACCGGTCAACCATTCACCACCTGAATAGCAGACAACCCCAAATCCCCAGCTAATCTTGTGCCCAGCTCCCACATCTATAAGAGGCTGCGCACCATGAGTCTGTCCCAGTTCAAAATCGCTCACAAACTGATCACCGGCGCCGCAGCCATCGAGCAACTGGCGGCGGAGCTCACGCGCCTCGATGTCGACAACCCACTGATCGTCACTGACGCGGCGCTGGTCAAATCCGGCACCGTCGAGCTGGCGCTGGTGCAACTCGGCGGGCGCGACTACGAGATTTTCGACCGGGTGCTGCCCGACCCGGAAATCGCCATCGTCGAAGACTGCATGCGCGCCTACCGTGAGGGCGGGCATGACGGTTTGATCGGCCTCGGCGGTGGCAGCGCCATCGACATCGCCAAGAGCGTCGCCGCCTACGCCGGTTATCACGGCGCGCTGGAAGACTTGTTCGGCGTGGATCAGGTGCCGCGCAAGGGCCCGCCGCTGATCGCCATCCCGACTACCGCCGGCACCGGTTCCGAAGTCACCAACGTGGCGATCCTCTCCGACAAGGTCGCGCAGTTGAAGAAAGGCATCGTCAGCGACTATCTGTTGCCGGACGTGGCGCTGGTCAGTCCGCAAATGACCCTGACCTGTCCGCGCAGTGTCACCGCCGCCAGTGGCGTCGATGCACTGGTGCATGCCATCGAGTCGTATCTGTCGGTGAATGCCTCGCCGATCACTGACTCCCTCGCCATTGGCGCGATCAAACTGATCGCCGGCGCCTTGCCCAAGGCCTACGCCAATGGCGCCAACCTGCAAGCGCGCGAAGATATGGCCACCGCCAGCCTGATGGCCGGCATGGCATTCGGCAATGCCGGAGTCGGCGCGGTGCATGCGCTGGCGTATCCGCTGGGCGGGCGTTTCAATATTGCCCACGGCGTCAGCAACGCCTTGTTGCTGCCCTATGTGATGACCTGGAACAAAATGGCCTGTGTCGAACGCATGCAGGATATTGCCGAAGCCATGGGTGTGAAGACCGCTCATCTGAGTGCCAGCGAAGCAGCGGACAAAGCCGTGCAGGCCATGAGCGATTTGTGCGCGGCGGTGGAAATTCCAGCCGGGTTGCGCAGTTTCGGCGTGCCGGAAGAAGCGATCCCGGCCATGGCCGTAGAGGCCGCCGGCATTGAGCGACTGATGCGCAACAACCCGCGCCAACTCAGCGCCGGCGACATCGAGAAGATCTATCGCGCGGCCTACTGAGTTACGGTCGCTTGGGGCTCATGGCACAACCCAATCATCGCGGTCCCGGTGCGCACGTGGAAACTTGAGGTATACAATGCGCGCCATCGTGATTTAGCTCAGCACAGGTGCGTCATGCAGCCCTTCGTAATTGCTCCGTCGATCCTCTCCGCCGACTTCGCCCGCCTCGGCGAGGAAGTGGACAACGTTCTCGCCGCCGGCGCCGACTTCGTCCATTTCGACGTCATGGACAACCACTACGTGCCGAACCTGACGATCGGCCCGATGGTTTGCGCAGCACTGCGCAAGTACGGCGTCACCGCGCCGATCGACGCGCACCTGATGGTCAGCCCGGTGGACCGCATCGTTGGCGACTTCATCGAAGCCGGCGCGACCTACATCACCTTCCACCCGGAAGCCACGCTGCACGTTGATCGCTCGTTGCAACTGATCCGTGAAGGCGGTTGCAAATCCGGCCTGGTGTTCAACCCGGCGACCCCGCTTGACGTGCTCAAGTACGTGATCGACAAGGTCGACATGGTCCTGCTGATGAGCGTCAACCCGGGCTTCGGCGGGCAGAAGTTCATTCCCGGCACCCTCGACAAACTGCGCGAAGCTCGGGCGATCATCGACGCTTCGGGGCGCGATATCCGTCTGGAGATCGACGGCGGCGTCAACGTCAACAACATCCGCGAAATCGCCGCCGCCGGCGCTGACACCTTTGTCGCCGGCTCGGCCATTTTCAATGCGCCCAACTATCAGGAAGTCATCGACAAGATGCGTTCCGAACTGGCACTGGCGCGCCCATGAGCGGTTTTGAGCAGCTGTTCCCGGGGCAATTGCCAAGGTTGGTGATGTTCGATCTGGATGGCACACTGATCGATTCGGTTCCCGACCTGGCAGCGGCGGTGGACACCATGCTGCTCTCCCTCGGCCGTCCGCCGGCGGGTATCGAGGCGGTACGCGAATGGGTCGGCAACGGCGCGCCGGTGCTGGTGCGTCGGGCCTTGGCGGGTGGCATCGATCATTCGGCGGTGGATGACGCCGAAGCCGAGCGCGCATTGGAAATTTTCATGGAGGCGTACGGCGCCAGCCATGAGCTGACCGTGGTCTATCCCGGTGTGCGCGACACGCTCAAGTGGCTGCACAAGCAAGGCGTGGCCATGGCGTTGATCACCAACAAGCCCGAGCGGTTCGTCGCGCCGCTGCTCGATCAGATGAAGATCGGCCGCTACTTCAAGTGGATCATCGGTGGCGATACCCTGCCGCAGAAGAAGCCTGACCCGGCGGCGCTGTTTTTCGTGATGAAAATGGCCAACATTCCGGCCTCGCAATCGTTGTTCGTCGGCGACTCGCGCAGCGATGTGCAGGCGGCGAAAGCGGCTGGGGTCAAGTGCGTGGCGCTGAGCTACGGATACAACCATGGCCGGCCGATTGCCGAGGAATCCCCGGCTCTGGTGATCGACGATTTGCGCAAGCTAATTCCCGGTTGCCTGGATCTGGCCGGTGGGATAACGTTGCCCGACGCTGTTCAACCCCCTTCTGGAAACGCCATCGTGGTGGTCACCCGCAAACTCTGGATGAAAGTCATCAAGGCCCTGGCCCGCTGGCGTTGGCGCGCCTGACTGATTCTGGCCGGCCCTGCCGGCGCGTTTGCCTGACTGACTGATTGCACCTCACACCACGAGGCACCTTATGATTCGCGAAGAATTCCTGCGTCTGGCCGCTGACGGCTATAACCGCATCCCGCTGGCCTGCGAAACCCTGGCCGACTTCGACACGCCGCTGTCGATCTACCTGAAACTGGCTGACCAGCCCAACTCCTACCTGCTCGAATCGGTGCAGGGCGGCGAGAAGTGGGGCCGTTACTCGATCATCGGTCTGCCGTGCCGCACCGTGCTGCGGGTGCACGACCATCACGTCAGCATCACTGTTGATGGCGTCGAGACTGAAAGCCACGATGTTGAAGATCCGCTGGCCTTCGTCGAAGCCTTCAAGGCGCGCTACAACGTGCCGACCATCGCCGGTCTGCCGCGTTTCAACGGTGGCCTGGTCGGTTACTTCGGTTACGACTGCGTGCGCTATGTCGAGAAGCGTCTGGGCAAGTGTCCGAACCCGGATCCGTTGGGCGTGCCGGACATTCTGCTGATGGTGTCCGACGCCGTCGTGGTGTTCGACAACCTGGCCGGCAAGATGCACGCGATTGTCCTTGCCGACCCTGCCCAGGCCGATGCCTTCGAGCAAGGCCAGGCGCGTTTGCAGGAGTTGCTCGAGCAACTTCGTCAGCCGATCACCCCGCGTCGTGGCTTGGATTTCAGCAAACAGCAATCGGCCGATCCGGTGTTCCGTTCGAGCTTCACTCAGGACGATTACGAAAAAGCCGTCGACACCATCAAGGAATACATCCTTGCCGGCGACTGCATGCAGGTCGTGCCGTCGCAGCGTATGTCGATCGACTTCAAGGCTGCGCCGATCGATCTGTACCGCGCCCTGCGGTGCTTCAACCCGACGCCGTATATGTACTTCTTCAACTTCGGCGATTTCCATGTCGTCGGCAGTTCGCCGGAAGTGCTGGTGCGCGTTGAAGACAACCTGATCACCGTGCGCCCGATTGCCGGCACGCGTCCACGCGGTGCGACTGAAGAAGCCGATGTGGCGCTGGAGCAGGATCTGCTCTCGGATGACAAGGAGATCGCCGAGCACTTGATGCTGATCGATCTGGGCCGCAACGATACCGGGCGCGTCTCGGAAATCGGTTCGGTGAAGCTCACCGAGAAAATGGTCATCGAGCGTTATTCCAACGTCATGCACATCGTCTCCAACGTCACCGGCCAGTTGAAGTCGGGCCTGACGGCCATGGACGCACTGCGGGCGATTCTGCCGGCGGGGACTTTGTCCGGCGCGCCGAAAATTCGCGCGATGGAAATCATCGACGAACTCGAGCCGGTCAAGCGTGGGGTATATGGCGGCGCGGTCGGTTACTTTGCCTGGAACGGCAACATGGACACCGCCATTGCCATTCGTACCGCTGTGATCAAGAACGGCGAGCTGCATGTGCAGGCCGGTGGCGGCATCGTCGCCGACTCGGTGCCGGCGCTGGAGTGGGAAGAAACCCTGAACAAACGCCGCGCGATGTTCCGCGCCGTGGCTTTGGCCGAGCAGACCCCGGAAATTTGAGCCAACACCAAACCCTTGTAGGAGTGAGCCTGCTCGCGATAGCGGTGTGTCAGACAGCAAATTTGTTGAATGTTGATTCGCTATCGCGAGCAGGCTCACTCCTACATCTGATCTGTGTACGGCAATAAAAAAGCGGCGCCAGTCAGGGCGCCGCTTTTTTTTGCATCCATCACTCAGAAATCCAGCACAACCCCGACATTCAATCCCTGCTGTTTGAAGTCATCGTCCTTGCGCAACGTATACCCCCCACGCAGCGCCAGGTCCGCCGTCAGCTTGTGACTGACGCCAAGGCTCAAGCGGTTCAGATGGCTCGCCGGTGTATAGCCTTCAAGGGTGAAGTCATTGGCCGGCAGGGTATTGAGGGCGATGTTGACCTTCTGCACGTCATCTTCGTATTCACGCTCATGCGCGTATTCGCCGTACACCTGCGTTTGCGCGGTGAAGTTGTACTTGCCCTGAATGCCCAGGCCCAGACGTTTCGAATCGCGGCTCTGGTCATCGAAGGTCAACGCCGTGGCGCGATTGCTCTTTTCCGAGTAACCGTCGACATCGACACTGGCGTAATCGGCGCTGACAAATGGCGACAGGTGCCATTGGCTGCCGGGTTGGGCAATGTCATAACCGAGGCGCGTGCTGAACGCCCACAGGCTGCCGTCGGTATCGCCTTTCTCCGCACCCTCGCTGGCGCCGAGGTCGAACTTGCGCTTGAGATTGTCGTAGTCGAGTTTGCCGCCGGTCAGCGCGGCGTCGGCCCACCAGCGATTCTGCTGGAACTGGGCGAACGCGGTGGCCATGTAGCTGTTGAGTTTGTAGTCGGAGTCGTTGTGGCCGGCCTCGAGATTCTGCCGGTACAAACCGGCCGCCACGCCCACGCGCCAGGCTTCGTTCAGGCGATAGCTGCCGCCGACGTTGAGGTTGTAACCGCTGCCATCGGCACTGGCGCCGCTGCTCTGGCTGTCGACATCCAGATGCTGTCCGCCCGCCGAGACGATAGCGCGCCATTGGCCGACCGCTTGCCAGTTTTCCCAATCCGCCTGCCATTGGTTACGCAATTCATCCTGATGCGCACGCACAGTGCCGTGGGCCATTTCCGGCAACAGGCTCAGTTCCCACGGCGCTGCCAGTAGAGAGTAGGCGTAATCGGCGATGAGTTTCTGCCCGGATTCGGTCGGGTGCACGCCATCGTTGTAGATCAGCTTGGTCGGATCCGGCGTAGCACTGTTGATCCCGTAGCGGGGGTTTTCCGGGCAGCCACTGCCACTGAAGCAGGTCGCGGTGAGGTTCTGGTCAGTGGCCAGACCGAAGCGCCCCGGGTCGGCGAAGACTTCCGAGAGCAGCACCGGAATGTTCAGCGGAATGACTTCGGCGTTGATGCCTTGCAGGCGCGTCACCAACTGGCTGTTGAACTGGTTGGCGAGGGTGCTGCTGAACGCTTGCAGCGGCGTGCCGTTGATGGCAGGTGTCAGGCCCACGTCGGGGAGCAGCCAGACCATCACGTATTTGGCGCCGGCGGTCTGCAGAGTCTGCACGCTGTCGGCCAGCCGATCGGCAGCGGCGTTGGCTTGGGGCAGGCTGAGAATGCGGCCCTGGAGGAAGTCGTTGCCGCCACCGGAAATGTAATACAGCGCATTCGGGTCGGCGCGAAAACCGTTCGACGGCAGGTAACCGGCGCGGGTGCGTTCGCCGGTGGCCGATTGGGTGGTGATCGAGTCGAGAATCTGGTCAGTGCGATAGCCGCCGACCGCCCAGTTGTTGCCGTCGGGCTGGCCGTTTGCCGCGCGCACCGCGGAGCTGGACGAGGCAGTCTGGTCGGCGGAAAAGCCCAGGCGACCGCCAAGCAACTGTGTGGAATTCAATGAATAAACTTCGCCGCTGCCATCCCGATATACCGGCCCGGTGCGGTTGGTGTAGCGCTCGGTGGAGCCCGCCGGGCCGCCCGTGTCGGCGAAGGTGCCGGCGTCGTTGAGGCTGTCGCCGAATACGATGAAGCTCGAATAAGGGTTGGGTGCTGCATTGGCCTGGGCGCAGGCCAGTGCGAGCAAGCAGCCGGCCAGCGGTACAAACAACGTTTGTCTGATCATGAGCAAGTCCGTTTATTTATTGTTGTAGGTGAACGAAACGACAGTACCAAAAACGTTCGGCGTTTTGCCATCGGTCGCGAATCCTTCTGCCGTTTCATAACCCGCAGGCCCCGCCATATTGCACGCTCCGCCCAGCTAAGTTACTGTGCCGGAACGTATGAACGAGACCTTCCCCGTGTTGATCACCAGCAAACTTCTGGATCAAGTCATCAAGGCACACGCCCGCTGGCGTTGGCGCGCCTGAATCTTCTCTGCCGGCCCCGCCGGATCTGTATCGCTTTGCCTTCCTTGTCTGTTTGAAATGCCGCTGTGCTGGCGCCCTGTGCGCGTCCGACATCGCGCAGCGCCCTGCGGGCAAGTCATCTGAAGGCTGTCATCAAGTCAGAATTCAAGAGGTTCGAAACGCCATGTTGCTGATGATCGACAACTACGACTCCTTTACCTACAACGTTGTGCAATACCTCGGCGAGCTGGGTGCCGAGGTCAAAGTGGTGCGCAACGACGAACTGACCATCGCCGAAATCGAAGCGCTGAATCCCGAGCGCATCGTGGTTTCCCCCGGGCCGTGCACGCCCACCGAGGCGGGCGTTTCCATTGACGCGATCAAGCACTTCGCCGGCAAACTGCCGATCCTCGGCGTGTGCCTCGGCCACCAGTCCATCGGCCAGGCCTTCGGCGGTGATGTGGTGCGTGCCCGCCAGGTCATGCACGGTAAGACTAGCCCGGTATTCCACGAGGACAAGGGCGTGTTTGCCGGCCTCAATCATCCGCTCACCGTTACCCGCTATCACTCGCTGATCGTCAAGCACGAGAGCCTGCCCGATTGCCTGGAACTGACCGCGTGGACCCAACACGACGACGGCTCGGTCGACGAAATCATGGGCCTGCGTCACAAGACCCTGAACATCGAGGGCGTACAGTTCCACCCCGAGTCGATCCTCACCGAGCAGGGTCATGAACTGTTTGCCAATTTCCTCAAACAAACCGGCGGCACGCGCTAAGGACTTCCCATGAATATCAAGACAGCCCTGAGCCGTATCGTCGATCACCTCGACCTCAGTACCGATGAAATGCGCGATGTGATGCGCGAAATCATGACCGGCCAGTGCACCGAAGCGCAGATCGGCGCGTTCATGATGGCCATGCGCATGAAGAGCGAGAGCATCGACGAGATCGTCGGCGCCGTGTCGGTGATGCGTGAGCTGGCCGATCAGGTCGAGCTGAAAACCCTCGACGGCGTGGTCGATGTGGTCGGCACCGGCGGTGACGGTGCGAACATCTTCAACGTCTCGACCGCGTCTTCCTTTGTTGTTGCAGCGGCCGGTTGCACCGTGGCCAAGCACGGCAACCGCGCAGTCTCCGGCAAGAGCGGCAGCGCTGATCTGCTGGAGGCTGCCGGCATTTACCTGAACCTCACCCCGGTACAGGTCGCGCGCTGCATCGACAACGTCGGTATCGGTTTCATGTTTGCCCAGACTCACCACAAAGCGATGAAGTACGCCGCCGGCCCGCGCCGCGAACTCGGCCTGCGCACGCTGTTCAACATGCTCGGCCCGCTTACGAATCCGGCCGGTGTGAAACATCAAGTGGTAGGCGTGTTTACTCAGGCGCTGTGCCGGCCATTGGCCGAAGTCTTGCAGCGACTGGGCAGCAAACACGTGCTGGTGGTGCATTCGAAGGACGGTCTGGATGAATTCAGCCTCGCCGCGCCGACCTTTGTCGCCGAACTGAAAAACAACGAAATCACTGAGTATTGGGTCGAACCGGAAGACCTAGGCATGAAGAGCCAGAGCCTGCACGGCCTCTCGGTCGAGGGCCCGGAAGCATCGCTGGCGCTGATCCGCGATGCCCTCGGCAAGCGCAAAACCGAAAACGGCCAGAAAGCGGCCGAGATGATTGTGCTCAATGCCGGTGCGGCGCTGTATGCCGCCGACCTGGCAAACAGTCTGAAACAAGGTGTGGAGCTGGCGCACGACGCGCTGCACACCGGCCTCGCTCGGGAAAAACTCGAGGAGCTGGGTGCCTTTACCGCGGTATTCAAAGTGGAGAATGAAGGATGAGTGTACCGACGGTTCTGGAAAACATTCTGGCGCGCAAGGTTGAGGAAGTCGCCGAGCGCAGCGCTCGGGTCAGCCTGAGCGAGCTGGAAGGTCTGGCCAAGGCGGCCGATGCACCCCGTGGTTTTGCCCAGGCATTGCTCGCGCAAGCGAAGAAGAAACAGCCGGCAGTGATTGCTGAAATCAAAAAGGCCTCGCCGAGCAAAGGCGTGATCCGCGAAGACTTCGTGCCGGCCGACATCGCCAAGAGCTACGAAAAGGGCGGGGCGACTTGCCTGTCGGTGCTGACCGACATCGATTACTTCCAGGGCGCCGATGCGTATCTGCAACAGGCACGCGCTGCGTGCAAGCTGCCGGTGATCCGCAAGGACTTCATGATCGATCCGTACCAGATCGTTGAAGCCCGCGCGCTTGGCGCCGATTGCGTGCTCCTGATCGTCTCCGCGCTCGACGACGTGAAAATGGCCGAACTGGCCGCCGTGGCCAAGGGCGTCGGTCTCGACGTATTGGTGGAAGTGCACGACGGTGACGAACTGGAACGCGCGCTGAAGACCCTCGACACGCCGCTGGTTGGCGTCAACAACCGCAACCTGCACACATTTGATGTCAGCCTGGAAACCACTCTCGACCTGCTGCCGCGCATCCCGCGCGATCGCCTGGTGATCACCGAGAGCGGCATCCTCAATCGGGCCGACGTCGAGCTGATGGAAATCAGCGATGTGTATTCGTTCCTGGTCGGCGAAGCGTTCATGCGCGCGGAAAACCCGGGCGTTGAATTGCAGCGCTTGTTCTTCCCGGAGCGGGGCGGTCCAGTCGTCAGCGGTTCGACCCTCGACTGACCGAGTCGCCCCCATTCGCGAGCAGGCTCGCTCCCACAGGGAAATGCATTCCAGTGTGGGAGCGAGCCTGCTCGCGAAGAGGCCCTGAATTCCGCTAAAGAGATTCAATCTGCCGGAGCCCCCCATGTCGCTGCCAACACCCCTGACCATCGAATCCGGCCTGCAAGCCGAACAGGACTTGTTGGCCTCGGTCTGCGCCGGCGACGCCGAATTCGGTCTGCTGTTCTGGCAACCCACCGACCGCGCGCTGGTCATGCCGCGCCGCCTCAACCGTCTCCCGCAATTCGCCCACGCCTGCGAAGTCTCCGCTGCCGCCGGCTGGCCGGTGCTGCTGCGAGAAACCGGCGGCGAGCCGGTGCCGCAATCTGCTGCAACCATCAACATTGCTCTGGTCTATGCCCCGCCTCGCAGCGAAGGCGACTTGAACCGCATCGAAACCGGCTATCGTCGCCTGTGCGATCCGATCTGTCAGTTGCTGGATGAGTTGGGTGGCACATCGTCGGTGGGGGAAATCGACGGTGCATTCTGCGATGGCCGCTTCAACGTCAATCTCGACGGCCGCAAGATGGTCGGCACCGCCCAGCGCTGGCGTCAGAGCCAAGGCGGACAACGTCCGGTGGGTCTGGTGCACGGGGCGATGCTGATGGATGACGAGCGCGAGTCGATGGTCGCCGCGGTCAATCGCTTCAATGAAGCCTGCGGGCTGGAGCAACGGGTGAGGGCGCAAAGCCACATCGCCTTGCATGAGAAATTCAACGCGCCACAAGCGTTGGCGCGTCTCGATGAGCTGTTTCGTTTGATGTTGGCGCAGATCTACAGCGCCTGATTTGCAGGCTTAGCGTGTCCCGAAGACCACCATGGTCTTGCCCTTCACGTCGACCAGGTTGCGTTCTTCAAGATCCTTGAGCACGCGGCCGACCATCTCTCGCGAACAACCGACGATCCGACCGATTTCCTGGCGGGTGACTTTGATCTGCATGCCATCCGGGTGCGTCATGGCGTCCGGCTGTTTGCACAGTTCCAGCAGGCACCGAGCGACTCGACCGGTGACGTCGAAAAACGCCAGGTCGCCGACTTTGCGCGTGGTGTTGCGCAGGCGTTGTGCGATTTGTCCGCTGAGTGCGTAAAGAATGTCTGGGTCCTGCTGCGACAGTTCGCGGAACTTGGCGTAACTGATCTCCGCGGTTTCGCACTCGACCTTGGCCCGCACCCAGGCGCTGCGTTCCTGTTCGTGGCCGGCTTGTTCGAACAGGCCCAGTTCGCCGAAGAAATCCCCGGCGTTCAGGTAGGCGATGATCATCTCGCGACCATCGTCGTCTTCGATGAGGATGGTGACCGAGCCCTTGATGATGAAGTACAGCGTGTCCGAGCGATCGCCGGCGCAGATGATGTTGCTCTTTGCCGCATGACGCCGGCGCTGGCAATGCATCAGCAGCTTGTCGATGTTCTTGATTTTGGGTGTGGGGGTAATAGCAACCATGGTTGTATCCCGAAAAGACTGCACGGTGATGTTTGAGTTTTTATGAGGCGCTGAAGGCGGTCGCTACAGGGCTGACGAATGGGCGCCAGCGAATTGGCGCCAGCTTACCAGACACTTCGTCGAAAATTCGAGAAATTACCTACAGCCAGACAGCATCCGTCCTAGGACGTCGTTCCTGCCGGGACAAAGCCCTGTGCTAAGCTGGCGACCCTTTTTTTACAGTGGAGTCTGGGCGATGAAGGCACGCATCCAATGGGCTGGCGAAGCCATGTTCCTCGGCGAATCGGGCAGCGGTCATGTTGTGGTGATGGACGGTCCGCCGGACGCCGGTGGCCGTAACCTCGGGGTTCGCCCGATGGAGATGCTCTTGCTGGGTGTCGGCGGGTGCAGCAACTTCGACGTGGTCAGCATCCTGAAGAAGTCGCGACAGGCCGTTGAAAGCTGCGAAGCCTTCCTCGACGCCGAGCGCGCGACTGAAGATCCCAAGGTCTTTACCAAGATCCACATGCACTTCGTAGTCAAGGGCCGGGGCCTGAAAGAAGCCCAGGTCAAGCGCGCCATCGAGCTGTCGGCCGAGAAGTATTGCTCCGCGTCGATCATGCTCGGCGCGGCTGGCGTGGCGATTACCCACGACTATGAAATCGTTGAACTCGGTTGAACCGACATTCAACTATCATAAAAGCAGTGCAGACTCTGGCGATCCCCCGCTGACGTCTGCATAATGCGCCACTTTTTTCAGGGCAGTGATCGGTCAGCCGACAGGTCATCCGCCTGAACAGATAACCAAAATCGCCATCGCGAAGAGGTGTTAACCGTCCTACGCAGGTGCGTTGTTCGCACTTGACGGGCATGCTTGATCACGCGGCCGCGCCGCATACATAGAGAGTTTTTAACGGTGAAAAGCAAACTCAAGCTCCACGGGTTCAATAACCTGACAAAGACCTTGAGCTTCAACATCTATGACATCTGCTACGCGGAAACCCCGCAAGACCAGCAGGCTTACGTCGAGTACATCAATCAAGAGTACAACGCGAAACGCCTGACGCAGATTCTCACAGAAGTTGTCGAGATCATTGGTGCCAACATCCTGAACATCGCCAGTCAGGACTATGAACCCCAGGGCGCCAGCGTCACGATTCTGATTTCGGAAGAGCCGGTAACCCCGACTGACAGCCAGATCGAAGAATCGCCGGGCCCGTTGCCCGAAATCATTCTGGCCCACCTCGACAAGAGCCACATCACGGTACACACCTACCCGGAAATCCATCCGGACGATGGTATTGCGACCTTCCGTGTGGATATCGACGTGTCGACCTGTGGTGTCATTTCACCGCTCAAAGCGCTCAACTTCCTCATTCACCAGTTCGATTCGGACATCGTGACCGTGGATTACCGTGTGCGCGGCTTCACCCGTGACGTTGAAGGCAACAAGCACTTCATCGACCACGAAATCAACTCGATCCAGAACTACCTCTCCGAAGACACCCGCGACGCGTACCAGATGACCGACGTGAACGTGTACCAGGAAAACCTGTTCCACACCAAGATGCTGTTGAAGAACTTCGAACTGGACAACTACCTGTTCGGCGACGCCACCAGCAATCTTTCGCCCGAGCAACGTGCCCAGGTGACCGACCGTGTGAAGCACGAAATGCTGGAAATCTTCTACGCGCGCAACATGCCGACCTAAGATTCCCGGACACGAAAAAGGCGACTCCCTCACGGCAGTCGCCTTTTTTATTGCTGCAATACGGAGCCCTGTAAGAGTGAGTCTGCTCGCGATGAGGCCATCAGCATCGACCCAGATCTCAAATCCGATAGGTACTCTTGGTCATCACTTTCGCCAACAGACTCATCCCGAACTTCACCGGCGCCGGAAAACGAAACCCGCCCGCATCCAGAGCACTTTCCGCGTGATGTTGTTCATCGATGCGCATCTGCTCGAGAATCGCCCGGGACTTCTCGTCCTCGGCCGGCAGTTGCTCCAGATGCTCATTCAGGTGCTTGCACACCTGATGCTCGGTCGCCGCGACGAAACCAAGACTGACCTTGTCGCTGATCAGTCCGGCGACCGCGCCGATGCCGAACGACATGCCGTAAAACAGTGGATTCAGCACGCTGGTGTGGCTACCCAGTTGGTGAATGCGCTGCTCGCACCAGACCAGATGATCGATCTCTTCTTCCGCCGCGTGCTCCATGGCTTGGCGTACTTGCGGCAACTTGGCGGTCAGTGCTTGGCCCTGGTACAGCGCCTGGGCGCAGACTTCACCGGTGTGGTTGATGCGCATCAGGCCGGCGACGTGGCGGGTGTCTTCGTCGCTCATCTGCGTGTCCGGCTGCAGAATCGCTGGCGATGGACGGTACGGCTGGCCACTGAAGGGCAACAGCGTGCGCATCGCGGCATCGGCTTGCAGCAGAAGACGGTCTATGGGCGAGTAGTGACGTTGGGTAGTCATGCTGACCTCCGGGAAGAATCTCGGCGGCCAGTTTAACCGAATCGGCCGGCGAGGGTTTGCGCTGGGTCATTGGCTGCTGATTTTGCTCTTTGTGGGAGCGAGCCTGCTCGCGAAAGCGGATTATCGGATACTGAAGTGTTGAATGTATCGACGCCTTCGCGAGCAGGCTCGCTCCCACAGTCGGTTGTCGCCAATCAGCCCGGCGGCCAGTTCATCTGACGCTGCCCCAGCACGTGCATATGAATGTGATAGACAGTCTGCCCGCCAAGTTCATTGCAGTTCATCACCACGCGAAAGCCCTCTTCGCAACCCAGTTCCAGCGCCAGACGCTGCGCAGTGAACAGGATGTGCCCGGCCAGCGCCTTGTCGTCTTCGGTCAGGTCATTGAGCGTGCGCACCGGTTTTTTCGGGATTACCAGAAAGTGCACCGGAGCTTGTGGGGCGATGTCGTGGAAGGCCAGAACCTGGTCGTCCTCGTAAATGATATTGGCCGGGATTTCCCGGTTGATGATCTTGGTGAACAGAGTATCCACTGCTGTTTCTCCGTTGAGTTGGGCTGAATCGAGTGTACCGCTTCGAAGTCGTCTTCCTAGCGGGGGCAGTAAGCTTTGTTGACCATGCCGACAATCGTCCGGTTAAGCCAGCGCGAACCCAGCCGCGGCAGGAACGCCAGCCAGCGGTTGCGTCGTCCCGGAATGATGATTGCGCGATTTTTATCCAGTGCACGCACGGCATGCAGCGCGACCTCTTCCGGACTCATCAGCGAGTTGCTGCTTTCGATCTTTTCGCTGCTCATTTGTGCGGTACGGAAGAACGGCGTACGTGTCGGGCCAGGGCACAGCACCGAGACTTTCACGCCGCTTTGTTTGAGCTCGACGCGCAGGGCTTCGGAAAAGTGCAGCACGTAGGCTTTGCTGGCGTAGTAAGTGCTCATCCATGGGCCGGGGCTGTAAGCGGCCACCGAGGCGACGTTCAGAATCTGCCCGCCACCCAGTAGCGCCATGCTGTTGCCGACCGCATGGCAAAGGCGGGTGAGGGCCAGGATGTTGACCTCGATGAGGTCCTGTTCGGTCATCCAGTCCTGCGCGAGAAACGGGCCGCACGTGCCGATACCGGCGCAGTTGACCAGCAGATCGATCTGCCGGTCACCTTCTTCGAGCTCCAGCAAAAAGCCGGACAGGCGCAACGGTTCGCCGAGGTCGCAGGCACGAAACAACACTTCGACATCGAAGCGCTGGGTCAGCTCGATGGCGATACTTTCCAGCTGATCACGCTGTCGTGCCACCAGAATCAGGCTGCGGCCGCGCCGGGCCAGCGCTTCGGCCATGGCCAGGCCGATGCCGCTGGAGGCGCCAGTGATCAGAGCGTAACGGGTCATGCAGTTCTCCATCGCAACAGCTCCGCGCCGGCGACGCGGTTGTCACGGCGAGGAGCGCTGTTCATTCTTGCGCAGAGTCTACAGGGGCCTGCGCCGGTTCGGCTGCCTCGTCGGCGGAAATCGCTGGCGGTTCGACGACCTCAACTTCGTCGGTGGTCACCGAGCCGCTGTCATAACTGCTTTCCAGATTGCTTTCGTACTCCTCTTGCACAGCGGAGAAGCCACCAAGGAGGCCGCCGGCAAAAATCAGCGCGAAGAACACGATCCACAATGAGCACAGCACTTTGACCGCTGTGCTGTTGGGCGGCGGCGGCGGGCCATAGCGGTTGGCGCCGGTATTGCCGGGGACGACCATGATCACCAGTGGGAAGAAGCTGCCCACGAACGGCACCAGATTCAGCAACCACAGCCAGCCTGACCAGCCGATATCGTGCAGGCGCTGAACGCTGAACAGAATGCTGACGATCATGAAGCCAATAAACAGGAAGACGGCCAGAATCCCGCCGAAAATCAGGCCGGTTGTCGAGTCGCCGCTGACCAGTCCCAACGCAATCAAGGCGAACACGCCGACGATGGGCAGGGCCACCAGACTCAAGACCATGGTCCAGGCCAGAAAGCGCAGGCGACCGATCCGGCCTTCGACACTGAATGGCTTGAGCGTGGCAAACGCTGGCAGGCTTTGTCCGACGTTGGCGCGTGGCGGGGCGTAGGGCGAGTTCGGTTCGGCCACCGCTGCAGGGTTATCGTGGACATCTGCCAGACTCAGCTCAATGGCAGTTTCCGCTTCGATCCGCGCATCGATCCCGGTTTTGCTCAACGCTTGCAGATACGTCTGGGCATCGCTGTGGGATAAATCCCGTTTGAGGGCGACGGCGCGGCCACTGAACAGGCGCTCGATGGCGGCCACATCGCTTTTGAACAGATCCGCCAGATTCAGTTTGGCAGTAGTGAGGTCGACGCCGGGTTGCAGCGCGCCGTCGAAGACGATCTTGTAACGGGGTTCGCTCATGGCCGAGGCATCCTTGTCGCGATTGGGTTTGCAGGTATCAAGTCGAGGCCAGCCTGATAGTGACTGGCCGGATATCTCTCAGCGCGGCCAGCGTTGTGGCAGCTGTGCAGCGCGCGTTTGGGCTTGACGATATTCCGCGTCCAGCCGCGCAATCAACTGGTCCACGCTTGGCAGATCGTCAATCTGACCAACACCCTGGCCCGCCGACCACACGGTCTTCCAGGCTTTGGCCTCATCATTGAGCGGCTTGAGCTTGTCGCCGAAATTCACCTCGCCCTTGCCTTGTAGCGTTGCCATGTCGAAACCGGCCGCTTCCAGGCTCTGGCGCATGAAGCTGGCCGGCACTCCCGACACAGCTGGAGTATGAATGATGTCGGCAGCCTTGGCTGTCAGCAGCATGTCTTTGTAGGCGTCAGGCGCGTGACTTTCGGTGGTGCCGATAAATCGCGTACCGAAGTAGGCCAAATCCGCGCCGAGCAGCTGCGCGGCGAGAATCTCATGGCCGTGGTTCAAACATCCTGCAAGCAACAGCGTCTTGTCGAAAAACTCGCGGATTTCGGCAATCAGCGCAAACGGACTCCAGGTGCCGGCATGCCCACCGGCACCGGCTGCGACGGCAATCAGTCCGTCGACCCCGGCTTCAGCGGCTTTCTCGGCATGGCGCCGCGTGGTCACGTCGTGGAACACCAGACCGCCATAGCCGTGCACCGCGTCGACCAGTTCCTTCACCGCGCCGAGGCTGGTGATGACAATCGGTACCTTGTGCTCGACGCAGATGTCCAGATCCGTCTGCAGGCGCGGGTTGCTGTGGTGAACAATCAGGTTCACGGCATAAGGGGCCGGATTATCCAGCGTCGCCAGGCCCGCCTCGATCTGTTCCAGCCAGGCCTTGAATCCGCTGCTCTCGCGCTGGTTCAGCGCCGGAAAGCTGCCGACCACGCCATTGCGGCAGCAGGCGAGCACCAGCTCCGGATTGGAAATCAGAAACATCGGCGCCGCTACGACGGGCAGACGCAGGCGTTTTTCGAGCAGAGCGGGCAGCGACATTGAGAACACCCCGAATATCTGTATTGATTGAAGTTAGAACGGCTTGACCACGACCAGAATTACGATAGCCAGCAATATCAGAACCGGCACTTCATTGAACCAGCGATAAAAGACATGGCTGCGGGTGTTTTCGCCACGGGCAAAACGTTTTACCTGCGCGCCGCACATGTGGTGGTAGCCGATCAGCAATACGACCAGGGTCAGCTTGGCGTGGATCCAGCCGCCCTGGCTGAAGAGTGACGGGTTGAGGTAGATCAGCCAGCCACCGAAGATCAGCGTGGCGATCATCGCCGGGCCCATGATGCCGCGATACAGCTTGCGCTCCATGACGCTGAAGCGTTCCTGGCTGATCGTGTCTGCACTTTGTGCGTGGTAAACGAACAGGCGCGGCAAGTAGAACAGCCCGGCAAACCAGCAGACGACGCTGACGATGTGAAACGCTTTAAGCCATAGATAGAGCATTTTTGGTTATTCCCTCATTCACGGTAGCCAGATAGTAGTGGCTTGAGCGCCCGCGCGTCACCTTGGCGGTTGTCGCAGGCGCGCGCGGCCCCTATTATCGACGGCTTTCCAGTGGGTTCGTTGAGGGCAGGTTTATGGTCAAGGTCGGTATCGTCGGCGGCACGGGTTACACCGGTGTCGAACTGCTGCGTCTGTTGGCACAGCATCCGCAGGCAGAAGTGGTCGTCATCACTTCCCGATCCGAGGCCGGTCTGGCCGTGGCTGACATGTACCCGAACCTGCGCGGCCACTACGACGGCCTGGCGTTCAGCGTGCCGGACGTGAAAACCCTCGGCGCCTGCGATGTGGTGTTCTTCGCCACGCCACACGGTGTGGCTCACGCCTTGGCAGGCGAACTGCTGGCGGCGGGCACCAAGGTCATTGATCTGTCGGCCGACTTCCGTCTGCAAGACGCTGATGAATGGGCCAAGTGGTACGGCCAGCCGCACGGCGCGCCAGAACTGCTGGACGAAGCTGTCTACGGTTTGCCGGAAGTCAATCGCGAGCACATCAAGAAAGCGCGCCTGATCGCGGTGCCGGGTTGCTACCCAACCGCTACGCAACTGGGCTTCCTGCCATTGCTTGAAGCAGGGCTGGCCGACGCTTCGCGCCTGATCGCCGACTGCAAATCCGGCGTCAGCGGTGCCGGGCGTGGCGCGGCTGTAGGTTCTTTGTACTCCGAGACGTCGGAAAGCATGAAGGCCTATGCGGTAAAAGGTCATCGCCACCTGCCAGAAATTCGCCAGGGTCTGCGTCGCGCGGCGGGCAAGGATGTCGGCCTGACCTTCGTACCGCACCTGACGCCGATGATTCGTGGTATTCACTCCACACTCTATGCGACCGTGGTCGATCGCTCGGTGGATCTGCAGGCGCTGTTCGAAAAGCGCTACGCCAACGAACCGTTCGTCGATGTAATGCCCGCCGGTAGCCACCCGGAAACCCGCAGCGTGCGCGGCGCCAACGTCTGCCGCATTGCTGTGCATCGTCCGCAAGATGGCGATCTGGTGGTGGTACTTTCGGTGATCGACAATCTCGTCAAAGGCGCCTCGGGCCAGGCGGTGCAGAACATGAACATCCTGTTCGGACTGGACGAGCGCTTCGGCCTGTCCCACGCCGGCATGCTTCCTTAAAAGCAGCTACGGGCTTCAAGCCACCAGCTACAAAAGATCAGCGGCAAGCTTGAAGCTCAGCGCTCGAAGCTTGCCGCTGCTCCTCTAATAGTTGACCAATTTTCTAGGACAAGCGGATAATGCGCGTCATCACGCATTATGGCGGCGTAACGCCGGGAGATAGTCAGCATGAGCGTCGAATCCTTCACCCCCACGGCTTTGCAATTCACTCAAGGTGCTGCGCACAAGGTGAAGAGCCTGGTCGATGAAGAGGGGAATGATCGCTTGAAGCTGCGCGTATTCGTTACGGGCGGCGGTTGTTCTGGGTTTCAATACGGTTTCACCTTCGATGAAGACGTGGCCGATGACGACACCATCGTCGAGCGCGAAGGCGTGAGCCTGGTGGTCGATCCGATGAGCTTCCAGTACCTGGCCGGTGCCGAGGTGGATTATCAGGAAGGTCTGGAAGGTTCGCGCTTCGTGATCAAGAACCCGAATGCCACAACGACATGTGGTTGCGGATCGTCGTTCTCGATCTGATCGCACTTCACCGCACACAACAAAACGCCGCAGAGCCTTTCGGTTCTGCGGCGTTTTTGTGTGCGGAGATTATGCCGGGTAGATAGCGCCGAGTACGCGCAGACCGCGAGCCCCGGTGACGCTTGGCCGGTTGGCGGCAATCCCTTCCAGGCAGCAATGAGCGAGCCACGCGAAGGCCATGGCTTCCACCCAATCCGGATCGACGCCGTGAGTTGAGGTGCTGGCGACCTTAGTGTTCGGCAGTAGATCCGCCAGTCGTTTCATCAGTGTGGCGTTATGTGCGCCGCCGCCACAGACCAGCAGTTCCTGCGTGTCCGATTGAGCACTTTGCAGCGACTCGACGATGGTCAGCGCCGTCAGTTCGAGCAGCGTGGCCTGAACGTCTTCGGCCGCAAAGCTCGGCAGGCGTGAAAGATGCTGTTCCAGCCAAGGCAGATTGAACACTTCACGGCCGGTACTCTTCGGGCCTTTGGTCACGAAGAACGGGTCGCTGAGCAGTGCTTTGAGCAGGCTTGGCTGAACCGTGCCGGTCGCAGCCCACTGCCCGTCCCGGTCATAGTTTTCGCCGCGTTGCCGGTGAATCCAGGCGTCCATCAGAACATTCCCCGGGCCGCAGTCGAAACCGGCTACAGGTTTGCTTGGCTCAATCAGGCTGAGATTGCTGAATCCGCCTACATTCAAGACTGCCTGGTTACCGGTACGCTCTTCAAACAAAGCTTCGTGAAACGCTGGCACCAGAGGTGCACCCTGGCCGCCCGCCGCAACATCGCGGCTGCGGAAATCACTGACGACGGTAATGCCGGTCAACTCTGTCAGCAGGGCTGGGTTACCGATCTGCACGGTGAAGCCGCGTGCCGGTTCATGGCGAATGGTCTGACCGTGGCTGCCGATAGCGCGGATGGCATCGGGTTGGAGCTGTTGTTGAGCGAGGAGGGCATGAATACCTGAGGCTGCGAGCTCGACCCAGTGTTGCTGGGCAATCGCCGAACGGGCGATCTCGTCGGGGCCGCTGGCACACAGGCCAAGCAGCTCGGCGCGCAGGGAATCAGGCATTGGCAGGTAGTGGGTGGCGATCAGTTTGATCGCCGAGGTCTGTTCGATCAGGGCGATGTCCAGCCCGTCGAGACTGGTTCCGGACATCACACCGATATACAGGGCCATCGCTTAGCGCTTGCTCGAAGCCAGCATGGTGGCCTTCTCTTGATCCATGCGCGCCATCAGCGGCTGGCTCTGCGCCAGGAAACGCGCGCGCTCGGACTTGGCGATCGGATCGGCCATTGGCAGCTTCTGGCCCAGCGGATCGACGTGAACGCCGTTTACCTGGAATTCGTAATGCAAATGTGGGCCAGTAGAAAGGCCGGTGGTACCGATGTAGCCAATGACTTGACCCTGCTTGACGGTACCGCCGGTTTTCACGCCTTTGGCGAAACCCTGCATGTGGCCATAGAGCGTACGGTAAGTGTTGCCATGCTGGATGATCACGGTGTTGCCGTAACCGCCACGACGACCGGCCAGTAATACTTTGCCGTCACCGGCAGCCTTGATCGGCGTGCCCCGTGGAGCAGCGTAATCAACACCTTTATGGGCGCGGATCTTGTTGAGAATCGGGTGCTTGCGGCCCATGGAGAACTTCGAGCTGATGCGGGCGAAGTCAACCGGCGTCCGGATGAAAGCCTTGCGCATGCTGTTGCCATCGGCGGTGTAATAGCTGCTGTTGCCTTGTTTGTTGGTGTAGCGAACGGCGGTGTAGGTCTTGCCACGGTTGGTGAAGCGCGCGGAAAGGATCGGGCCGGTGCCGACTGCCTTGCCGTTGATGACTTTCTGCTCGTAGATCACATCGAATTCGTCACCCTGACGGATGTCCTGAGCAAAGTCGACGTCGTAGCCGAAGACGCTGGCCATATCCATCGTCAGGCTGTGAGAGAGGCCGGCGCGCGCAGCGGACTGCGAAAGCGAGCTGTTGATGACGCCATGAACGTAGGCAGTGCGAACCGTTGGCTTGGCGGTGACACGGTTGAACGAATAGCCCTTATCGTTCTTGGTCAGGGTAATGGTTTCAACGTCGCTGACCTTGCTGTGCAAGCTGGTCAACTGTCCTTCCGGACTCAGTTCGAATTCGAGTTTCTGACCACGCTTGAGCTGGCTGAACTGTTTGGCCTGCTTGTCGCTTGCCAGTACTTCGTGCACAGAGGCTGCAGGCAGGCCAACCTTTTCAAACAGGGTAGACAGCGTATCGCCTTTGGAGACCACGACCTCGCGGTGACCAGGCTCTTTTGATTTCTCAGCAGCCGCAACAGGCGCCGGCGCAGTTTCGGCTGTTTGCGCGGCATTTTCGTCGCTGTTTTCGATTTGTGCGAACGGGGAAGCTGCAGGTTCGGTTGTGGCTTGAGCTGCATCGGCAGCGTCTTGATCTTGTGTCAGTTGTTCAGCAGGACTTTCCAGTTCAAGACTCAGAGTCGTCTTTTTGGCTTCAACATCGCTGGAGGGAAATACCAGCAACGCCAGACTGAGAAGGGCGGCGATTCCACTTGCGGCGAGCAGGTGGGTCTTCGGGTAAAGCGGGGGCGCTTTAGACGGTTCTGTGGTCATAGGTAATTTTTGACTTTGAAATAGATGAATTGGAAAAGATGAATGACATGATGAAGATGAAATAACTGTATAAAATATAACCAAATCATCTCTGAAGC